>DATAOX010000058.1:0-10373 GCA_036265555.1 Solirubrobacterales bacterium
CCCCCGGACGTCGGCTGCCGTGAGGTCGCCGAACGGGACATAGCGCTCGCCCTGATGGACGGGAGCGCTCATCGCATCCTGCAACCGCCTCGGATCGACGCCGTCCGGCATCGCTGAAGGGTTGCATGACCCGAGGCCAACAGCCTCCATGCGGCGGTAGCCTCTTCGTTGATGCAGGATGCCGCCGGGCCGCCGGACGCGGTCGCACAGGGACGGGAGGCCCTTGCCGCGGGCTCGTGGGGCGAGGCGAGGCAGGCGTTCGAGCGGGCGCTCCGCGAGGGGGAGTCACCGCCCGCGCTCGAGGGATACGCGCACGCAACGAGGTGGTTGGGCGAGGTGGAGCCGAGCCTCGACGCGCGCGAGCGAGCATTCCGCTCATACCGGCGGGCCGGGGACGGCGCCGGGGCGGCGCGGTCGGCCGTGTGGCTCGCGTACGACCACGTGGCCTTTCGCGGTGATACGGCAGTCGCCAGGGGATGGTTCTCGCGCGCTCACCGGCTGCTCGAGGGGCTCGAGGAGAGCGAGGAACGCGGGTGGCTCGCGTTCTTCGAGGGCGAGGTCGCGCTGATCGCCGAGGACGACGCGATTCGGGCGGGTGAGCTGGCGGCGACCGCGAGTGAGATCGGGCGCCGGCGCGGGGTCCTGGACCTCGAGATGCTCGGGCGCTCCCTCGAGGGGCTGGCTCGCGTCGCGGCCGGCGACGTGCGCGAGGGCATGGAGCTGCTCGACGAAGCCTCGGCGGCGGCCGTGTCGGGCGAGTTCGCCGGGCTTCACTACGCGGGTGGCGCGTGCTGCCATCTGATCTTCGCCTGCGAGCGGGTCCAGGACGTGGAGCGCGCTGCCCAGTGGTGCGACACGGTGCGCGGGTTCTGCGAACGCTGGTCGATCCCGCAGCTGTTCGGCTTCTGCCGCGCGCACTACGCCGCCGTCCTTACCTGGCGCGGGGAGTGGGACGAGGCCGAGCGCGAGCTCGGCGGCGCGATGGAGGCGTACGACCAGGGGGCTCCGGCGCTCGCGTTCGAGGCCCTGCTGCGGCTCGCCGAGTTGCGGCGCCGCCAGGGCCGGCTGGAGGAGTCGGCGGAGCTCTGCGAGCGCGTGGCATGGCACCCGCAGGCAAAGCTGTGTCTCTCCGAGCTCGCGCTCGAACGCGGCGATCTCGACGAGGCCGCCGACCTCCTCGACCGCTACCTGCGCGCGCTACCCCCCGGCGAGCGGCTGGCCCGCGCACCGGCCCTCGCGCTCGTCGTCCGCGTCCACGCCGAACGCGGCGCCGCGGAGGTCGCGATGAAGCATCTCGGCGAGCTCGCCGGGATCGCCGCCGACGCGGGGACCGATCCGCTGCGCGCCGCCCTTCGGTCCAGCGAGGGCCTCGTCGCGAGCGCTCGTGACGACCACGAGGGTGCGCGGAAGCATCTCGAGGATGCCGTCGACCTGTGGAGCCGCTGCGGGGCGCCGTTCGAGGCGGCTCGCGCGCGAATGGCACTGGGGCTGACGCTCTCGCGCCTTGGACGGCAGCGGGAGGCGGCGCGTGAGCTGGAGGCGGCCGCGGCGGCCCTCGCCGGCCTGGGCGCGAACCGCGAGCGCGATCGCGCAGGCGCGGCGCTCGCGGACGTGGACGCGGGGTCCGCCACCGCGCCGCCGGCGGGTGACCGGGCGAGCCGCGGCGGGTTGAGCGAGCGGGAGCTCGAGGTGCTTCGCCTCGCCGCGCAGGGCTTCACGGAGCCCGAGATCGCCGAGAAGCTGATCGTCAGCAGGCACACGGTGCATCGGCACATGGCCAACATCCGGACCAAGCTCAACCAGCGCTCGAAGGCCGCAGCGGTTGCGAGGGCCGCCGACCAGGGCCTTCTCTGACCGGCCCCTCGACCCGCCGCGACCCTGCCATGGCCCCACGGGGCCATCTTCGCCCATTGGCCGAAGATGGCCCCGCGAGGCGAAGTCAGGCCGCCGAGCAGCGCGTACAACCTCCGCATGAGACACAACGGGGGTGGAAACATGGTGGAACTCGGGCGACTCGGGCGACTCGGCCGGTGGGCGGCCGATCATCTGACACTGATCGCGGTGGGCTGGCTGGCGATCGTCGTCGGCCTCGGCGCACTGGCGCCGCGGGTCGAGGACACGCTCTCCGGCGCCGGCTGGAAGGCGCTGGGTTCGGAGTCGGTCGCGGCGAGGGACGTGATCGACCGCGATTTCGGCGGCCTCGGCGCCTACTCGCTCGCGGTCGTGATCGACGGACGGTCCAAGAGCGTCGACGACCCGGCGTTTCACCGCACCGTTAGCCGCGTCCGCGCCACGCTCGGCCGGGATTCCGCCATCGGGCCGGTGGTCGGTCCGCGCGAGAGCGGGGCGATCTCATCCGACCGGCGCGTCGCCGTCGTCCGCGCCGGCGCGGCGGCGGACGACACCGAGATGGTGGCGGCCGCGAAGCGGTTGGAGGGGCCGCTCGACCGCCTGTCCTCCGGCCAGGTGAACGTCACCCTCACCGGCACACCGGCGCTCTGGGCAGCCTTCAACGAGGCGAACAAGGCGGCGATGCTGAAGTCGGAGGTGCTGTCATGGCCGGTCACGCTCGCGATCCTGCTCATCGCGTTCGGCTCGATCGCCGCTGCGGGGCTCCCGCTGATGCTGGCCCTGCTCGGGCTTGTCTCCGCCGGCGGGGCGCTGTGGCTCTCCACCCAGGTTGGCGACGTGACGATCTGGGCGATGAACTTCGCGCTCATGTTCGCGCTCGCGGTCGGGATCGACTACGCCCTGTTCATCGTCGTGCGGTTTCGCGCCGCGCTCCGCGCCGGCCTGGAGCCCCGGGACGCGGCAGGTGTCGCGATCGATACCGCGGGCAAGGCGGTGCTGATCAGCGGCCTGACGGTGATCGCGGCGCTGGCGGCGGTGATGATCGTTCCAAGCCCGCCCTTCCGGACCGGAGCTTTGGGAATCCTGCTCGCCGTGAGCTTTGTCCTGGCGGCGTCGCTGACCCTCCTCCCGGCGCTGCTCGCCCGCCTCGGCCCGCGGATAGATCGGATGGCCCTCCCCTGGCGCAGTGCGCTGGAGCACCGAAGCGAATGGTTCGCCCGTTGGGGGGAGCGGGTGTGGCGGCGGCCGCTCCTGCTCGGCGGCGCGGCGCTGGCGATCCTCGCCCTGCTCACGGTGCCGGTGCTCGGGCTGAAGACCGAGATGCCCACCCTCGGCGCGGTTCCCGCCGACGCCGGCGCCCGGATCGGCTACGAGCGGATCCAGGAAGCCTTCGGGCCGGGCGCGCCGAGCGAGCTTCAGGTCGTGGTCCCCAAGGGGCGCGCGTCGGAGTCCCGCGCCGCCCTCACGGGGCGCCCGGGCATCGCGAAAGTCACGAAGCCCGAGCGGTCGAACGGGCTGGCGCTCCTGCGAGTCACCCCGGCCGTCGGGCCGGATCGACTTGACGGGCTGACCGAACGCGTGCGCGCCGCGCTGCCCAACGGCGCGCTGCTGGGTGGGTCCGCGGCCGAGAGCGACGATCTCGGTGCGGCGCTCGACCACTGGACGCCGCGGCTCTACGCGCTCGTCCTCGGGATCGGCTTCGTGCTCCTGCTCGTCATCCTTCGCGCCCCGCTGATCGCGGCGGCATCGGTGCTGTTGAGCCTGCTCGCGACGGGTGGTGCGTTCGGCGTCGCGAGGCTGCTGTTCCAGGACGGCTACGGGCAGGGACTGTTCGGGTTCACCTCGCAGGGGTTCCTGGACGCGTGGAGCCCGGTGTTCTTCTTCGCGCTGATCTTCGCGCTCGCGATGGATTACACCGTGTTCCTGCTGGCGTCGGTCCGTGAGCGGTTCGAGCGCACGGGCGACGCACGGGCGGCGCTGATCGGCGGCTTGGCGGAATCCGGTCGGCCGATCAACGCCGCGGCCACGGTGATGGTGTTCGTCTTCTTCACCTTCTCCCTGTCGGGCCCCCTGCCCCCCAAGGAGATGGGCGTGATCCTCGGCGTGGCGGTGCTCCTCGACGCGACGTTGGTGCGGCTGCTGCTGCTGCCCGCCATCCTGCGCCTGCTCGGGCCGCTCGCCTGGTGGATCCCGGAACCCGTCCACCGCTGGCTTCCCCGAGTCCGTCTGGGACACTCGAGCGTCAGTTCGTGATGGTGTGAGTCAGGCCTCGATCCGCGGCCTCACATCGCCCGCGATTCGCTCGATCTGTCGCGGTTCGTCGCCCAGCGGCCACAACTGAACCCACTCGCAACCGGCCCGCACGTACCCGGACAGGATCTCCGCGCAGTGCTCGGCCGAGCCGATGCAGAGGTGGTCGCGCAGGCTCTCTGGGTCACGGCGGAGCACGGGACCCAGGACGTCCCTCAGCGCGCGTTCGGCGTCCGGGCGATCGTCGGTCACCCAGGTCCACATCGTGACCAGCCCGTTCGGGAACCCGGCGGGTTCCCGCCCACCGTCGCGAAGCTTCCGCGCCAGCGACTCCTTCGCGGTCGCAAATCGCTCCGGCGTCGTATTGTAGGCGGAGGCGAGCCACCCGTCGGCCAGCCGCGCGACGCGCGCCAGGCCGGCGTCGGAGCCCCAGCTCCCGATCCAGAGCGGAACCTCGCCCCGATGGGGACGTGGCGCCAGCGGGCGATCCGGCGCGGCGAAATGGGGTCCCGCCGGCGGTTGTTCGCCGCGCAGCAGCGCTCGCAGGATCGGGACCGATTCGTCGAAGCGCTTCCACCGCTCCTCGAAGGGGATGCCGAGCGCCGCGTAGTCGCGATCGGTTGACCCGGGGCCGACGCCGGCAATCAGGCGCCCTTCGCTGAGCAGGTCCAGCGCCGCGAGCGTCTTGGCGAGCGAGACGGGCCCGCGAAGCGCCGCGAGGGAGATCGTCGTGGCCAACGTCATATCGCCGGAGCGCTCGATCACGGCGGCAAGCGCGGTCGGCCCGTCGAGCCAGGGGGTCGTGAAGACGAAGTGATCATTCGTCGAGACCGCCGCCAGGCCGGACTCGCGCGCCGCGTCAACCGCATCCATCAGGCGCCGGCGCGACAGGCCCTCGCCACCGAACTCCATCAACGGCAGGTGTACCCCGAGCTTCATCGCTCCCGTTCTACCCGAGCTCCGCCAGGCGCCGCTCCAGGAAGCGCCGCTCGGCGTCGGAGCGCACGAGCTCGAGCGACCGCTCGTATGCGGCCCTGGCGTCGTCGGTGCGGCCGAGGCGATGCAGGAGGTCGGCTCGCGTGGCGTGCATGTAGTGGTAGCGGTCGAGCTCGAGCCGCTCGACGATGGCCAGGGCCGCATCCTCGTCGCCGGCCTCGCCGATGGCCGCGGCGCGGTTGAGCTCGACGATCGGCGAGCCGGTGAGCTCCGCGAGGTCGCCGTAGAGAGCGGCGATGCGGTGCCAATCCGGCGACTCGGCGGAGTGGAGCACCGCGAGGCCGGCCTGGATCGCATACGGCCCGCGACCCCCCAGCGCGACGGCGCGCTCGAGGGCCGCCCTGCCGCCGGCGAGCTCCTCCCGATCCCAGAGCGACCGGTCCTGATCGCGCAGCAGCACCACCTCGCCGGCCGCGAACCGGGCCTCGCGCCGGGAGTCGTTCACCAGCATCAGCGCCAGGAGCCCGTGCGCCTCCGGCTCGTCGGGCATCAACTCCGCCAGCGCCCGGCCCAGCCGGATCGCCTCGGCCGAGAGCTCACCTCGACCGCCGTACCCCTCGTTGAATACCAGGTAGATGACGGCGAGGACCGCCGCGAGGCGTTCCGGCAGAAGATGCGCCGGCGGGACCCGGAACGGGATGCCCGCCGCCTTGATCTTCCGCTTCGCCCGGAGAAGCCGCTTCGCCATCGTCTCCCTGGGGACGAGGAAGGCGCTCGCGATCTCGTCGGTCGAGAGCCCGCCCAGCGTCCTCAGGGTCAGCGCCACCTGGGCGTCGAGCGAGAGCGCCGGGTGGCAGCAGGTGAAGAGCAGCTCGAGCCGCTCATCGGGAATCAGCGTCTCGTCCACCTCGTCCTCAGCGGCCTCGTGTGCGTCGAGCAACCGCAGCTTCTCGGCGCCGGTGCGATCGCGGCGGAGGCGGTCGATGGCCCGGTTTCGCGCCGTCGTCACCAGCCACGCGCGCGGGCTGTCCGGCGTTCCGTCGCGCGGCCAGCGCTCCGCGGCGATCGCGAACGCCTCCTGGGCGGCCTCCTCGGCGAGATCGAAGTCGCCGAGGAAGCCGATCAGGGAGGCGAGGACACGTCCCCACTCGTCGCGGAAGACCTGCTCGAGGGGCGCGATCGCTATCGCTCCACCACCGGCCGGATCTCGATCCCGCCGCCGAACCGCGCCGCGGGAATGCGCGCCGCGAGCTCGATCGCCGCGTCGAGGTCGTCGGCCTCGTAGAGAAGCCAGCCGCCGAGGGCTTCCTTGACGGTCACGAACGGGCCGTCGGTGACGAGCGTCTCGCCGCCCTCGACCCGCACCGTGGTCGCCGCCTCGGGGGAATCGAGCTGCTGGCCCGGGGTGACGCCCGGGGTCTCGTTGATGGCCTGGTAGTCAGCGAACACCTGCCGCTGCTCGTCCTCCGACAGCCGCGCCCAATCCTCGGGCGAGCGTGGCGTCGGCGTATCTCCTTGATGAATCAGCAACATGTACTTCACGGTTCCTCCTTTCAGGGAATGTTCGCCCCTGAGACGAACCGGGGACGCCGAAAAGGACACCCCCGCCGCAAGTTCCGTTGCAAAAGTTGGCCGTGAGCCCCCCGAGTGGCAATGATGGACCGCTTGCGTTCGCCTTCCTGGAAGTTCGTTGCCTAGATCGCCGTTTACCGGGCGCCGCCTTCGGCGGCTCCCGACGGTTCTCCTCGCCGCGGTGATCGCGGCGCTGCCGGCCGCGGTCGCGCTCGCGGCCACGGACCCGCCGAGCGACGGTATCCGGGCCGGTACCGTGGGCGCGCCCGACACGCGGATCGACGCCGGGCCGAGCGGCCCAACGGCGGACGCGAGCCCGTCGTTCGCGTTCTCCTCCTCTCAACCCGCCGCCCGCTTCGCGTGCAGCCTGGACGCGGCGCCATTCGCGCCCTGCGCCTCCCCGCGGGCATTCACGGAGCTGCCGGACGGAGCCCACACCTTCCGCGTTCGCGCGAGCGACGCGTCAGGCGGGGCGGATCCGACCCCGGCATCGAGCACGTTCGCCGTCGACACCGCCCCGCCCACCGTGTCGATCGAGTCCGGTCCCGCAGGAGTGGTGAGCAACCCCCTCCCCACGTTCACCTTCGCGTCGGACGACGGCTCGGCGACGTTCACCTGCTCGCTCAGGCCCACCTCCCCCACCTTCGCTCCGTGCCCGGCCAACGGGCAGTACGAGCCCCCCGCCCCGCTGCAGAACGGCGGCTACAGCTTCAGCGTCCGGGCGACCGACCCCGCCGGCAATTCGGCCGCCGCGACCCGGCGGTTCACGGTCGGCGCCGAGGCGCCGGAGCCGGCCGGAGCCTCGGGCCCGACCGGCGCCACCGGCAACACTGGCCAGGCGACGGAGACGAGCACCTCGAAGATGGCCAGGTTCAAGCGCAGCGCACCGCAGCCGGTCCCGGCCTGGTACATGACGGCGAGAAGCGAGCGTGATCTGAGGCGCCAGGCGCGAAACGACGCGTGCGCGTTCGCGCGGCGGCAGTCCAACCGGACCAGGGTCCTGCTCATGGACTTCGGCAAGCCCAGCCGGCACCACGGGGCGCTCGGCACCCAGCTCCGGACCGGGACGGAGTTCGCGAATCAAGACATCCTCGACGCGCTCAAGGCCGCCGCGGACGCATACCGCACGAACGGCAAGTGCTACAGCCGCGGCTCGGCCCGGATCACGTACGGAAACACGAACAACATGCCCAATTGGATGAGCCGGCGCAACATCCGCAAAGCGGGTCGCCACCAGAGCAGGATGTCCGATCGCCTCCACACTTACCAGCGCCGGCACGGCCGCCACTACAGGCACGAGGGAGTCGCCGTCGCGAGCGACGTCGAGCCGCAGTGGAATAAGCCGAAGGCGACGAAGGCCCTCGTGCACGGGGCGATCTTCCACCGGCGTGGCGGGCTCTTCTTCAACTACGGCGCCGCGAGCAATTGCCCGCCCGAGAGGTCGAGGTGCGCCAACAAGTGGAGCCTGCGCAACCTGGGCCAGGTCTCTACGGCGGGATCAAGAGGTCGCTCCCGGAGGTCTACCGCCGCGTGCACGCCAAGCAGTGGACCAGGGTGCGAAAGCGCTGGAACAACCAGCATCGCTACCGCTACTGCTTCTCCGGAACCACTTCGACGCCCGGGTTCTCGCTGTCGAGCCGCGAGGGATGGGCGAAGCTGAGGACGAACAACCGGTGCGTGCGCAACGAGCTCGTGAACATCAGGGAACAGTGAGCCGCCGCCCGGCGACCGCCGGGGTCCGGATCGCCGCGTCGTTGCCCGCGATCGCCGTCGCGATCGCTCTGGCCGCCTGTGGCTCCGGCAGCGGCTCGAGCACCGGATCGACGACGTCCACCGCCGGCCCGCAGGCCGGCGTCGGACCCAGCGGCACCACCAGATCCGGGTCGGGAGGCGGGCCCGGCGCGCCGCCCGCCGCACGGGCCTCGAACCCGCGCCCGCGCCATCGCCACCAGGGCCCGCCGGGTAGCACGATGCACAGCACCTATCCCGGGCGGATCCTCGGCCACGAGCTCGCGGCGAGCGGCCCGGTGCAGCCCGTGGAGCTGTGGCCGGTCACCAATGCCTGGCGCATCTCCGACCATCGCATGCTCACCGCGGTCTACGCCGGCGCGAAGCCCGATCAGCGGTCGACGGGCCGGCTCGTCGTCTTTCGGCAGGACTTCATCAGGGTCCGCCAGACGTCGGACCGCGTCGACGTGCCCCACGCCGGCCCGCTCACGATCACGAGCGCGCCCCAGGGCAGGTCGGCTCAGACGAGCGCACAGCGCGGCGGGACGCTCGAGTTCAAGGGAGCCAACGGCACGACCGGGACCCTCCACCTCAGCGACGACAGCGTCACCGTCCGGTCATCCTGACGGCGGCCTCGGCTCGCGTATCGGCTCGCCCATCCCGAGCATGTTGCCCTCGCTGTCGCAAAACCACGCGGCCCGCTCGCCGATGCCGCCCTTGCTCGGGTAGTTGCCCTCGATGTCGGCGATTCCGTCCACGGTCCTGAGTCCCGGCAGGTCGTATTCCTCGAAGACGACGCCGCGCCCGCGGAGCTCGCGCACCGCGGCCTCGATGTCATCCACCTCCCAGCCCATCTGCGTGTGCCCACCGGGCGGTCCGCCCGCCGACTGGAAAAGCGCGAACTCGACGCCCCCGGAGCGGTAGAGCAGCCCGCCGGGGCGCTCCTCCGCCGGCTCTATGCCGAGCTTCTCGGCATAGAAGCGCCGCGCTCGCTCCAGGTCCCGCGCCGGCAGCCGGGTCGCCGGCTTCCCGCGCGCCAGCGCTCCGTCCCCGGAGCGAGCCGCGCCCGCGGCCTTGAGCTCAGGCTTCAGGTCGACGATCGGCGTTCCGTCGATCGCCTCGAGCCCCCGGACACGGATCCGGTTCCCCTCGACCGCGACCACCTCGACTGGATGCAGCCCGATCGGATTGGGGCGATCCCCCGAGCGCGTGCTGAAGACGCCGCGAAGCGGGTTCGCCGGATCGTCGCGCGGATGCACCCGGAGAACGCTCCGGTCGGCCTGGTGAAGCCACGAGAGGACGATCGCGGCATCGCCTGGCTCCACGTCCGCCAACGCGTCGGCGAACGCCGGATCGAACACCAGCCATGCGTCCGGCGCGCCCTCGCTGCCCTGCTTGGGGGCCGACGCCCGATCGGTGAGGGTGGACTCGACCCTCCCGATCGGGGTCAGCTCGGTCGCGTCCGACATCCGGGTCACTCCTCGCCGTCGGCTGCGCGCTGGTAGACGAGGATCGCCACGCCGTCGCCCACCGTCATCGAATCGGTGAGGCGCAGGGACTTCTTGTCGTCGGCGTCCGCGAACAGCCGCTTGCCCGACCCGAGCACGACCGGGAACACCATCAGTCGCAGCTCGTCAACGAGATCGTTGTCGAGCAGCGTCTGGACCAGGGTCGCGCTGCCGTGGACGACGATCTCGCCCTCGATCTCGTCGCGCAGCCGCGCCACCGCCTGGGGGACGTCGCCGCTGATCACCGTCGAGTTGGTCCACTCAGGGTCCTCGAGGGTGGTCGAGACCACGTACTTCGGCATCTGGTTGAACTTGTCCGCGAACTCGCCCTCGCGCGATGGCCAGGCGTCCGCGAAGCCCTCGTACGTGACCCGGCCCAGCAGCAGTGCCGCCGAGTTCATGGTCTCGTCGACCTTGAACTTGTCGCCGTCGTCCCCGCGCCAGTACTCGAAGGTCCAGCCGCCATGCCTGAAGTCCTCGGATCCGCCCGGGTCCTCCATGACCCCATCAAGCGACGCGAACTCGGTT
>DATAOX010000059.1:0-11003 GCA_036265555.1 Solirubrobacterales bacterium
CTCCACACGGAACCCGCGGACCTTGACCTGCAGGTCCTCGCGGCGCAGGAACTCGAGCTGGCCGTCGGGACGCCAGCGGACGAGGTCGCCGGTGCGGTAGAGGCGACCCTCGCCGAACGGGCTCTGGACGAAGCGCTCGGCGGTCAGCTCGGGCTCGTTCAGATAGCCGAGCGCCACGCCGTCGCCGCCGATGTAGAGCTCGCCGGGCACTCCGACGGGGACCGGCTGGAGCCGGCCGTCGAGCACGTAGGCCGAGGTGTTCGCGATCGGCCGGCCGATCGGCACCGAGTCGTCGAACGCGACGCCCGAGGTCGCGTCGAAGCAGCAGGAGAACGTCGTCGCCTCGGTCGGCCCATAGCCGTTGACCAGCCTCACGCCCGGCAGAGCCCGCATCGCGCGGGAGACGCGGTCGGGCAGGAGCGCGTCGCCTCCTGCGAGCAGCTGCCGAAGGCCGGTCAGGGAGCCGACGTCCACGTCGACGACCTGAGGGAAGAGGCCGGCGGTCAGCCAGAGCGTGGTCACGGCGTGCCGCTGCAGCGTCGCCCGCAGCTCCGTGAGGTCGACGGAGCCGGCCGGGTAGAGGACGAGCCGCGCGCCGTGCAGCAGCGCGCCCCAGATCTCGAAGGTCGAGGCGTCGAACGCGAGCGGCGCCATTTGCAGGAAGACCTCGTCCGGCCCGAACTCCGCGTAGTCCTGGCCGGCGACGAGCCGGACGACGTTGCGATGGGTGACGAGGACGCCCTTCGGCCGGCCGGTGGAGCCGGACGTGTACATCAGGTACGCCTCGTCGGTCGCCGAATGCGAAGCCTCGACCGGCTCGTCGCTCTCGCTCGCGAGGGCCCGGTCGCTCACGAGCCGGCGGTCAACCACGAGCGAGATGCCCGCGTCGCCGATGACGAACGCGCGCCTCTCCTCGGGATCGCTCGGGTCGAGTGGGACGTAGGCGCCGCCTGCCTTGAGGATCGCCAGGAGCCCGACGACCATTTCCAGCGAGCGCTCGGTCGAGATGCCGACCCGGGTGCCGGGCTCGACGCCGCGCCCGCTGAGGTGCCGGGCGAGCTGGTTGGAGCGCCGGTCGAGGTCGGCGTAGGTCAGGGAGTCGACATCGGTCGCCACCGCGATCGCCTCGGGGTCGCGGCGTGCGGCCTCGGCGAAGGCACGGTGGATCGTGGCATCCCGCGGGTACTCCGCCACCGTGTCGTTCCACTCGACGAGCAGGCGGTGCCGCTCGTCATCCGAGAGCAGCGCGAGCGCGGAGGTGGGGGCGTCCGGCTCTGAGATCAGCGACTCGAGTACGCGGGAGTAGTCGCGAACCATGCGCTCGGCGGTGGCGGCAGAGAAGAGGTCGCCGTTGTACTCCCAGATGATCGTCGGCGCGCCCGGTGACTCGCCGCGGCCGTCGTGGTTGACCACGACGACATTGATCTCGGCCTTGGCGGAGCCGTTCCCGGGTGTCTCGTCGGGATCGATCCACAGTCCCGCTGCCTCGAGCTCGGGTAGCGGAGCGTCGGCGATCGAGAAGAGCGTCTGGTAGAGCGGCGTGTGGCTCGAGCTGCGGGCGGGGGCGACGGCCTCGACCACCCGCGGGAAGGGCACGTCCTGGTTCTCCTGGGCCTCGAGCACGGTCGAACGCACCCGGGCGAGCAGCTCGCTCACCGTCGGGTCATCGCTCAACCCGACCCGAAGGGAGACCGTATTGATGAACATGCCGAGCATCGGGTCGAGCTCGCGCAGCCGCCGGTTGGCCATACCGGAGCCGACGATCACCTCGCCCGCGCCGCTGTAACGGTGCAGCATGACGTAGAACGCCGCGAGCATCGTCATGAATGGCGTGACCCCCTGCGCCCGCGCGAAGGCCCGCACTCCCTCCGCGACCTCGGCCGGCATCTCGGCGACCACCTGGTCGCCGCTGAAGGTCTGGCGGGCCGGTCGGGAGCGGTCGTACGGCAGGTCCATCGGCTCGGGCGGGTTCGCCAGCCGCTCGCGCCAGTAGGCGAGCTGTCCCTCCGCGATCTCGGTCTCGAGCAGGGCCCGCTGCCAAGCTGCGAAGTCCCTGAACTGGAGGGTCGTGGGCCGGAGCTGCGCCGCTTCTCCACTGAGCTCCTCTACGTAGAGCTCACGCAGCTCCCGTGCGAAGACCATCATCGACCAGCCGTCGTGGACGAGGTGGTGCTCCTGGTGTAGGAGCGCGTGGCGGTCCGGTCCCAGCCTCACGAGGCGCCAGCGCACCAGCGGCAGCTCGTCGATCGGGATCCGCCGACGGAACTGGGCGTCCGCGAGAGAAGCGAGGATCGCGTCCGGGTCGGGAGCGTCGCTCAGGTCCTTGAGGTTCAGCTCGACGGGGAACGGGTCGTGGACGTGCCCCGTCCAGCCTCCGCCCTGGCGCGGGAAGGTCGTCCGGTAGATCTCGTGACGGGCGACGATCTCGCCGAGCGCCCGCTCGAGCGCGGCGACGTCGAGCTCGCCATGTAGCCAGAGGATCGCCTGGAACTGATAGGCGACCGAGGTCGGGTCGAGGTCGTCGAGGAAGCAGATCTGCTCCTGGGAGACGGAGAGCGGCGCCTCCTCGGTCCGGGGCTGCGGGACCAGCGGGGGAAAGGCGTGCTCCGACGCCCTCGCGCGGGCACGCTCGATCGCCGCGGCGAGCGTCGCGGGCGTGGGGGCGTCCACGAGGATGTCGAGGGGGAGCCTGACGCCGGTTTCCTCCCCCAGCCGGGCGAGCACCTCGGTGACCAGCAGCGAGTCGCCTCCCAGCTCGAAGAACCCGTCGTCGCGACCGACACCCTCGATGCGCAGGACCTCCTCGAAGAGAGTGGCGATCCGCCCCTCCAGCTCGTCGCCGGGGGGCTGATGCGAGAGTGCGCGTAAGCGCAACCCGATTGAAGTGGGTGTCGGGGTTCCGTCGACCTCGGGCAGCGCCGCGCGGTCGACCTTGTTGTTCTCGGTCAGCGGCAGCCGCTCGAGTGCGACCCAGGCCGCCGGGACCATGTAGGCGGGCAGGCGCTCGGCCACGAAGGCACGGAGGGCGGGGACGTCGGGACGCTCGGGACCCGTGAGGTACGCGACCAGGCGCCTGTGCCCCGCCTCGTCCTCCCGCGCGACCACGACGCAGTCCTCGACGTCGGGGTGGTCGCGGAGCACCGCCTCGATCTCACCGAGCTCGATCCGGTAGCCGCGGATCTTCACCTGATGGTCGATCCGGCCGCCGAACTCGAGCCGCCCGTCCTCGCGCCAGCGGGCGAGGTCCCCCGTCCGGTAGAGCCTCTCGCCGGAGCCGGGCGGCGAGAAGGGATCCGGCACGAACTTCTCGGCCGTGAGCTCGGCACGGTTGACGTACCCCGTGGCGAGCCCGAGGCCCCCGATCAGGAGCTCGCCCTCCTCCCCGACCGGGAGCGGGCGCAGCTCGTCGTCGACCACGTGGCAGGTGGTGTTGGCAATGGGCCTGCCGATCGGCAGCGAGGCCTCCTCTTCCGGGACCTCACTGATGACGTCGATCGTCGCGAACAGCGTGCTCTCGGTGGGCCCGTAGCAGTGGACGACCTCGTCGACCACGCCGCTCGCCAGCAGGCGCCGGACGTGGTCGGCCGAGAGCAGGTCGCCCCCGACGAGGACGTGGCGGAGCCCGTCGAGCTCGTGCGGGTCGCGGTCGACCACCATGTGCAGCTGAGGCGAGATGAATAGCGCCGCCGTGGCGCCGCCGCGCCGGATCGTCTCGGCGAGCCGCTCCAGGCGCACCTGTCCTGGCGGCGTGACCACGATCGCGCCGCCGGTCAGGAGCGGTCCCCAGACCTCGATGACCGATGCGTCGAAGGTGAGGGGCGAGAGCCAGAGGAAGCGGCAGCCCTCCCCCAGCTCGACGTAGTCGGGCGCTCCGGAGATCAGGCGGTTGACCGCCCGGTGAGGGATGGCGACCCCCTTCGGGGCTCCCGTGCTTCCGCTGGTGTAGAGCACGTAGGCGAGGTCGCTCGGATCGCGGTCTGGCGCCGCGTCGGCGGGCTCCGCGGCGTCCTCGGCGCCGAGCGGCGTGAGGCCGATGCCGGTGACGAGGCTCTCGTGCTCGGAGTCGCAGACCACCAGGCGCAGCCCACAGTCCCCGGCCATGAAGCGCAGCCGCTCGGCCGGCCAGTCCGGCTCGAGGGGGACATACGCACAGCCGGCTCGCAGGATGCCCAGCACCCCTGCGATCACCGCCGGCGACGGAGTCCCGCAGACGCCGACGAGGTCGCCGGGCACCGCCCCGGCGGCACGCAGGCGCCCGGCGATGGCATCGGCCCAGCTCAGCAGGCGCCCATAGCTGGTGGCCTCGTCCCCCCAGAGGATCGCCGGGGCCGCGGGCGAGCGCTCGGCCTGCGCCGCGAACAGCGCGTCGAGCGTCTCGTCCTGCTCGAGAGGCCGGCGGGTGTCGTTGGCAGCCGCGACGATCCCGTCAGGGTCGGCGACAGCGCTCCGCTCGTCGGTCTTCCCCTCCATGATCAGGACTTGCCTCGCCGCCCGACCCACGTTCGCTCCAGGTTCTTCACCAGTGCGTCACTGGTCAGGCAGCGCGCCTGCTCGATGGCGTACGTCGACATGAACGCTCGGAAGGCGTCGAGTGGCTCCTGGGCCGCTCGCAGCGCCCTGCGGTTGGCGAGCACGCTGACCGGCCCCATCTCGAGCAGCTGCTCCGCCGCCCGGGCGACCGCTTCCCCGACCTCCTCGCGGTCAACGACCTCGTCCACCAGCAGGCGCCCCGCGACGCTCTCGGCGGGCCATTGCTCATCGAACATGATCGAGCGGCGGGCCACCGCAAGGCCCGTGAAGCGCGGCAGCCGCAGCGCGGCCGCTCCCGGAATGATCCCCTCGCGGCTGGCCGGCAGGCTGAGGACGGCATCGCGCTCGGCCACCACACGGTCCATCACCAGCAACAGCTGCGCGCCGCCGCCGATGGCGAACGTCTCGACGCCGGCCAGCCAGGGCACCTCGAGCCACCCTTCGTCGGTCTCCGGAGACCTTGTCGGCTCGGAGACCTCACGCGCGTCTGGTGCGGCCATGCCCCGCAGCAGCTTCGCCACGAAGCCCAGGTCCCGGACGATGAAGAAGAGGTAGGAGAGCGCGCCCGCGTAGAGCTCGGAGAGATCCAGGCCGGAGCTGAAGACGTGGCGCCCGCGATAGCGCGGGTGGCTCACCACCCCGCCCCGCAGGACGCCGGCCTCCGACCCCGGATCGAGCAGGACCAGGTCCACGGCGGTCTCCAGCGCCAAGGTCGTCTCGTCGTTCTCGGCGTTGAGCCGCTCCGGGCGCGTCAGCGTGACGACGCCGAGATTGCCCTGCCGCTCGACGCTCGCCGCACCCAGATCGACGCGGCCCTCGCTCCGGTAGGCGGAGAGCAGCGCGACCGACTCCGGTTTCGGCCGCAACATCGACTCCACCAGATGCGTGCCGATGCCGGGATCGGACAGCCACGCGGCCAGCAGCCGGCCCTGGGCGAGCTCGATTCCCTCCTGATCGCGCAGCTCGCGCGCCCGCTCGGCGGCGATCTCGTCGGGGCTCGGGACCACGCCCGGATGGGTCGCGGCGGCCCGGTCGAGCAGCTCCTCCACCCGGGGCCTGAGCGTCCGGCCGTCCGTCAACTCGTCGTAGAGGGCGGCGTGATCCCGCACAGGGACGGTCCCTGCAAGTGGACTGTGGGTGACGCTCACTTCTCCCCCTCCGGTCGACTGAGGGCGCTGGCGGGCTCACCGTATCCGGTCGCGCCGGCGATCGCACCCCTGTGGACGGTCGATCGAAGTCGCCCGATCGGGTCCTGAATCCTGGATACGATCGGGCCGGACGCCTTCCCAGTGGATCCCAAAGCGATAGCCAACGAGCCTGTTCCGGCCAGGCAGGGGGTCCCGGGACCGCCCGAGGATCTCCGAGCGCTTCACCGCAGCATGGTGCGGCTGCGGACCTATGACGACCGCTCGGTCGTCTACCACCGTCAGGGCCGCATCGGGACGTACGCGATCTTCTGGGGCCACGAGGCACTGCAGGCCGGAGCCGTCCACGCCCTCGACCGCGAGGACTGGATCTTCCCCTCGTACCGCGAGTCCGCCATCGGCCTGCTCCGGGAGATGCCGGCCGCGACCATCTTCGCCTGGTGGCGGGGACACCCGGAGGGCTGGTGTGACCCGCGCGACCGGCGGATCGCGTCGATCGCGGTACCGGTCGGCAGCCACGTGTCGCACGCCGCCGGGATGGCCTGGGGCCTGAAGCTCCGGGGCGAACCGAGCTGCGCGCTCGCCTTCTTCGGCGACGGCGCCACCTCGACCGGCGCGTTCCATGAGGGGATGACCTTCGCTGCCGCCAAGCAGGTGCCGGCGGTGTTCCTCTGCAACAACAACTCGTGGGCGATTTCGACCCCGACGGCCGCGCAATCCGGCGTCGAGCGTCTCGTCGACAAGGCCGTCGGCTACGGGATGGAGGGGGTGCGAATCGACGGTGCCGATCCCCTCGCGGTCCGCGATGCCGTCCGCGCTGCCGCGGGCCGTGCCCGGGCGGGCGAGGGTCCTCAGTTCATCGAGGCCGTGACGTTCCGCTGCGCGCCACACGCGACCGCCGACGACCCGAGCCGTTACATGGACCCGGCGCAGGTTCGCGCGGGGCGCGAGCGCGAGTGCCTCGGTCGTTTCGAGAGCCGGCTCCGGCAGGCCGGCGTGCTCGACGAGGAGTCGATCTCCAGGGTCAGGGAGGAGGCGCTGGCCGAGGCGGAGGCGGGAATCGAGGCGGCGGAGTCGCTGCCCGATCCCAATCCGCGACAGATCTTCGACACCACCTACGCGCTGCCGCCGCGTGGGCTCCGCCGAGACCGCGACTCCGCCATGGAGCCCTGAGATGGCGGTGTTGAACCTCGTGCAGGCCGTCAACGACGGACTGCGCCAGGAGATGGCGCGCGACGAGTCCGTGATGGTGCTCGGGGAGGACGTCGGCAGGCTCGGCGGTGTCTTCCGCGCGACCGAAGGCCTGCTGGACGAGTTCGGCCCGGACCGATGCGTCGACACCCCGCTGGCGGAGTCCGGCATCGTCGGCACCGCGATCGGCCTCGCGCTGGCGGGCTGGCGGCCCGTCTGCGAGATGCAGTACGAGGCGTTCAGCTACCCCGCCCTGGATCAGGTCCTGAGCCATCTGGGCCGCTACCGCTGGCGCAGCGGGGGGGCGATCGAGATGCCGGTGGTTATCCGCATGCCCTACGGCGGCGGGGTCAGGGCGCCCGAGCTGC
Organism: Solirubrobacterales bacterium; assembly: GCA_036265555.1. GTDB lineage: Bacteria > Actinomycetota > Thermoleophilia > Solirubrobacterales > 70-9 > AC-56. The sequence goes on from DATAOX010000059.1 coordinate 7,235, forward strand.
ACGAGGACTCGCCCGAGGCGTTCTACGCGCATGCCCCCGGGATCAAACTCGCGATGCCCTCGTCGCCGGCCGACGCGAAGGGGATGATCGCGGCCGCCGTTCGCGATCCCGATCCGGTTGTGGTGCTCGAGCCGAAGGCGCTCTATCGGGCCTCCGCGGAGCCGGTGCCGGACGGGGAGCACTTCGTCGAGCTCGGACGGGCCGCGGTCGCCCGCCATGGGACCGACGCGACGCTGATCGCCTACGGCGCCATGTTGCCGGTGGCGACTGCGGCGGCTGAGCGCCTCAGCGAGCGCGGCGAGGCCGAGGTGGAGGTCCTCGACCTGCGCACCCTGACTCCCCTCGACGAGGAGGCGGTTCTCGATTCGGTCGCGAAGACTGGGCGTGCGGTGATCGTCCACGAGGCGCCGCGCACAGCGGGCTTCGGCGCCGAGGTCGCGGCACTGCTCGCGGAGCGCGGGATCCTGGACCTGCGGGCGCCGGTCCGACGCGTGACTGGCTTCGACGTGCCGTACCCGTACTGGTCGCTGGAGGACCTCTACATCCCCAGTGCGGACCGCGTGGTCAGCGCACTGGAGGAGGTCCTGCGGTTCTGAGCGCGCCGCACCTGATCCGGCTCCCGGACCTGGGAGAGGGGCTGGCGGGAGCCGAGGTGGTCAGATGGCTGGTCGGGGAGGGCGACTCGGTCGCCCGCGATCAGCCGCTCGTGGAGGTCGAGACCGACAAGGCGGTCGTCCAGATCCCCTCGCCCGTCGAGGGCACGATCACCGGGCTGCTCGTCGCTGAGGGAGCTCAGGCGTCGGTCGGCGACCCGCTCGCGGAGATCGCCGCCGAGCGCGACGGCGCCGCCGCCGGCCCCCGAGCGCTCCCTCGCGTCCGTGCGCTGGCGTCGGAGCTCGGCGTCGATCTGGCGGACCTGCGCCCGCGCGGCGAGATCGTCACGGAGAACGACGTCCGGGCGGCCGCGGAAGGCCTCGGCGGAGAGCAGCGGAGCGACAACGGCGAGGGGGTCGCGCCCGAGCGCGTCCCGCTGCGCGGGGTCCGCCGCGAGATCGCAGAGCACATGACGGACGCGGCGGCCGTGCCGACCGTGACGGTCGTCGAGGAGTGCGACTTCTCAGCCCTGGCGGATGCGACGCCCTATGTCCGCGCCGCCGCGGTCATCGCGGCCAGCGTGGAGGCGCTCGGCGCCCACCCCGAGCTCAACGCGACCCTCGAGTCGGGCGAGCTCGTGCGCCATCGGCGTCGTGACATCGGCTACGCGGTGCAGGGCGCGCACGGCCTGGTCGTGCCCGTCATTCGCGATGCGGGCGCGCACTCCGCCGAAAAGCTCGCAGCCGAGGTCGGGGGGCTCGTCGAGGCGGGCCGCGCCGGCACCCTCGCTCCGGAGGAGCTCCGCGGCGGCACCTTCACGATCACAGACGCCAGGCGCCTGGGCGGATTGTTCGCCACGCCCCTGTTGAATACCCCTCAGGTCGGGATCCTCGGGGTTCATCGCGTGGCCGAGCGGCCCGTGGTCCGGGACGGCAAGGTCGTTGCGCGGCCAGTCGCGCTCCTGTCGGTGGGATTCGACCACCGCGCCCTAGACGGCGCGGCCGCCGCTGCCTTCCTGATCGACGTCATCGAGCGCCTCGAATCCTGGCGCGCCGGCTGACCGGTCCGAGGGGCCGCCGCGCCTCCTCCTGAGACGCTCGAGAGGCCCGCGGCGCTCCTCAGCCTCCTGCGTCAGGCGCTCGATCAGCTCGAGTCGGGCATCCGCCTCCTCGCTGAGCTGCTCGATCAGCGCGAGCCGCTCCGCGGCCGCCGTCTCCTGCGCGGCGATGAGCCGCTCGCCACGGGCGCGAAGACCGCGATCCAGCTCCGGCAGCGCCGCCTTCGCCGCGCCCACCAGCGAATCAGCGACGAAGATCAGGTTGCCCCATTCCCCCTCTCCGGGATCGGCGGTGTCCCACCGGCCGATGCTGACGTGACGGGGCCCGTGACGGACGAAGAGGAAGCGTCGGGGACCGAGCGGCTCCACCAGCGAGCGGAGCTCATCGAGCCCGGCCGGACATGGGCCGAGCGTGTCCGGGAGGTCGCCCCAGAACTCGACCATGACGATCTCCGCCCCGATGCCCCCCGCACCCCGGAGGACGTCCGGGTCGGCGCCCTCGGCGTCGATCTTGAGGAGCCCCACCCGGCCCGGGATCTCCCCCGCCTCGCGGAGCGAGTCGAGAGATCTCATCCGCACCTCCACCGCGGCCTCCCAGACGAGGTCGGGACCGGAGCGCTCCGGTCGCAGCGTGTTGAACGCGTCCAGGCTCTCGCCGGAGACGTCGCGCGCGAGGTGAAGCTCCGCCGTCCCGTCCTCGGCGCCGGCCGCCATCTCGAGCACGTGAACGTCGGGATCGCCCCCGAACCGCTGTCGCAGCCGCGCCACGCTGCCGGGGAACGGCTCGATCAGCCAGGCCGGAGCGAGCCCGGCGTCGCGGAGGCTCGCCGCGACGGCGCCGTGCTCGCTGCCGACGTCGATCGCGCTGCGCTCGTCCAGGCTCGGGACGAGAGCGGCTATCAGGCTGAGCTCGGCGCCCTGGTCATCGATCTCCGGGTTGACGGCGCTGGCATCCATTCCTCGCCCCGCGGCGAGCATACGAGGTGTCCGGGCCGCGTGGGCGAGCGTCTCAGGTCCGGAACGGCAGGCCCGGGCCGCTCTGCTGCCACTCGACCTGGCCGCGCCCCTCGTCGGCCGAGCGCTCGACCACCCCGTCCCACCGTTGCAGCATCGCCTTGAGGCGGGCGACCGCCTCGGGTGGGTGGGAGGCCACCTCAGCGGCGAGCTCGATTGCAGCGCCCTCGGTGGCCGCGGCCGGCGCGACGCGGTGGACGAGGCCCATGCGCAGGGCTTCATCGGCGCTCACGTTGCGGGAGGTGAGCAGCAGGTACTTCGCGGTTGCGAGGCCGCAGAGGGTCACCAGCCGCGCCGGTCCCACCGGGACGCCGAGCTCAGCGCCTGGGAACCGCATGCGCAGGTTCGAGCCGCCGACTCGCAGGTCGCAGGCGACGGCGATCTCGGCGCCGCCGCCCACGACCGCGCCATGACAGGCGGCGACGGTCGCTTTGGGGAATGACGTCACCTCGTCGTAGAGCTGCGCGAACAGCTCCATGCGGCGGACCCTCCCCTGCTCGTCCAGTTCCTCACGGACGTCCGCTCCCGCCGAGAGACCAAGGTGGTCATTCGACGAGAAGACCACCACGCGTACCTCGGGGTCGCTCTTCGCCCGGGCGAGGTGCTCGAGCAGCTCGACCAGCATCTCGGTATTGATCGCGTTGCGCGCCTTCTCCCGCTCAAGACGGAGCAGCGCCACCCCGTTCTCATCCACGCTGTAGCTGGTGAGGGGCATCAGACCCCCTCGGCCGGCTCGGCCTCTGCGCCGGTCAGCTCCGTGAGCAGGCGCTCCCCCTCGTCGGCGGCCGAACCGATCAGCAGGCGGACCTCCTCGTCCGGCTCCCGAAATCGCGAGAGCACGTAGCTCGAGACGACCTCTGGATCGGTGGTGTTGGGACGGCCCACGCCCCCGCGGACCCGCCAGAAGTCGCGGCCGCCGAGCCCCTGGCTGAGACTGCGGAGGCCGTTGTGGCCGGCGACGCCCCCGCCGAGCTTGCTGCGGACCTCGCCGAAGGGCAGGTCGATCTCGTCGTGCAGCGCGATCACGCGGTCGAGCGGCACGCCGAGCTCACCTCGCGCGGGGCCGGCCGCCGAGCCGGACTCGTTCATGAAGGTCTGCGGCAA
>DATAOX010000060.1:0-2297 GCA_036265555.1 Solirubrobacterales bacterium
GGCCTCCCGGAGGGGCCCTGGATCGCCGATGACCGCAAGGTGGTCCTGCCGCCTCGCGACGAGCTGTCGACGTCAATGGAGGCGCTGATCCACCATTTCAAGCTCGTCACCGAGGGATTCCGCGTCCCGCCCGGCGAGGCGTACTACGCGAACGAGTCGCCGCGGGGCGAGCTCGGCTGCTTCGTGGTCGCGGATGGCTCCGCGAAACCCGTCCGGGTGCACTATCGGGATCCGTCGTTCGCGAACCTTCAGGCGCTTCGCGACATGTGCCTGAACGGCTACATCGCGGACCTGATCCAGAACCTCGCGATGCTCGACCCGATCCTCGGGGGGATCGACCGGTGACCGACGGCTGGGTCCCGGAGATTCGACCGACGGACGACCTCTCCGCCGAGGAGCGGCGCCGGCTGGTCGAGTCGATGCGGCCCGAGGATGCGGAGCCGGTGCCCGAGCTGCACGAAATCGAGGTCCCGGCCGAGCTTCGCGAGCAGATCGAGTCGGCGATGTCGAAGTACCCGGAGATCCGGTCGGCCTCGTTGCCGGCACTCTGGGCGGTCCAGCGGCATTACGGCTGGTGCAGTTCGGAGGGGATGCGCCAGGCGGCGGCGGTCATGGGGGTCACCCCCGGATATCTCGAGTCGGTCGCGACGTTCTACGACCTGTTTCACACCAACCCGGTGGGCCGGCACACGGTCCTCGTGTGCCACAACCTCGCGTGCTGGCTGCGGGGCGCGGAGGACGTCCTCGATGCGTTCTGCGGGGAAGCGGGGGTCGATGCCGACGAGGCCGACCACATCGGCGCGAGCTCTGAGGACGGGGAGGTGTATCTGCGCGGCTTCGAGTGCATGGGGGCGTGCGACATCGCGCCGATGGCCTCGATCGACGAGCGCTACTACGGGCCGCTCAACCCCGACGACGCGCGCGCGGCGGTCGATCAGCTTCGCTCGGGTGAAGACGTGCTCCCCGACCGGGCGCTCAGCAAGCGGCAGGCGGCAGGCGGTCCAGAACCCGATCCCGACCCCCGGGTGGCCGCCGTGGAGGACGGCTCCTGATGGCGCACGAGACGCGACTGCTGTTCAGGCACATCGACGAGCCCGGCCTCGCGTCGATCGATACGTATCGCGGGCTCGGCGGCTACCGCACGCTCGAGCGAGCCGTTAAGGAGATCGAGCCGGACGAGCTTCTCAACACGCTGGAGCAGTGCGGCCTGCGCGGACGCGGCGGCGCCGGGTTCTCCATGGGCAAGAAGGCCTCGTTCCTTCCGCGAGGCGACATGGAGAAGTTCCTGTGCTGCAACGCCGACGAGTCCGAGCCCGGCGCCTTCAAGGACCGGGAGCTCATGGCGAAGAACCCCCATCAGCTGGTCGAGGGCATCGTGATCGCCGCGGTGGCGGCGGGAACCGGGCAGACCTTCATCTTCGTCCGCGGCGAGTACGCGGAGGTGGCCGACACCCTCGACCTAGCGGTGGCGGAGGCCTATGCCGCCGGATACGCCGGGGACGACATCCTCGGTACCGGCCATCGGGTCGAGCTGGTGGTCCACCGGGGCGCGGGCGCCTACATCTGCGGCGAGGAGACGGCGCTGCTCGACGCGCTCGAGGGCAAGCGGGGCAACCCCCGCCTCAAGCCGCCGTTCCCGGCGATCCAGGGCCTATATGGCGGGCCGACTCTGGTCAACAACGTCGAGACGCTCTCCAACGTCCCGCACATCGTCAGGAACGGAGCCGACTGGTTCAAGAGCTTCGGCACCGAGCAGTCGCCCGGGACCAAGGTCGTCTCGGTATCGGGGTGCGTCCAGCGACCCGGGAATTACGAGATCGAGCTCGGGATTCCCGCTCGCGACCTCATCTTCGACCTCGCGGGCGGGCCGCCGGAGGGACGGAAGGTCAAGGCCTGGTTCCCCGGGGGCTCCTCGGCTCCGGTGCTCACCGCCGCCGAGCTCGACCTGCCCTACAGCTTCGAATCGATGGCGGACGCGGGATCGATGCTGGGCTCCGGCTCGATCATCGTCGCCGATGAGAACGTGTCGATCCCGCATCTCGCGCTGCGGACGGCGCGCTTCTACCACCACGAATCGTGCGGCAAGTGCACGCCGTGCCGCGAGGGGACGAACTGGACCGTGAAGATGCTCGAGCGCGTGGTCTCCGGCGAGGCCACGCCCATGGACCTCGACGTCATCTCCTCGGTGCAGGACAACATCATCGGCCACTGCCTGTGCGTGCTCGGCGACTCGATGGCCATGCCGGTCGGCAGCATGGTGGCGAAGTTCCGCGACGAGTTCGAGGCTGCGATCGAGG
>DATAOX010000061.1:0-2673 GCA_036265555.1 Solirubrobacterales bacterium
CATCGGCGTCAGCCAGAGCCCGAACAGGTTGTGCGCGTACCACCAGTTCAGCATCGCGTCCGCGAGGCTGTTGGAGAGCGTTCCGGAGGGGGCACCCCAGATGTGACCCGGCCTCCAGATGACGTTGCCGATTGCGTAGTCGACAGCGAGCCATAACGGGCTGGCGAGGAACCACCAGACCGTGACGTAGATCGGCCGGATCGTCCGCATCTGGACGGTCGCGATGATGTTGACGATGTTCAGACACCAGATCACGAGCAGGGCGATGTCGAGCGGCCAAATCAGCTCGCCGTACTCGCGGCCCTGGCTGTGCCCAGTGAGGAGGGCGATCGCTCCCAGAACGAGCATCGCGTTCCAGGCCCAGGCGCACCAGATGCCGAGTCGCTCGCTCCAGATCCCGCGCGTGCCGCACAGTCGCGGCAGCATGTAGAAGAGCGCCCCGAAGTACATCATCGTCAGCCAGGCGAGGATCACCCCGTTCACGTGCTCCTGACGGACGCGCGAGAAGGCGAGCCATGAGATACCGCCGAAGGCATCGGGCGAGACGAACTCGGTCGAGAGCACGCCGCCGAAGAGGTCGACGACCGTCAGCCAGATGATCGACGAGAGGATCCAGTGCTTCGCGGCGCTGTCGGAAAAGGGCGACGGTAATCGCGCCCTAGTGGACAGCGGCGCAGGAGCTTCTGCGGTGATCGTCCCGGGCGTCCCTGTCTCGGGCTCGACGATCCGCTCACCCATCGACGACCGACGATAAGAAGCCCGGGCCTCCTAGTCACGCCAGATGACATGACTGTCATATCGCGGTCATTTTCGAGTCATCCCAGTTAGGGTCCACGGCAGAGTCCGATGCGCATCCTGGTCATCGAGGACGAGCCGCGAATCCTGACCTTCCTCGCGCGCGGTCTCGAGGCCGAAGGATTCACGGTCGACGGTGCGGGTGACGGGCCTGAGGGGCTTCGACAGGCAACGCGCGGAAGCTTCGACCTGGTCGTCCTCGATCTTCTGCTGCCGAAGCTCGACGGACTGACGGTCCTGCGCGAGTTGCACCAGCGGCAGCCGGAGTTGCCGGTCGTGATCGTCTCGGCCCGTGCCGATCTGCCGACGAAGCTCCGAGGCTTCGGCCTGGGAGCCTGCGACTACGTGTCGAAGCCGTTTTCCTTCGACGAGCTGCTCGCACGCATCCGGGCGCACCTGAGGCTCGGCAGCCTGGGTGAGCACGGTACCGTCCTCGTAGCGGGCACCCTCACGCTGGACCTCGCCCGGCGCCAAGCGCGGCTCGGGGACCTGGTTGCCGAGCTCTCCGACCGCGAGTTCCGGGTCCTCCACCACCTCGTCCGGCACCAGGGTGAGGTCGTCAGCCGCGAGCGCCTCCTGTCGGACGTGTGGGGCTACCACTTCGACCCGCGTTCGAACGTGGTCGACGTCTGTGTCCGGAGGCTACGACGAAAGCTCGGCGCGGAGGCGCCGATCGAGACGGTGCGGCATGGCGGCTATCGGCTTACTGCGGCGTAGGGGAATCGAAATTGCCTGGGTCGTCTTTGCGGCCGCGAACCTGGTCGCAATGGCGCTCATCCCGAGTTGGGAGACGATCCCGTTCCACTTCATCTGGATCAGCCTGACGCTCCTCTACGGCTTCCGCGTCTGGGGGCCTCGCGCGACCGGGATCGTCCTCGGCCTCGTGATCGCCGCCACCGGCAGCCTGATCCTGAGCGACGCTTTCGAGGGCTCGCAGCTCTGGGGCGAGCTGTTCGAGGTGCCGCTGATGTCGGCGATGTTCCTCGCGATGGTCTGGCACGCGCGACGGCGCCAGGACGCGCTGCGCATCCTCGAGCGCGAGGGAGCCGAGCGCGCCGCGCTGCTCGCCCAGCAGAAACGCTTCCTGCACGACGTCTCGCACGAGCTGCGCACGCCGGTCACGATCGCGCGGGGTCATCTCGAGGTCCTGCGCCGCGTGAACGGGGAGCCGGCCCAGGAGATCGAGGTCGCGCTCGACGAGCTCGGGCGGATCGAAAACATTCTCGAGCGGCTGCTCTTGCTCGCGAAGTCGAAGCAGCCGGACTTCGTCGTGCCTTCCGAGCTGGAGCTCGAGCCCTTCCTCGAGGACGTGTTTGTCCGCTGGTCGGGAGTCGTCCAGCGCGGCTGGCGCCTCGGCGAACTGGCGCCCGGCCGCTTGCGCGCGGACCCGGACGCGCTGCGGATCGCGCTCGACGCGCTCCTCGAGAACGCCGTCAAGTACACCGAGCCCGCTGACGCGATCACGCTCTCGGCGCACGCGGTCAACCGCTCGGTGCTGATCGAGGTGGCCGATGAGGGTCAGGGCCTGCTCGACGGCGCCGGCGAGAGGATCTTCGAGCGGTTCGCGCGCGCCGACCCGGCCAGGACTCGCGCCCAGGGAGGCGCGGGCCTCGGGCTCGCCATCGTCGACGCGATCGTGAGGGCGCACGGCGGCGCCTGCTCCGCGAGGAACAGCGCGGCCGGCGCCGTCTTCACGCTGCGGTTCCCTGCCTACGTTCCGCCAGAGGCCCGCGCCTCAGCCTTCCAAGCAGGCCCCGCCGTTCCCAGCTGACCGCGTCGAGCGCTTCCTGCAGGTAGGCGTCGTGCCCGCCGGCGACGGCCTGGGCCGTCCTGTCGATCTGCTCTCGAACCTGCCGCGTGTCGATGTGCTGCGTCATC
>DATAOX010000062.1:0-7867 GCA_036265555.1 Solirubrobacterales bacterium
GGCTAGGGATGTGGGCCGGGCCTGGGACGGTGCTGCTCGCGGCCGCCATCGCGGCTGCCACGCCCGCCCAGACCGGGACGCCGCCACGGATCGGGGTCGGGGGTCCCAGCGCCCCGAGCGACTCCAAGGTCGCGATCGTCGGCAGTGACACCGGCCTCGGGGGCAGGCGCTACGTCATCCTCGACGGCGACGGGGATCCGGTCGGAGGGGGGTTGCTCAGGAGCGCCGCCGGTAGTCCCTCCCCGTGGCGCCATGCCTACGCGGCGCCCCTGAGCGGGGCTGACGAGCCCGGCAGATACCGCGTGCGGGTGCCGGCAATCAACCGAACGTCGCGCCCCTGGCCGGTCCGGAGGGTCGGGTCCGGCGACGCCATCGACACGATCCTCAAGTTCTTCGCGTGGAACACCGATGGCCGGGAGTCACCCTTCCACGGCCCCTCGCATCTCCACGACGCCACGGTGAAGGGCGGCCCCTATGACGGACGGCACTTCGACCTCGTGGGCGGCTGGATGGACGCCGGCGACATGATCCACTTCGCCCAGACCACCGCCTATGCGGCCGCCGTGCTGGAGGCCGCCGCCCGCATCGACCCGGGCCATCGCGCCAAGCTGAGCTCAGCGGCCGCGGTCGGGGTCCGGTGGCTGCGCAAGGCGCACCCGCGCCCGAACCTCTTCATCGCCCAGGTCGGGGACGAGCGCGACCACAACCACGGCTTCCGCGACCCGGCCAAGGACGACGGCTCGGGGATTCCGGGGATCGCGCATCGGCGGGCGTACCCAGGCATCACGTCGGGCGGTATCGGCGGCGACATCGCCGGCAAGGCGGCGACCGCGCTGGCGCTCGCTTACGACCGCACGCACAACCCGGAGGACCTGAGCCAGGCGCGACAGTGGTACGCAGCGGGCGAGGCCTCCGCGAAGCCGACTCCACGCCTGCCGGGCGGCTTCTACCACGACAGCCTATGGAAGGACTCGATGGCGAGCGGCGCCGCCGCGCTCTTCCGCTCCACGGGGGACCAGTCGTACCTCGCCGACGCGATGCGCTTCCTCCACTCCGAGCAGAGCGAGGCGGACGGCACGCTCGGCGTCGTCGACTCCTTCGCGAGCTTCGCTGCGGCCGACCTCTGCGGCGGGCTCGGAGCGCCGGCGCTCGGCGATGCCGCCGATCGCCACTTCGCGTGTGGCCGCCTCGATCAGTTCGGCGCGATCGCCCGCCAGCAGGCCGGGTCCAACGCGTTCGGGATGCCGGGCTTCTTCACCTGGGGCACGACGGCTCAGAACGGGGCGAGTGGGGCGCTCGCAGGCCTCGCCGGGTGCGCAGCGGGGCTCAGGCGCGGGCGGGCGGTCGCGGCGGGGGCCCGCGACTACCTGCTCGGGCGCAATCCCTTCGGGACGAGCTTCGTGGTCGGGTATGGCCCGCGGTCGCCGGTCCATCCACACCACTGGGCCTCGGTCTTCGGCAACGCGTTGCCCACCGGCGGGGTCGTCGGTGGTCCGGCGCCGCTCCGGCAGGTCCGCGACCAGGGGTTCAAGATCGGCGGACCGTTCGACTCGGAGTTCGCCGCCTACGAGGACCGGCGAGCGGATTACGTCACCTCCGAGCCAGCTCTCGACTACGCAGCCGCGACGGTCCTGCTGCTCGCGACACTCGACACGGGCTGCTGACGGACCACGCGGCGATTCGTCCGGCCGGCAATAGAGTGCCTCGCTCGATGGCCGACGTGGACACCGCGTTCGCGGGCGTCGCTCGCCAGGCGGAGATGGTTCGCTCCGGCGAGGTCTCCTCTCGCGAGCTGGTCACCCTCTATCTCGAGCGGATCGCCCGGCTCGAGACCCAGCTGAACGCGTTCCGCGTCGTCCGGACCGAGCATGCGCCGGCCGAGGCCGACGAGGCCGACCGCCGCCGAGCCTCCGGCGAGGACGCGCCCCTCCTGGGAGTGCCGATCGCGATCAAGGACACCCAGGATGTCGCCGGGGAGATCACCACCCTGGGCACCGGCTGTGTGGACGAGCCGGCGCGGGCCGACTCGGAGGTCGTCAGGAGACTGCGGGCGGCCGGGGCCGTGGTGATCGGCAAGACCAACCTGCCTGAGCTCGCCTTCGCGATGTTCACGGAGTCGCCGACGTGGGGGATCACGCGCAACCCATGGGACCCGATGCGGGTCCCCGGCGGCTCCTCCGGGGGCAGCGCCGCCGCCGTGGCCGCGGGCCTCGCGCCGGCGGCGAGCGCCTCGGACGGCGCCGGGTCGATCCGCCTCCCGGCTGCCTGCTGCTCGCTGTTCGGCCTGAAGCCGCAGCGGGGGCGGGTCCCACTCGACCCCCTCATGGAGCACTGGCACGGGATGTCGGTCAACGGCTACCTCACGCGAAGCGTGCTCGACACCGCGATCCTGCTCGACGTGACGGCGGGCGGCGGGCTCGCCCCACACCAGCCCCCTCCTCCCCGGCGCCCGTTCGTCGACGCCGCCCGCGCCTCCCCCGGCAAGCTGCGAGTCGCGGTCTCCGCCAAGGTCGCGCGCGCGCTCGCCCCGCCCATGCTGGACGATCGCTGCCGCGGCGCCGTGGAGGAGATGGCCGAGGTCCTGGGGTCGCTGGGCCACCGAGTCGTGCGGCGCGATCCCACCTACCGCGGCGTCGGAAACCAGGTCTCGGTCCTATACCTGCGGGGCATCACCGACGACGCCAGGACCCTCCCCCACCCCGAGCGGCTCGGAAGGCACACGCGCCACCTCGCGCGGCTGGGCAGGCTCTACCCGGACGCGGCGGTGCGGCGAGCGAAGGCGCTGATCCCGAGGTACGCGGCGCGCATCAACGCGATCTTCGACGACTGCGATGTCCTGTTGACGCCCACGATCGGCGAGCCTCCGGTCCCGGTGAGCAAGTGGAGCACGCGGCGCGGCCCGTGGACCCTGTCCGGCATGACGCGCCGCACCGGCCACACCCCGCCGTGGAACTATCTGGGGAACCCCGCCGCCGCTATACCCGCCGGGTTCACGGACGACGGCCTGCCGCTGTCGGTCCAGCTCGTCGGCCGTCCCGACGACGAGGAGACGCTGCTGTCGCTCGCAGCGCAGATCGAGGCCGAGCGACCCTGGGCGGACCGGCGCCCGCCATTCTCCTAGCCGGATAAGGCTCCGGCGGTCACACTTGAGGCATGGGCCAAGCCGAGCTCCTGATCGTCGGGCTGCTCGTCGCCGTTGCGGTGCTGAGCGCGCTGGCTCGACGGCTCTCCGTCCCGTATCCGATCGTGCTCGTCATCGGCGGCGCGCTGTTCGGTTTCGTCCCCGGCCTGCCGGAGGTGAATCTCGATCCCGACGTCGTGCTGGTCGTGTTCCTGCCGCCCCTTCTCTACGGCGCGGCGTTCTTCGCCAACCTCGGCGATCTGCGCCGGGACCTTCGCGCGATCTCGGTCACCAGCATCGGCCTCGTCCTCGCGACGATGTGCGCGGTCGCGGTGGTCGCGCACGAGCTCATCCCGGGGCTGCCGTGGGACGCCGCGTTCGTGCTCGGGGCGATCGTCTCCCCAACGGATCCGCTCGCCGGGGCCATGATCATGCGGCGGTTCGACGTCCCCCGTCGGCAGGTGAGCATCGTCGAGGGCGAGGGTCTCTTCAACGACGCGACCGCCCTGGTCGCCTACCGCGTCGGGGTGGCCGCGGTCATCGGCGGGAGCTTCTCGCTCGCGGACGCGGGGATGCGCTTCGTGCTCGCCGCCGCGGGCGGCGTCGCGATCGGGCTGGTAATCGGCTGGCTCGTCGCCGAGATCCGCAAGCGCACGGAGGACGCCCAGGTGAGCATCACGATCTCCCTGCTCACCGGCTACGCGGCGTTCATCCCCGCCAACGCGATCGGCGTGTCGGGCGTCCTCGCGGCGGTCACGGCCGGCCTCTATATGGGGATCCGCGGGCCGAGCATCATCCCCGCGCGCACGCGCCTCCAGGGCTTCTTCGTCTGGGACATCCTCGACTTCCTGATCAACGCGGTCCTGTTCGTGCTGATTGGCCTCGAGCTGCGCGCCGTTGTCGACGCGCTCTCGGGATACTCCGTCGGCACGCTCGCGGGATATGCGCTCGCGATCAGCGGCGTCGTGATCGGCACCCGACTCGCGTGGGCGTTCACGATCCCGTACATCATTCGCGCCGTCGACCGCCGGGAGAGCCAGCGGGGACGGCGCACCGGCGCCGGATCCCGGCTGGTGGTGGCGTGGAGCGGCATGCGCGGCGCCGTCTCGCTGGCCGCCGCCCTCGCGATCCCGTTCACGACCGATGCCGGCGCGCCATTCCCCGCCCGGGACCTGATCATCTTCCTCACCTTCGCGGTCATCTTCTTCACTCTGGTCGTACAGGGGCTGTCCCTGCCAGCGCTGATCCGCGCCGTCGGGCTCACGAGCGATGGCACCGAGGAGTCTGAGGAATTGCGCGCCCGGCTCGTAGCGACCAAGGCCGCGCTCAATCAGCTCGAGCAGCTGGAGGCCGAGGAGTGGACGCGCAACGAGACCATCGAGCGGATGCGCGGGCTGTACGACTACCGAAAGCGTCGCTTCGCGGCCCGCGCCGGCAAGATCGAGGACGACGGCTACGAGGACCGCTCGCTTACCTACCAGCGGATGGTCCAGATCGTCCTCGCGGCCCAGCGCGACGCGCTGATCCGCGAGCGAAGCGAGGGCAGCATCTCGAACGAGGTCATGAACCGCGTCATCCGCGAGCTCGACCTCGAGGAGTCGCGCCTCGAGATCTGAGCGGCGGGCCCGCTACGGCGAGCGGAGCTGGATCGGGCCGGAGAGCTGGCCCTCGATGAGCTGCGCGACCACGTCCTCGTTCGACGCGAAGACGGACTCGGCCTCGCCGCTCGCGACGATGCGCCCCTCGTGGATCACCGCGACATAGTCGGCGAGCTTCCGCGCCGCCGACATGTCGTGGGTCGTGACCAGGAACGTGGCGTCCGCGTCGCGCTGGATCGCTCGCAGCAGATCGCAGAGCAGGGCGAGGCGCACGCCATCGATCCCGCTGTCGAAGTCGTCGATGATGACGATGCTCGCCTCGAGCGCCAGGGCGCGCGCGATCGCCGCCCGCTTGGCCATCCCGGAGGAGAGCTCGTCGGGCATGTCCTCCGCGTTCTCGGCCAGCCCGACGAGGCGCAGCGACTCCATCGTCACCTGGTGGACCCGCTCCGGCGACCAGCGCGGACGGCGCTGGCGCAGCGGCGAGGCGACGTTCTCGTAGACGTTCAGCGAAAAGAACAGGCCGCAGGTGAACGGCAGGGAGCCCTGGAGCACGACGGCCATGTCCGTGCGCACCTCGTTCAGCTCCGTGTCGGTGAGGCGCGCGAGGTTCTTGCCGTTGAGCCTGACGACGCCCTTCGACGGGTGGATCAGGCCGACGATGTGGTTGACGGTGACGGTCTTGCCGGCGCCGGACGGCCCCAGCAGGCACGTGATCGCGCCTCGCGGCACCACGAGGTTGACGCCGTCTAGGACGCGCACGGAGTCGAGGTCCTTGACGACGTCAACGAGCTCGATCGCGGCATCCGGCGACGTGCTGCCAGCCATGGTGATCGAAGCGTACCCCGCTTGCTTGCGCCAGCCGCCGACATGCGGATAGGGTGGATCTGCAACCGCAAATTCTGGTCTGACAGCCCGGCCGACCGGGCCGCAGGACCAACGCCAACAAGGGGGTATCGAATGGAAGCGGATCCGACCACGCGGGCGTTAATAATGGCTCTCAACGTGCTCATGGTCCTTGCGCTCGTTGGACTCATCGTCGGTTACATCGTCGCCAAGGCCTAGCGCGCCACCGGGGCTGCTTTAACCCCTCCCGCCCGCGGTCACATATCCGCCCGTCGCCGGGTCACGTCAATAGACCAGGCGACGAAAGGAGCTCTCATGAACGGCATTACGCGTGGCGAGATCGTCGACGAGGCTTCGAGCTGGCTCGCCGGCGGCGGCATAGTGACCTTGGCGCTGGCTCCGCTGGCGCTTCCCGGGATCGCCCTGCTCCTGGTGGCCGCGCTTCCCCTGCTTGCCCTCGCGCTTTTCGCGGGGCTCGTGGCTGGAGTTGTGATCGGGCCGATCGTGCTCGTACGTGCCATCGCCGGGCGCGCGAGCGGCGCGCGACGCCCGAAGCGCGTCCGCCGCGAGGCGCTCCCGGTGGCGGTATCCACTCCATGCGCGTGACGACGATCGCCAGGCCCCCGGCTCGGGGCGGCGGAAGCGGGATACTGCGTCGGCGATGTCGCAGGAGAACATGGAGGTTGTGCGCCGCTTCTACGCGATCGGAGATCGTCCGCTCTCGGAGTTGACCGACGACCGCCTCAGCGAGCTCTTCGATCCCGAAATCGAGTACGACACGATCCCGCACGGCATGCTCGGCGGAACCACATACAGTGGATTCGAGGGCCTACGCCGGTTCTGGGCCGACTACCTCGGGGCGTGGGACGAGCTCTCCATGGAACTCCAGGATGTTCGGCAGGCGGGCGACGACCTGGTGATCGGCGTCGTGCGAATCAAGGGACGAATGCCCGAGCGGGAGATCGATGAGGACTGGTCTGCGCTCTTCACCCTCCGCGACGCACGGATCATCCGGGTCCGGGCCTTCGACAGCCGAGAGGGTGCCTTCAACGCCGCCGCGTTGCGAGACTAGGCGAGGCCCTGAGCTACGCCGGCGACGGCCCTAGCCGCCCAATGGCCTCCTGGAGGTCGGCCTGACTTCGCTCATCGAGGACCGGCTCCGCCTCCATCCACAAGACGAGCCCGTGCAGCCACAGCACTCGGACGTCGATCCCTAGCAGGCCGGCGTAGGCCATCAAGAGCTCCTCCGGTCGCCGGGGCCAGGCGGTGCCGTCCTCGAATCTGGACACCGTCGCCTGGTTTACCTTCAGCGCCGCCGCGATCTCGACCTGGTGGATCCCCCGTTCCTCCCGCGCCCGCCGACACGCCCTGCCGATCCAGGGCAGAAACGGGCGCGGGACCTCCTCGGCAGCCATCACCGGAGTTCTATCCGAGACCGAGGAAGGACGCCGCTGATCTCCATGCGCAGGGCGTCTTACTCCAGAACGTATGCGCCCGGTTGCATATTCACCGTCAATACGATATAGAGTAGGTCGCCGACCAAGGACGGTTGGCCTGAAGTTTGGGCTTCATGCCGACATGGAAGTCACGCATGAAGCTCAATTAACTGACATGCGGGGAACACGCGCCGACCAGGCGCTAACCCACGGAAGGGGAAGATTGATGCGCAAGCTGGGAATCGTGATCGTGGGGATGTTCGCCGTCGCGGCGCTCGCCGCCGCGCCGGCGGCGGCGAAGCCCGGGCACGGCGGCTCGACCTGCACCGGCACCCTGGCCTCGGGCAGCTACCACCGGCTGGTGGTCCCCAGCGGCGAGACCTGCGACGGGACCGAGGCGAGGATCGACGTCCGCGGCGGGGTCAGGGTCGGCGATGGCGCGAGCTTCATCCTCGGCGCCGACCCGGGCGAGGGGGGCCTGACCGATACCGGCACGATCCGGGGCGGGGTCCGGGCCAATGACCCAGCCTCGCTTCAGCTCCACTTCGCCCACGTCAGCGGCGGCGTCAGGATGCGGGGCGGCAACGGCTTCTTCTCGACCGTCGAGGACAACGTCATCCGTGGCGGCGCGACGATCAACGGCTACTCCGGCTTCTGGCTCGGGTTCATCCGCAACACCGTCCACGGCACGGTGACGCTCTCGAACAACCAGATGGGCGATCCGGACGCGAACGAGTACGTCACCAACCGGATCCGGGGCAGCCTCGTCTGCCACAACGACTCCCCCGCGCCCCAGATCGGCGACTCCGAGGGCGATCCGAACGTCGTCAGCGGGCGGAAGGTGGGTCAGTGCGCGGGGCTGTGAC
>DATAOX010000063.1:0-3546 GCA_036265555.1 Solirubrobacterales bacterium
GTCGGACGTGGTGGTCGAGCTGATCGGCGGCACCGAGCCCGCCCGCGAGTACGTGCTGCGGGCGCTGCGGGCCGGCCGCCACGTCGTGACCGCCAATAAGCAGCTCGTCGCGCAGTTCGGCGACGAGCTCTTCGAGGTCGCTCGGGACGCGGGCGTTCAGCTTCGCTTCGAGGCAGCGGTCGCCGGCGCGGTGCCCGTGATCAGGGTGATCCAGGAGAGCCTGGCGGCGACCGAGATCACCAAGGTGTTCGGGATCGTGAACGGTACGACCAACTTCATCCTGTCGGAGATGGCGAGCACCGGCGCCGAGTACGCCGACGCGCTGCGCCGCGCGCAGGAGCTCGGCTACGCGGAGGCGGACCCGACGGACGACGTCGAAGGGGCGGACGCTGCCGCGAAGATGGCGATCCTCGCCCGGCTGGCGTTCGGGACGCCCGTCGGGCTGGCGGACGTCGCCTACCAGGGGATCACGGAGATCCAGCCGGACGACATCTCCTACGCGAAGGAGCTCGGCCTCTCGTTGAAGCTCCTCGGCGTCGCCGAGCGCCGCGATGCCGGCATCAGCGTCCGCGTCTTTCCATGCTTCCTCTACTCCGGGCATCCGCTCGCGCCCGTCGAGGGGCCGTTCAACGCGGTCATGGTCGAGGCGCCGGCAATCACCGAGATCACGATGTCGGGTCCCGGTGCCGGGGGCACCGAGACCGCTTCGGCGGTGCTCGGCGACGTGGTCTCGATCATCTCCGGCAAGGCGCCGGTGCACGCCGCGCACCAGCGGCTCGAGATCGTGCGCGACGTCCCTTCGGCCTTCTACCTCCACCTCGAGGTGGCCGATCGCCCGGGGGTGCTCGCTCGCATCGCCGATGTGCTCGGCCGCAACCACGTCTCGGTGCGGAGCGTGGTCCAACGCGGGCTCGGGAATGATGCCCGCCTCGTCATGGTCATGCACGAGGGCGCGGAGTCGCGCTTCTTCGCGGCGCTC
Organism: Solirubrobacterales bacterium; assembly: GCA_036265555.1. Taxonomy (GTDB): domain Bacteria; phylum Actinomycetota; class Thermoleophilia; order Solirubrobacterales; family 70-9; genus AC-56. Next base: position 980 of record DATAOX010000063.1, read on the forward strand.
GAGGAGATCGCGACCCTCGAGTTCCTGCGGGCGACGCCGCGAGCCATCCGCGTGATCGAAGAGGAGTTCGTGTGAGGGCGCGGGCGCGCGCGATGCCGGCGCTGGGACCTCATCGAGGAGCTGGAGACCGTCCACGTCAGCACCGCGAGATGCTGGTGCTGTTTGTGAGTCTGTGAGCCCCCCACCGCTCATCGAGCGGTACCGCGATCGGCTGCCGCTCGCCGATGACGATCCCGTCGTCACCCTCGACGAGGGATCGACGCCGCTGATCGAGGCGCCGGTGATCTCCGAGCGCGTCGGCGCGCACGTCTACCTCAAGCTCGAGGGCGCGAATCCGACCGGGAGCTTCAAGGATCGGGGGATGACGGTGGCGGTCTCGAGGGCGAAGGGTGCGGGCGCCGAGGCGGTGATCTGCGCGTCGACCGGCAACACCGCTGCGAGCGCGGCCGCCTACGCGGCTCGCGCGGACCTGCGGGGGGCGGTCATCGTGCCCGAGGGGAGGATCGCGATCGGCAAGCTCGCCCAGGCGCTGATGCATGGGGCGCGGGTGATCGCGCTGCGAGGCAACTTCGACCAGGCGCTCGCGATCGTCCGCGAGCTGGCCCGAAGCCACCCGATCGAGTTGGTGAACTCGGTCAACGACTATCGGATCGAGGGGCAGAAGACCGCGGCATTCGAGGTTTGCGACGAGCTGGGAGAGCCACCGGACGCGCTCGCGATCCCGGTGGGGAACGCCGGCAACGTAACGTCATGGTGGCGCGGCTTTCGTGAGTACGGCGCGTCGCCACTTCTCTACGGACTCCAGGCCGAGGGCGCGGCGCCGCTGGTGATCGGCCATCCGGTCGCCGAGCCAGAGACTGTCGCATCGGCGATCCGGATCGGCAACCCGGCCCGCTGGGAGGAGGCGATGGACGCGATCACCGGCTCGCGAGGCCGGATCGCGGCGGTCTCCGACGACGCGATCCTGGAGGCGTATCGCCTGCTGGCGACCCGCGAGGGCGTCTTCTGCGAGCCGGCGTCGGCGGCGTCGGTCGCGGGCCTCCTCGTCCACGGCGTACCAGTCTCCGACGACCGCGAGCCGCCGCGGACGATCGTGTGCGTCCTGACCGGGCACGGCCTGAAGGACCCCGATACCGCGCTCGGCAAGGCGCCTGCGGTGATCGGATGCGAGGCGGACGCCGCGGCGGTCGAGCGGCTGGTGTTCGACTGAGGGCGGCGATCAACTCGCCGAATGGTGTGTTTTCCGCGCTGGGCGCGGATTTTGCACCGTTCGACGGTGGGGCCTTTCAGTGAACTCGGACTAAGCACTGCTCGGCCATTGTTTCGGCGCTTTTGCGCCCCATGCGTGACGTTTTGCGGGTCACCATCGTGGGATGCTGGAAGAGGTCGTCGCCCTCGTCGCTCCGCCCGGTTGCGCCGTCTGTGGCGGGGGATGCGAGGTGCGGCGCCGTATCTGTGAGCGGTGCGAAGCCGAGCTGTTGGGCCTGCCGCCGGTCCGATCGGCGGTTGCGCACGTCGACGAGACGTGGTCGGTGGCACCGTATGAGGGCGTCGCGCGCCGGTTGATCGGCGCGCTCAAGTTCGGGGCGCGGGTTGCGCTGGCCGACGAGGCCGCTGCGCTCATCGCGCGACGGGCGCCGCCCACGCTCCTGACCGGCGCGATCGTGCCGGTCCCGGCGGCGCCGCTTCGGCGCCGCCGGCGGGGATTCGACCCGGCGGAGGCGCTCGCGGCGGCGCTCGCGCGGCGAAGCGGACTATCCCTTGCGCCCTGTCTCGCGCGGTCGCAGAGCTCGCGTCAGGTGGGGCGCCATCGCGCCGCGCGACTGGCCGACCCGCCGCGCGTCCGTGCGGTCTCGCCGGCTCCATCGGAGGTGCTCCTGATCGACGACGTGACCACGACCGGGGCCACGCTCGCCGCGTGCGCCGAGGCGCTGCGACATGCCCGTGCCCACCGAATCGGGGCGATCACGATCGCCGCGTCGCGTGGGGACGCCGCCCGCCTTGGCGAAACGGCAACGGCGGCGTAGGATGAGGATTCAGCCTGCCACCCAACGAGAGGAGGGCGTGTGCGGATCGAGGTGAGGGGGAGGAACCGGGAGGTCACCGACGAGCTTCGCCGCCAGGTGGAGAAGCGGTTCGACCGCATCGGGCGGCAGGTCTCCGAGCACGCCGTGCTCGAGGTCGAGCTTAGCGAGGAGCGCAATCCCCGGATCGCCGACCGCCAGGTCGTCGACGCCACGCTCCACCTGAAACGCGTGACCCTGCGCGCGCGGGAAGCCTCACCCGAGGTCCTCCACTCGATCCACGAGGCTGCCGAGGACCTGCGCCGCCAGGTCAAGCGGCACCGCGAGAAGCGCCGCAAACGCCACCAGACGCGCCAGGTGATGGAGGGCCTGCGGCGCCGCACCGCCTGACCGGCCGGCCGGCGATCGGTCGGTACCCTCACACGCAGTGGCCAAGGGTCTGATAGATCGCGCTCTCCGGCTCGGGGAGGGGCGCCAGTTCAAGGAGTACGAGCGCCGGGTCGCCTCCATCAACCGCTTCGAGCCGGAGATGGAGCTGCTCGA
>DATAOX010000064.1:0-4647 GCA_036265555.1 Solirubrobacterales bacterium
AACATCGCGGCGGCCGCGGTGATCGTGACCATCCCGATCATCATCTTCGTACTGTTCTTCCAGCGCCGAATCGTGGCCGGGCTGACCGCGGGCGCCGTCAAGGGATAAGGAGGGAGACGTAATGGCCGAGATCGTTCTCGAGAAGGTCACCAAGCGTTATGCGGACGGCTTCGAGGCCGTGCGGAACATGGACCTGGACATCAACGACGGTGAGTTCATGATCCTGGTCGGTCCGTCCGGGTCGGGGAAGTCGACCGCGCTGCGGATGATCGCCGGGCTCGAGGACATCTCGGATGGCCAGGTGCGCATCGGCGACACGGTCGTCAACCAGATCGCCCCGAAGGACCGCGACATCGCGATGGTCTTCCAGAACTACGCGCTCTACCCGCACATGACGGTCAGGGAGAACATGGCGTTCCCGCTGAAGCTCGCGGGGGCCTCCAAGGAGGAGATCGACAACAAGGTGCAGGAGGCGGCCGAGATCCTCGATCTCACCGAGCATCTGGACCGAAAGCCGGCGAACCTGTCCGGCGGCCAGCGCCAGCGCGTCGCGATGGGCCGCGCGATCGTTCGAAATCCGAAGGCGTTCCTGATGGACGAGCCGCTCTCGAACCTCGACGCGAAGCTGCGCGTCCAGATGCGCACGGAGGTTTCGCGCATCCAGTCGCGGCTCGGCACGACGACGGTCTACGTGACCCACGATCAGACCGAGGCGATGACCCTGGGCGACCGCGTGGCGGTGCTCCGCGGGGGTGTGCTTCAGCAGGTCGGATCGCCCGCGGAGCTATACGACCATCCGGTGAACCTCTTCGTCGCCGGGTTCATCGGCTCACCGTCGATGAACTTCATGCCCGCCACTCTCGACGGCGACACACTCCGCATTCCCCTGGGCGACGTCCGCTTGGCCGATGACGCGCGCCAGCGCGCCGCGGGCGCCCAATCGGGCCAAACCGTGGTCGCCGGCATCCGGCCCGAGAGCTTCGAGGATGCGTCGCTCGTGCCCGAAGACGCGCGCCATTCCGGCACGACGTTCAAGACGAAGATCGACCTGGTGGAGTCGCTGGGCGCGGAGAAGTACGCCTATTTCCGGGTCGAGGAATCAGAGATCGAGTCCGATGAGCTCCGCGAGCTCGCCGAGGACACGGGCTCGGCGGAGCTGGGCGCGACCGAGGGGCAGGTGGTCGCCCGTCTCGAGCCCGCGAGCGGGATCGAGAGGGGGACCGAGGCGGAGCTGTGGGTCGATTCGCGCAAAATCCACTTCTTCGACCTGGAGAGCGGGCGCACGCTGGCAGACGGAGCGACCGCTCAGCGCTGACCTACCGCAGCTCCTTGCGGAGGCGGTGGACCATCGTGTCCTCGTCCCTGGACGGCCGGCGCAGCGAGTCGCGGATGCGTTCGACGACCTCGTCGTTCCAGTCGTGCGTACGGAGGAGCAGGTATCGGAGACCCGCGACCCGCATGTAGGCCTCGGTCTCCGTTCCCGAGCCGACCAGGTCGGCATCACGGAGCATCTGCACCACCGGCGCATATTCGTCGCGGAACCAGCCCTCGGCGACGGCCTCGCGGGTCATGAACTCGCCCAGCCCCTGCATGGCGCGAAATCCCCATGCCTCGACGCTCGCCGCGAGCTCGGCGTAACGCCACTCATCGCTCAGCTGGATTCCGTCCCGTAGCTCCGGCGGCAACGGGACCCGTTCGAAGAACAGGCGCTCGTGGCTCTTCAGGGCGAGGTCGCGGAGCCTGGTTCGTTGGTCTGCCCCGACGGCGGTGACGATGTCGGTGACGTAGGCGTCGATGGTCTCCAGGCGCATGGCCCGCGCCACCGAAACGCGATGGTGTCCGTCGCGGACGAAGTGCAGGTCCCCGATCCTGTAGACGTCGATCGGGGGCATTGACTTTCCGCGCCTGATCGCCTCCGCGATGCCCTCCCATCGACGCCGCACGCGGCGCGACGTGGGGCGGAAGCTGCGGTCGAAGTCGCGGGAGCGGTCCACGGTCCCCACGATCGAATCGAGCGGTATCACCTGAGATCCAAGGCGCCTCTCCCCCCGCCAGCCGAGCGCCTCGACGACCTCGTCGAACGGCAGGATGACGTTGACGTCGTCAGGCTCGCGCCGCAGCCTGCGGGCCAGGCGCGACATGGCCTGCCGCCGCCGCGCGCGGCTGAAATCGCTCTGCGCGTCCTGCGTGGGAAAGCCGGTGTCGGCCAAGATCTTGTGGTGAGGAGCTTTAGCTCCGAAACTGGCTGGTGCCGTTCATGGGATGGGTGGTGAGGAGCTTTAGCTCCGAAACTGGCTGGTGCCGTTCATGGATCTGTAGTGAGGAGCTCTAGCTCCGAAACTGGCTGGTGCCGTTCATGGATTCCAGGGTAGCTCCGGCGCGCCGAGCCGGGAGCCTAGGCCTGTTCAGCGGCCACGGGCGCCTCGGCGCCGGCGAACCGGGTCCTCAGGACCTTCTTGTCGAACTTGCCCACCGACGTCTTCGGCACCTCGTCGATGAACTCGATCCGGTCCGGGATCCACCACTTGGCGACGCGTTCGGCGAGGTGCGCCCGGATGCGGTCGGCGTCGAGATCGGAGTCCGGCCGGCGTACGACGCAGGCGCAGGGACGCTCGCCCCAGCGCTCATCGGACACCGCGATCACGGCCGCCTCGAGGACCTCCGGATGGGCCATCACCTCGTTCTCCAGCTCGACCGACGAGATCCACTCGCCGCCGGACTTGATCAGATCCCTGGTGCGGTCCACGAGCCTCACGTACGAGCCACGCTCGAGCTCGGCCACGTCGCCGGTGCGCAGCCAACCGTCCTCGGTGAACTTCTCGGCGCCGCTCTCGTCCTCGTAGTAGGCGCGGGCGACCCACGGTCCGCGGACCTGGAGCTCGCCGCCGCTCTCGGCATCGATCCGGAAGTCGATCAGCGGCAGGACACGTCCCTGGGTGGCACGCAGCGCGTAGGACTCGTCGTCGGTGAGCTCGACGTCGCCGGGAAGTCGCGCGGTCGCGGCAAGGGGGCTCGTCTCGGTCATCCCCCAACCCTGGAGCAGCGGGATTCCGAAGCGCTCGGCATAGCCACGGATCAGGCTCTCCGGGACGGCCGACCCGCCGCCCTTCAATTCGCGGACGCTGCTCAGATCGGGTCGGGGGTCGAGCGCCAGGATGCCGTTCCAGATGGTCGGCACGCCGGCGGCCCAGGTCACTCGCTCGGACTCGATCAGATCGGACAACCCACGCGGTGAGAGGTCGGGTCCCGGCAGCACCTGCCTGGCGCCGATCATCGTCGCCACGTAGGGGATGCCCCACGCCATGGCATGGAACATGGGAACGACCGACATCACCGAGTCGGCCTGGCTGAAGCCCATCGAATCGGGAAGCCCGGCGCCGAGCGTGTGCAGGACGATCGAGCGGTGTGAGTAGAGAACCCCCTTTGGCCGTCCGGTCGTGCCACTCGTGTAGCACATGGCTGCGGCAGTGGCCTCGGGGAACTCCGGGAACTCGAACCCCGGATCGCCTTCCGCGATCAGCTCCTCGTAGTCGAGCGCTCCGCCGCGCTCGCCGGGGCCATCGGGCATCACCACCTCGCGCTCGGTGGCATCGAGGGTGGGCATGGCGTCCGCGAGCGAGGCGTCGACGAAGACCAGACGATCGTCGGCGTGCGTCGTGATGTAGTGAAGGTCCTTCTCGAATAGCCGGACGTTCAGCGTGTGCAGGACCGCACCCATCGACGGCACCGCCAGATAGAGCTCCAGATGGCGCAGCGAGTTCCAGGCGAAGCTGGCCACCCGGTCGCCCGGCTCGACACCGAGCTGGGTCAGCGCGCTCGCCAGCCGCCTGGAACGCTCGACGATCCGTGCGTAGGTGGTGCGCTCCAGTCCGTCCTGAGTCCTGGCCGTGACCTCGCGATCGCCGAAGATCGCCTCGGCACGCTCGGCGAGTTGCTTGACCAGGAGCGGGCGATCCATCATCAGCCCGTCCATCGTGGCTCCCTCCGTGCCGTTTGCCTAATCCTGCGGCCGCGCCTCACCTGTTATCTGGTAGCTCAGATACCAGATGATGTGGCGCGTCGCCCCCATGCCGAGGTTTAACGGGACGAGAAACCTCTTCATCGACATCGAAATCTATCTACCCGCGACCCCCGGCAGCTACTCGCCCCGAAATAATCCGTAAGGGTTTGCTCATGCGCGTCCTGATCGTGGGAGAAGGGCCGGAGACCGCCTCGATCGGCGAGGGCCTGGAGGCTGCGGGAGTAGCCGTCGAGCGCCGCGGCGCCAATCCTCCGGCCGCGGATGGATCCGAGGAGCTCCTCGAGATCGCGCGTGATCTAGTCGACGTCGAGCGGGTGCTGAGCGAGGACCGCGCTGACGCCGTTCTGGTCGGCTCGCACTCCTCGGCGGCCCTCGCCGCGATCATCGTCGCGACCAAACTGGGGACGCCGGTCGCACGCCTTGAACGGTCTGGCGAGGCCATGCCCGAGGATGCCAACGCCCGCGTGATCCGCCAGCTCGCGGATACGGCGCTTGCGCCGGACCCGGCCGCGATCGTGAATTGGCTGCGGGGCGGCTACAGTCCGCGGGCATGAAGGTAGGGATCGTCGGCCTCGGATATGTCGGGTTGCCGCTGGCGGCCGCGTTCGCGGAAGCCGGATGCGACG
>DATAOX010000065.1:0-6879 GCA_036265555.1 Solirubrobacterales bacterium
GGCCTTCCCGAGCAGGATCTCGAGGAACACTCCTCCGGCGCCCACGGCGATCCCGATGGCGACGATCACGATGTCCTCGAGCAGCACACCGAGCGATAGGAGTACGACGCCCAGCGCAGGCAGGGTGTCGAGTCCTGTGAAGGGCGGGGCGAAGAAGGCGCCGGCGCACCCCCCGATCACCAGCAGCCCGAACACGAGGTTGCTGAGGCGATGGTCGAACAGGAAGCTCAGGCGCGGGCGGGAGAAGCGCTCGAGCCGGCGAATCATTCTCATGAGCGCGGCGATGAACCGCTGTTGCTTCTCTCCCGCCAGCTCGAGCTTGCACCAGCGCTTGGGCAGCCAGATGTGCTGGCGGCCGGCGATCAGCTGAAGCGCGACCAGGACGGCGACGATCTCGAACACGTGCGTTACGCCCCCGGTCGGCAGCGGGAGGGCCGGGACGGCGAGCAAGAACACGAACAGGATCGCGAAGCTCTTCTCCTCGAAGAGCTCGATCAGGCCACCCACGGTCTTTTCGCCCTCGCTTTGCAGCCAGCGTTCGAGCTGTTCGCTGACCCGTTCCGGCTCTTGGGGTGGCTCATCCGCGCCACGAGGTGACCTTCGGGTCACTGCTGGGGCGTCCAAGTTTCGGCTCACAGGTGGCATCTTCTCGTTACTGGCATGATGTGGCGTGACATGGAGGCGAGACCTCAAGCCGGGATGGCGCCGAAGGCGACCGTTGCGACCTACGACAATTACGCCGAGGCCGAGCGGGCGGTCGACTTCCTGTCGGACCGCGGATTCCCCGTCGAACGGGTGGCGATCGTCGGCACCGGGCTGAAGACCGTCGAGCAGGTTGCGGGAAGGCTGACCACCGGTAGGGCCGCGCTCGTGGGAGCGGGGCAGGGCGCGATGGTCGGCCTCCTGTTCGGGCTGTTGTTCGGCCTCTTCTTCTCGGGCCCGGCGTTCTTCGGGGTCGTCCTCTACGGACTCGTCGCGGGCGCCGTCTTCGGCGCGATCCTGGGGGCGCTCACGCAGGCGGCCCAGCGTGGGCGACGCGACTTCGCCTCCGTTCGGGGTATGGAGGCCGAGCGCTATGAGGTGCAGGTCGAGCATGAGCAATCCGCCCGGGCCAAGCAGCTGCTGACGGAGCTGGATACCGCTAGCGCGTCAACGGCCCCGGCGACTTAGCGGCAGGCCACGCGCGCCCGGCTCCGGCACCGGCACAACGAGCCGCGGTGACAGGGATTGACGGAGAGCGGGCTCGGGCGATGCTCGAGGCGGAGAACGCCCGGTTCGCCGTCGAGCGGCCGAAATCCATGGCTCTGCTCCAGCAGGCTCGAAGGTCGATGCCACGCGGCGTCCCGATGTCATGGATGGACGATCTCTACGAGCATCCCCCGGTATGGGTCTCCCGCGGCAAGGGCGCCCACTTCACCGACGTGGACGGGCACGAATACCTGGACATGTACATCGCCGACATGAGCGCGTTCTGCGGGCACGCGCCGGCCGCGGTCGTGGAGGCCGTGAGCGCCCAGATGGCACGCGGAAACCAGTTCCTGCTCCCGACCGAGGATGCGATCGCCGTCGCGGAGCATCTGACGACGCGTTACGGGCTGCCCCAATGGCAGTTCACCTCGTCCGCGACGCAGGCGAACACGGAGGTGATCCGCATCGCCCGCGAAATGACCGGCCGCGGGAACATCCTGCTGTTCGACGGGAAGTACCACGGCGAGGGAGATTCCACCCTGGTGGTCCTGGAGGACGGTCGGGTCGTTCCGGAGATGCGCGGCCTCCCGGGTTGGATCACCGGCCAGGCACGAGTGGTCCCGTTCAACGATGTGGTCGCGCTCGAAACGGCACTCGCCCCGCGTGACGTCGCGCTCGTCCTCGCGGAGCCCGCAATGACCAACGCCGGTTTTCTGCTGCCTGAGGAGGGCTTCCACGAGGCGCTCCGCCGCCTCACCCGCGAGCACGGGACGCTCCTCGCGATCGACGAGACCCATTCGCTCGTCTGCGCCCACGGCGGGCTCACCACGGAGTGGGGACTCGACCCGGACGTGCTCGTCATCGGCAAGTCGATCGCGGCGGGCGTGCCCCTGGCCGCTTACGGCATGCGCGGTGAGATCGCGTCGCTGATCGCGCCTCCCGAGGAGTCGCGCGTCGTAATGGGCGTGGTGGTGGGCGAGGTTTCCACCGGTGGAACGCTCTTCGCCAACGCCCTCTCAATGGCGGCCGGGCGCGCCGCGCTCCTGGAGGTCTTGACCGAGGAGGCATTCGAGCACACGGCCGTGCTCGGAGAACGGATGGCGGGCGGGCTGCGGGAGGCGATCGCGCGAGCCGGGCTTGGATGGAGCGTTGCTCAGGTTGGCGCCCACGCGTACTACTTCTTTCAACCCACCCCGCCGAGCGACGCCGCCGCCTCGCGGGTCGCGGACGATCCGGACCTCCGCGCCCTGATCCGTGTGTACATGGCCAACCGAGGGGTTTGGGAATCAGGCTGGTGGCTGGGGCCAACGGTGTCGGTCGCCCACGACGAGGCGCGGGTCGATACATACGCCGAGCTCTTCGGTGAGTTTCTGAACGAGGTGGCCTGAGACCGGCTCGAGCACGGGCGCGCTACTCAGCGCGCCGTGATCGCGTACGTTCGGAGCAGGTCGCGAGGGCCTTCGCACTTGCCGGCCGGCCAGGCCGCGTACAGGTGGAGGTAGTACGGCGGCGGGACATTCACATCGAAGCGCACCAACCAGGCGGTGACATCGCCGGCCGCGTTCCGGTGCGGGTGGAGGGTATGCGGCGGCGCCTCGCTCGGGCCAGTCTGGTACCCGCGCCGATCGAGCTTGTGCCAGGCGGTGACTTCGATGTCGGACGGTCGCTGGCGTCTGAAGAGCACGAAGCTGGGCCCGTGACGACCGGGACTCAGGCGCGCCGGCCTCGGAAAGGTCCCCGGTCCGTCGCCGGAAGCCGTGACGCAGTGCTGCCCGTCGCCTGAGGTCCACTCCTCCCAGGCCAGGCCGCCACGCTGCGCGTGACCTCCGGCGTGGAGGACGACCCTGGGCGGCCCCGCCGCGCGCCCTGCCATCGCCGCGCTGAGCGGCAAGGCGACCAGTGCGCATGTGCCGACGCTGAGCGCAACCAGCGAACGAACGCTCATGCACACAGGCTAGGCCGAGCGGCGGTTGCCCGGTTCGGGCGTGGGCGTTCGCCCTCTGACATCCCATGCTTGTGAGAGGCTGTCGAGAGGTTGGGCACGCCACACCGGAAGGGAGAGATGGAAGCCAGGCGCGTCGGACAAGGGAGGCTCGTGGCGGGTCTGGGCGGCCTGCTGCTGTTCGGGTTCCTGTTTCTGCCGTGGTTCGGCGTGGCGGGCGGCGATCAAACCGGGTGGCAGGGTCAGTCGACGACCGACATCTACCTCCTGATCACCGCGATGGTCGCGGTAGCGGCGGCCCTCCCGGGGACTCGCGCGCTGCTCGTGCCCGGGGTGACGATGAGTGGCGCCGCGACGCTCCTGGGCGGCGTCGGGACCGTCCTGCTCATCTGGCTCTCGTTCATCGACTTCCCCTCAGGAGCCGATCGCAAGGTGGGCGTCTACCTGACGCTCATCGCGGCGATCGTGATCACCGTCGGCGGGCTCATGTCGTCGAGCGTGCCCAGATCCGTCCGGGCGAGAGCGATCCGAGGCTAGATCCGAAGCTCGGTGGGGTGTGTCCCTTGCCGATGACGGGTACTGGAGTCGTGGATGGAGCAGCGCAGGCTACGAGATCTCGACGTATCGGCCATCGGCCTCGGATGCATGGGGATGTCCGCCTTCTACGGCTCGGCAGACGAGGGCGAGGCGATCGGGACCATTCAGCGCGGGCTCGAGATCGGAATCAACTTCATCGACACCGCGCAGCTCTACGGCCCACTAACCAACGAGGAGCTGGTCGGCCGTGCGATCAAAGGGCACCGCGACGAGTATGTGATCGCCACCAAGTTCGCCCGGCGAATGAACGACGCGGTCCCCGGCGACATGTCCACCGTTGGCGACCTCGATGGCTCCGCGGATAACGTTCGGCGCTCGATCGACGGGTCGCTCGAGCGCCTGGGCACCGACCACGTCGATCTCTACTACCAGCATCGCGTGGACCCGAACGTCCCGATCGAGGAGACGGTCGGCGCGATGGCGGAGCTCGTCGAGCAGGGCAAGGTGCGCCACATCGGCCTGAGCGAGGCGGCGCCCGAGACGATCCGCCGGGCACACGCCGTCCATCCGGTCTCGGCCGTTCAAACCGAGTACTCGCTGTGGACCCGTGACCCCGAGGCCGAGGTGCTGCCGACCTGCCGCGAGCTCGGCATCGGCTTCGTGCCGTACTCACCCCTCGGGCGGGGATTCCTCTCGGGCCGGTTCAAGTCGCCGGATGAGCTCGACGAGGGCGACTTCCGACGCAGCGGACCGCGGTTCACCGGTGAGAACCTCGAGGCGAACCTGCGGCTCGCCGAGAAGGTCGAGGAGATCGCGTCCGACAAGGGGATAACGCCGGCGCAGCTCGCGATCACGTGGGTCCTCGCTCAGGGGGACGACCTGGTGCCGATCCCCGGGACGAAGCGCCGCACGTATCTGGAGCAGAACGCCGCAGCGGCTGAGGTCGAGCTGACGGATGAGGACCTCGCGCGAATCCAAGCCGAGGTCCCCGAGGCCTCGGGCGCGCGTTACGACGAGGCCGGGATGGCCTCCGTGAACCTCTGACTCTGACGTCCGCGCCCGCCGGTGAAATGAAGGTGTGACGGCTGACGCGCGGCTGCGCGAGTACGAGCGCCGCTTCCGGCGTGCGGGCCTGCCACTGTGGATCGAGGGGTACTCGGCTTCGAGGGACGTCTTCAACCGCGCGGTCCCATTGCTCGGCCTCGTGTTCTTCGGCGAGATGCTCGGCGCGACCAGCCTCGACTGGTCGCTCGGGGTCAACGTCGCAGCCGCGCTCGGCGGCCTCGCGATCCTCGTCGCCGCCGGAGCGGTCGTCAACCGGATCCGAGGCAGGCCCGCGCTTGCGCTGCCCGAGGAGGTGGGACGCGTCGAGCTGGCGGCGTTCGTAGTCCTACCGGCGCTCCTTCCGCTCGCGTTCGGAGGCCAGTGGCGAAGCGCGCTCGTCACCGCGGCGGCGAATGCAGCCCTGCTGGGCCTGATCTATGCGGTGGTCGGCTACGGCATCCTCTCGATCCTGCGCTGGGCGCTCGCGCGGCTGCTGAGCCAGCTCGCCTCCTCGCTCGCGTTGCTCATCCGCGCGATCCCCCTACTCATGATCTTCTCCGTCATCCTCTTCCTGACCACGGAGATGTGGCAGGTCTTCTCGGAGGCCTCGGTCGCGTCGCTCGTCATCCTCGCGGTCCTCTTCATCGCGCTCGGGACGTCCTTCCTGATCGCGCGCCTGCCGGGCGAGGTTCGCTCGCTGGAGCGGGAGGCGGGCGGCGCCACGGCGGACCTCGACCGGCGGCAGCGACTGAACGTCGGCCTCGTGATGTTCGTCGGTCAGGCGCTTCAGGTCCTCTTCGTGAGCCTCGCCGTGGGCGCGTTCTTCGTGGTCTTCGGGACGCTGCTCGTCGACTCGGGAGTGCTCGAGTCGTGGATCGGCTCCAGCGGCCACGTGCTGGTGAGCATCGACTTCCTCGGGTACGACGGGGTCGTCACCGAGGAGCTCCTCCGTGTCTCGGGAGCGCTCGCCGCCTTCACCGGTCTCTACTTCGGCATCTCGATGCTGACCGACGACCTGTACCGCCGAGAGTTCCTCGACGGGCTGACCTCGGAGATGCGTGAGACGTTCCGCGCTCGGGTCGAGTATCTGCGTCTGCGCTCGAGTGCCGCGACGGCTCGTTCGTAGGGAAGCCGCGCGGCGCCCAGCGCCCTGAAAAGATGTCGCCGTGGGCACCGACCAGTATCACGAGCCGGCTTCCGAGCTCCCCGCGCCGACGCGCACGTTCGCTCGGCTGTGCGCGTCGCTGACCGAGGAGGCCGAGGCGATCGGCTGGTACGAGCAGCGGCTCGCGATCGAGCCGGACCGCGACGCGCGGGCGATCATGCGCGATGCCCAGGGCGAGGAGTTCAAGCACTTCTCCATGGACCTCGAGTTCCTCCTGCGCCGCAGCCCGTTGTGGCGGGAGATCGCGGAGGGGATCCTCTTTCAGCAGGGCGACATCGTGGAGCACGGCGAGGAGGCCGAAGAGGAGGCGGTCGAGGGCGAGGCGGCTCGTGGAGCGCCGCTCAGCACCGGGGAGTCGCTGGGTATCGGGAGCCTGAAGGGGGGGCCGTCATGAGCGTCAGCCACCTGCTGCGCGAGCGAGCGCCGATCACCGAGGCGTGCTGGGACCGGCTCGACGACGAGGCGCGCGAGCGGGTCGTCCCGGCGCTGGCCGCACGCAAGCTCGTCGACTTCGCCGGGCCTCAAGGCTGGAGGTACTCGGCGACGAACCTCGGCCGCACGGACCGCATAGCGGATGGACCCGAGGGAATCGAGGCCCAGGTCCGTCGGGTCATGCCGCTCGTCGAGGCGCGGGCGCCGTTCACGCTCGCCCGCTCGGAGCTCGCCGACGCGGACCGTGGGGCTGAGGACATCGACCTCGAGGAGCTCGACGCCGCCGCGGTCCGTATCGCGACCGCCGAGAACGCCGCCGTGTTCCACGGATGGAGCGCTGCCGGGATCACGGGCATCGCCGAGGCCTCAACTCACGATCCCTTCCCTCTGGGTGAGGACTGCGAGCGTTACCCACGCCACGTCGCCAAGACCGTCGACACCCTGCGCGGTGCGGGCATTGAGGGGCCCTACGGCATGGCGCTCGGCCCCGCGGCGCACACGAACGTGCTCGAGACGAGCCAGCACGGGGGCTACCCGCTGCTGGAGCACCTGCGCGAGATCCTGGGCGGGC
>DATAOX010000066.1:0-30446 GCA_036265555.1 Solirubrobacterales bacterium
CGCAGCGCCCTCCATATGAGCAGGGCGAAAAGGGATAGGACGAAGGCCGCACCGACGAAGCCGAAGCGCTCCCCGACGACGGAGAAGATGAAGTCGGTGGTGCGGTCGGGCACGAAGCCATGCTCCGTCTGCGTGGAGTTCTCTCCGCGCCCTGTCTTGCCGCCGGACCCGATCGCAATCAGCGACTGATCGATCTGATAGGTCGCGTCGCGCGGGTCCGAGCTGGGATTCAAAAACGATGTGAGCCGCTCCTGCTGGTAGTCCTTCAGCACGGGGTGCCCGATCGCCGGAGCGATGACGAGCACTGCCGTGACGGCTGCGGCCAACAGCGAGCCCAGGAGCGCGAAGTGCGTCCACCGCACCCCGACGACGAACAGCGTCGCCAGGGTGATCACGATGTAGACGATTCCCGTCCCGAGGTCCGGCTGCATGATCACGATCAGCGCCGGCACGAAGCCCAGCAGGAGCAATCGCGCCGTCCGCTGACGATCGCCGATCCGGCGCCCGCGATCGATCGCGAACCCGGCAAGCGCCGCTATCAACAGCACCTTGCCGAGCTCGGACGGCTGGAACGTGAAAAAGGGAAGCTCTATCCATCGTCTCGAGCCGCGCGTTGCCTGGCCGAGGAGCAGCACCAAGACGATGCTGGCCATCATGGCCGTATAGAGGCCGACGCGCAACTCCCTGAAACGAGAGTAGTCGACGCGCGCGATGGCGAGCATCAGCGCGATGCCGATCACCGCGTAGATCGCCTGCCGAATCACGTAGAAGTGCGGGTTGTGCGCAATGTCCTGGCCGGTCGCGGCGCCGAGCGTGAAGAGGCTGAAGCCGATCAGCCCGAACGCCGCGAGGAGCAGCAACGGGTCCATCGCGAGCAGTCCGCCACGCTCGCGGGGCGACGAATCGGTGCGGCGCTGGTCGAACGGCCGTGGGTACGCGTCGGAGACCATCAGTAGGGGTTCCCCGCCGCCGACGCCGAAGCGCTCGACTGGATCGGACTCAGCTTCGGCGCCCGGCCACCGGCTGCCTTGGCCTCATCCGGGTGCTCGTCGTAGTACGCCGACAGGATGTGCTCGACGACGGGGGCGGCCGCCTCCACGCCGAAGCCGCCGTGCTCGATCGTCGCCGCGACGACGATGTTCGGGTTCGGATACGGCGCCAGGCACATGTACCAGGACTGGTCGGACTCGACCCCGTTTACGTAGCGCTGCGCCGTACCGGTCTTGCCGGCGACCGGAACCGGGAAGCTCCCGAAGACCGGATAGGACGTACCGCCCGGCGCCTGGGCGGCCAGGTGCAGTCCCTCCAGGATCGCGGAGCGGTACTGCGGATTGATGTCGATGTGACGCTGAGGGCCGGGATCGATCTCCTGCACCACGCTTCCGTTCGAGTCCTGGACCTCCATTCCCACGTGGGGGCGAACGACATCACCCCCGTTTCCGATCGCCGCGTAGGCGACGGCCATCTGGATCGGATCGGTCTGAAGCGCGCCCTGACCGATCGCCTGGTTGACGTTGTCGCCCTCCGTCCAGGGATGGTCCGCCTCGCCCGAGACGACGTTGGTGCCGCCGGGCGAGTCTGGGCTGGTCGCCTTCTTGTACTGCTCGTTCTGATATGCCGGGGTCGGCAGGAGCCCGGAGATCTCACCCGGCAGATCGATCCCCGTCGGGTGGCCGATCCCGAGATCCGATGCCCACTTCTGCTGGGCGTCCCCACCGCTCTTGTAGAGGAGCGCCCCGACGTTGTAGAAGAACACGTCGGAGGAGACCTGAAGGGCCTGGGGAAGCTGGAGCGCCCCGTACGCGCCTCCGCCGGCGTTCTGCAGACTGAGGTTGCCGAGCTGGAACGATCCGCCGTCGACGATCGTCTGCGTCGGGGTGAGGACCCCGCTCTCCAGCGCCGCGATGGCAGTGATCGGCTTGAACGTCGAACCCGTCGGATAGTACGACTGGGTGGCGCGGTCGATGTATGGGGCCTCGGTCCCCGAGAAGATCTGGTCGTAGGTGGACTGCGGGATCACCGGCTTCGTGAACACCGCGGGGTCGTAGGTCGGCGAGGACCCGAGGCCGAGGATCTTCCCGTTGTGGATGTTCATGACCACGAAGGCGCCGGCATTGGGAAGGAACGAGTCGATCGCCGCCTGACCGGCCGCCTGGACCTTCGGGTCGAGCGTGAGCATCAGGTTGTCGCCGGGCTTCGGCTGGACCTCGCTCAGCGTGTGACCGGTGGGCTGCCCGGCTGCGTCGACCTGGACCTTGAGCTGGCCGTTCGTTCCCCGCAGCATGCTGTCGTACGTGTCCTCGACGCCGGTCTGGCCCACCTGGTCTCCGGGCTGGAGCCCCTGATATCGCGGCTCCTTGAGCTGTTGCTCGGTGACCTCCCGCGTGTACCCGAGGATCTGGGCGGCCTCGGTCCCCTGGGGGTAGTTGCGCACGAAGACGCGCTGCACCGAGACGCCCGGGTACTGATCCTGGTTCTCCCGCAGGTAATAGATGATGTCGCTGCCCACGTCCTGCTTGAGGGTCACCGGGTTCGCGGGGAGCTCCTTCGTCTGCTTGCGGATCTGCTTGTTGATCTGCTCCGGCGACATGCCGATGACGTGGCCGAGCCGCTCGAATTCCTGCTTGCGCTTGTACTTCTTTCTCGGGAGGTCGGTCGGCAGGAGCTGTACGTCCAGCGACGTGCGGTTGTCGACGAGGACGTTGCCGTTGCGGTCGAGGATCTCGCCGCGCGGCGCGCGCACCGTGATCTCGCGCACCTGGTTGTTGTTGGCCTCCTTCAGGTACTTGTCGCCGGACAGGACCTGCAGGTACCAGAGGCGGAAGAAGATGATCGAGAACATCACCAGGGCGAAGCCGCTCAGGACGGCGACGCGCAGGGCGAACTGAGCGGGCAGGAGCGAGCGCTCGCGCTCGTTGAACATCAGCGCCTCACCGCCAGGATGTCCGTGACCCCGATCACGACACCCCCGTGGCGCGGCGCATGCGGGGCGCGCGGCGCCGCGAGCGCCGGCGTCGCGAGCGCTGTCCTCCGGCGCTGATCGGGGTCCGCATGCGGCGACCGGCGACCACGTCGTCCACGATCGCCGGGCGCAGGACACGCCGGATCAAGGGATAGAAGGGGATCGCCAGCACGAAGGCCAGCAGCCCCTGGACGACGATCTCCCTGAGCACGAGCAGGCTCACCTGTACGTCGATGCCGAGCATGAGCTGGATCGCGGCGAAGCCGGTGGCCGCGGCGATCGTCAGCGCGCCGATGAGGAGCGGCGGCATCAGCGTGTTGGAGATCTCGGTCCCCTCTCTGTAGCGCCCCGCCAGGTAGCCCACGGCGAGCAGTATCAGCGAGGAGACGCCGAGCGTCGCAAAGAGGACCGAATCGAGCACGAAGCCGAGGATGAACCCGCAGATCGCGCCGATCATCGCGCCCCCCAGCAGGCCGAGCGACACGGCGACGAGCGGGATGATGTTCGGCGTCGTTCCAAAGAGGGTCAGGTAGGAGAAGAACGACACCTGCAGGACGACCGTCAAGACCATGATCACGGCGATGCGCAGCCCGATGCGCCACGTGACGATCATCGGGCAACCCCTGGTCGCTGCGGGCCGCCGGTGGCGACCTGAACGATGTCGAGGTTACGCATGTCGGCGAACGGCTCCATGCGGATGTGCTGATAAGTCTCCTGCTGACCGATCGTCGTCTGGCGCACCTCGCCGATCGGGACACCCTGGGGATAGGCGGAGGAGATGGTCCCGTTGCTCCAGCCGGACGTCACGACGATCTGGCCCGAGTGGATGGGCTCGTTCTTGTCGATGAAGTCGAGCAGCATCGTGCTGGGATCGCCGGCCTCGGGCTCCGCGACTCCCTGGATCCCGTTCGGCAGCACCGTGGCCGAGACGGCGCTCTCGGAATCGGTGATGAGGGTGACCTTCGCGGTCACGGGCGTGACGTCCGTGACCCGGCCGACCAGCCCGTCGCCGTTGACGACGGGGTCGTTCATCGCAACGCCGTCCTTGGAGCCCGCGTCGATCGTGGCGGTCGAGTACCAGACGCTGGGTGGGCGCCCGATCACTCGCGCGGTCACCGGCTTGTAGCCGGCGAGCGTTCCCTTCTGGTCGAGTCCCACGAGCTTCCTGAGCTGCTGGTTCTCGTTCTGCGCGTCCTGCGTGCGAGCCAGCTTCGCGCGCAGCTGCTGCACGTCCGTCTTCAGCCGGCCGTTCTGCCCTCGGGCGTTGAAGGTCTCCGACACCCAGTTCACGAGGTCGCGGGCGGGCTTCAGGGCGCGGGTCGCCCCCTCCTCCAACGGGGAGAAGACCGACGCGATCCCCTGTTGAACGGTGTGCAGCGGCCCGCCGCTCGATTGCGAGAACGTCGCCGAGATCAGCACCAGCGCGACCACGACGAGGAGCACCAGAACCGCGCGGCGCCTCCGGACTTGCTTGCGGTACACCGCGTTGACCCCGGCGCCTACCCGGTCGCTACGAGGCGACGATGGGAGTTGCGGCTCATCCGGTGGATCACCTCGAACTCCTCGAGGGAGCGGCCCGAGCCGACCGCCACACACGTGAGGGGCGACTCGGTGACCTGAGCCGGCATCTGACACTCGTCGCGAAGTCGTTGATCCATGCCCTGCAGGAGGGCCCCGCCGCCCGCGAGAATGATCCCGCGGTCCATGATGTCGCCGGCGAGCTCGGGGGGCGTGCGGTCGAGGGTGTCCTTCACGGCCGCCACGATCTGGCTGACGGGCTCCTCGAGCGCGCCCCGCACCTCGCCGGAGGTGAGCACGATCGTCTTCGGCAGCCCGGTGACCATGTCGCGCCCCCGAATCTCCGTGGTGACCTCCTCCGGCAGATCCGACGCGGAGCCGATCTCGAGCTTGACCTCCTCGGCGGTCTGCTGACCGATCAAAAGCTTGTGCTCGTGCTTGCAGTAATTGATGATCCCGTCGTCCTGCTCGTCGCCTCCGACGCGAATCGACTCCGAGACGACGATCCCCCCCAGGGAGATCACGGCCACCTCGCTGGTCCCGCCGCCGACATCGAGGACCATGCTTCCGGTGGGCTCGGCGACCGGGAGACCGGCGCCGATTGCGGCAGCCATGGGCTCCTCGATCAGATACGCCTGCCGGGCGCCGGCGGACAGACAGGCCTCCTCAACCGCGCGCTTCTCGACGCCGGTGACGCCGGAGGGAACGCAGACGACGACGCGTGGATGCGCGAAGCGGTTCTGGTGCACCCGCTGTATGAAGTGCCGCAGCATCTCCTCCGTGACGTCGAAGTCGGCGATGACACCATCCTTGAGCGGCCGGATGGCACGGATGGTCCCCGGCGTCCTGCCGAGCATGCGCTTGGCCTCGACCCCCACCGCGTGGACCTCGCCGCTTCGGGCATCGACGGCGACGACCGACGGCTCGGAGAGGACGATCCCGCGCCCGCGGACGTAGACCAGCGTGTTGGCGGTCCCGAGGTCGACGGCCATGTCGCGGCCGCCAAAGCCGGTCAGGTTGCGAAAGATGCCCATTGGTGAGTTATCGGGAGACGGGTCTCGAGGATGGACAGTTCTTGCTCAGCGCGCGCGATGATCTTCGCAGCCAGCCGGTGCTCCTCCGGTTCGAACATAGTCGACCCCGGCAGGGGACAGCGGCCGCACCGCGCGGCCGAGTGTAGCGAACCCAGCGCCAGTCTCAAGGCCAGAATGAGGGCTGATTCCCAACCTGAACCTAGACCTTAGGGTCAGGCTGAAGGCCCCGCGTTCGGGAGGGAACCTCCTGCGCTGTCGAGCAACTCGGGGGCAAGCTCCAGCAACAGGCTCACGGGCAGGCCGATCACGTTGGAGAGATCGCCGTCGGCCCGCACCACGAGGGCCGACCCCAGGCCCTGCACGGCGTAAGCGCCGGCGCGATCGCGCCACTCGCCCGATGCGACGTACATCTCGATGAGGCCGGCCTCGAGCTCGCGGAAGGTCACGCGGGAACGCGCGACGCCGGAGCGTTCGGTGACGCCCTCCGGCGCCGATGAAAGGGCACCCTGGTCGAGAGTGGAGTCCGTCACGCCTCGCCTGACGGAGTCGCCTTTCGGCGTGTCAACCGGCCCGATCACGACCGCGCCCGTCAGCACCTCGTGGGTCCGGCCCGAAAGCACCCTCAGTCGCTCCCGCGCCTCATCCTCGTTGGCCGCCTTGCCGAGGATTCGCCCGTCGACCACCACCTCGGTATCGGCGGCCAGCACCGCGTCGCGCGCGCCGACGCGCTCGACTACGGCCCGGGCCTTGCGGCGTGCGTTCTCGAGTACCGCCGTCTCGGGATCACCCTCGGTGAGCTCGTCGACCTTCGGCACGACAACCTCGAACGCGACCCCGAGCGCGCTCAGGATCTCGCGCCGGCGCGGTGACGCGGAAGCGAGGATCAGGCGAGTTCGGGGAACCAGAGCTGGATCTCGCGCTCGGCCGACTCGTCGGAGTCCGAGCCGTGGACCAGGTTGAACGTCACCTCGAGCGCGTAGTCGCCACGGATCGATCCGGGCGCCGCTTCGAGGGGGTCGGTCGCGCCGATGATCTGCCTCGCGGCGGTGATCGCGTCATGGCCCTCCAGAACGGCGGCGACGAGAGGACCGCCGGTGATGAACTCGACCAGCTCCCCGAAGAACGGCTTCTCCGTGTGCTCCTCGTAGTGCTGAGCGGCGAACTCCTCATCGATGGTGAGCTGCCGAAGCGCGACGATGCGCAGTCCCTTGCGCTCGAAGCGCGCCAGCACATCACCGGTGAGGCCCCGCTCGAAGGCGTCGGGCTTCACCAGGATCAACGTCCGGGAGATGTCAGGCACGGTGGGGAATGAGCTGGTGGGCTAGGACGCCGGTGCCCGCCGTGGCCGGTCCTCCGAGCCGCCGTCGCGGCCCCCGTCGGAGCTCGAGCGTCCCCGCGACGGGGGCTTTCGCTCCCTCGGTGCCGCCGGTTTGGAGCCGGACTGGCTGCGGGCTGTCCGCGTCGGTCGCGGTCGCGTGGACGCCGCGGTTTGAGTGCGCGCGTCGGGGCGCGCCGCCGGGCGCTTGGTGGGTCTCGAGGAGGAGCGCGGGGATCGCTGCTCGCGCGGGCGCTCCTCGCGGGAGGCCCGGCGCGGTGGCTCCGGCGCCCGGCGCTGGGGCATCTCACAGTAGGGGCAGACCAACCACCGCGGGTCGATCGGGCGCTCGCAGTTATCGCACGGATCCTTGACCCTCGCGCGGCAATTCGGGCATCGCAGGTATGTCCGTTCGATCGGATGGCCGCAGTTGGGGCACGACTGCTCCTCCAGCTGCCTCACCCGGAGCTCCGAGGCGCGGATCTCGAGCTCCCGCTCCTTCGCGTCCTCCAGGAACTCGGGCGGACGCAGGATCGAGTACACGATCGAACCGACGAACGGAAACAGTGACGCGCCCGTGGCGCAGGCGACGAGCACGGGATCCTCGATCCGGCGACGGGCGTCGAGGTAGGTCCAGGCGATCAGCGCGATCCACACCACGACGAGGAAGAGAACGACGAGGTTCACGAACAGATTGAGGCCGCTGTTCGTGATGCCGAATAGCGCTAGGACGGGCATGGCTTCAGGCGCATGAGCTGAGCGGGGCGGAGTCTACTTCGTCAATTACGGCCCAATCCCTGGAACCGGTCCGCCCCGATCCTGGTGCCGAGCTACAGGAACAGGCGACCGAACAGGTATCCGAGACCGAAGAACACGAGGATCACAATCGCCACCACCGCGGCGACCAAGCCCATCATCTGCAGGAGCTCTGAGCGGGCCTCTCGATCCATAAACGATTGCCTCGCCGCACCGGGTGGGGCGCTACGAATGGCGCTCGACAGCGTACCTGAGCAGGTAGTGCGATCCGCTGATCAACGCGGTGCCGGAGCGCGCCTGAGCGGCCTCGAGCGCGCGGCGAACGGCCCGCGCGGGCTCGACAACGACCTCGGCCTCCAGGCCCGCGGCGCTGACCGCGTCCGCGAGCTCCCTGGCCTCGCGCGATCGGGCGGCCGGCCGCCCCGCGCGGGCGAGCTGCTCGGCGGGCAGCTCCGTGCACACGGCCGCGTCGATCACCGGCGCGAGCTCGCGGACCACCCCGGTCGCGTCCTTGTCGGCCAGGAGCGCCAGGCAGGCGACCACCGGAGCGCCCGCGACCACCTCCGGCAGCGCCTCGGCCAGTGCGGCGGCGCCGGGAGGGTTGTGAGCCGCATCGAGGACGAGGCGCGGGTGGCCGTCCAGGACCTGCATCCTGCCGGGCAGCTCCAGCCCCATCGCCACCGCCCGCACTCGGTCCGGATCGAGCGGGCCGAGCACGGCAGTCGCGGCCGCGGTGGCGACGGCGAAGTTCCGCCGCGCGTACGCACCGGGCACGGCAAGCTCGAGGTCGGGATCGTGCTCGGCCGATTCGATGATGGTTGCGCTGCGCTCGCGCGCTGCCCGCTCGGCCAGCTCGCGCACCCCGGACGTGACCTCGCCGATCACCAGGACCGAGTGATCACGCAGCACGGCGAGCTTCTCGGTGGCGATCTCCTCCTCGGTGTCGCCGAGCCACTCGGTGTGCTCCAGGCCCACCGAGGTGAGCACGGTCGCCCGGGAAGGCAGGACGTTGGTGGCGTCGAGCCGTCCGCCCAGGCCCGCCTCGATCACCCCGAAGCCGACGCCGGCCTCGGCCAGCGCCACGAACGCTGCGGCGGTTGCGGCCTCGAACTGGGTGACGGACTCCCCCTCCTCCAGCGACCGGTTGGTCACCTCGACCGACTGCGCCACACGCTCGACGGCAGCCCCGAACGCGTTCGGGTCGATCTCCGCTCCCCCCACACGGACACGCTCCGACCACCGCTCCGTGTGTGGCGAGATGTACGCGCCCGTGGTCCGTCCGTGGGCCTCCAGCAGCGCCGCGATCATCTCGACGACCGACGACTTGCCGTTCGTGCCGACGACGTGAATCGAGCCGAACCTGTGCTGCGGCATCCCGAGCACCGAGACCAGCCGCCGGATCCGCTCGAGACCGAAGCGCCACCCGAGCGGCTCGAGTGAAAGGAGGTAGTCCTCGGCTTGTTCGTAGGTCCAAGGCACGATCCAGACAGCATGGGGCAGTCGCCGGGTCCGTGACTCGTCGGTTTCGTGGCGCCCGTGGCCCACAAACCGACGCTCGCGAGTGGCGGCTACCGTTACTGCTTCTCGAGCTCCTCCAGCTCGGCCCGGTAATGCGCCAGCTTTCGACGCTCTGACTCGACGACGTCAGCCGGCGCCCTCTCGACGAAGCCCGTGTTCGCGAGCTTCCCCTCGGCCCGCGCGACCTCCGCCCGCAGGGCCTGACGCCGCTCGGCGATGCGCTCTCGTGCCTGATCGGCGTCGACCTCGTCCGACGCGACGATCTCGACCGGCCCGATCGTGGTGAGCGCCTCGCCCTCCGCGCCGTCGAACGCGAGGCGGGCGAGCCGGCTCACCAGCTCATGGGGCGCCCCATCCTCCGTCGCGACTCGCGCCGGCAGCACGCTCCCCGCCGCGACCCCGACGAGGTCGCGCCAGCGCCGGATCTGGCGCGTCACGTCGATCCAAACCTCCACCTCGCGCTCAGCGTCCTCGTCGACCAGGGCGGGATCGGGCTCCGGGTATGGATGAACGACCAACATCTCCGCGGCGTCGTCGTCGAGCTCATCCCGGAGGTACGAGTAGATCTCCTCGGTGACGAACGGCATCACTGGATGGATGAGCGCCAGTGTCTGCTCCAGCACCCAGAGCAGCATCGATGCGGCGTCGGGGTCGCCGTCGTACAGGCGCGGCTTGACGATCTCGAGATACCAGTCGCAGAGCTCGGACCAGAAGTAGTCGTAGAGCCCGAGCACTGCGTGTGCGAAGTCGTAGCCATCGATCTGCGCGGTCGCGGCCGCGGTCACCCGCTGAAGGCGCGAGGCGATCCACCTGTCCTCGATCCGCTGGGTGACGGGTCGAGCATCCGCTCCCGCCGCGTTCAGCAACACCAGCCGGGAGGCATTCCACATCTTGTTCGCGAGGTCCTGGCCCTGCTGGATGCGCGCGGCGTTGTAGCGCACGTCCTGGGTCGACGACATCGCGAGCAAGCCGAACCGGACGCCGTCTGCGCCGTGCGCGTCGATCTCGTCCAGTGGATCGATGCCGGTGCCGAGGCTCTTCGACATCCGCCGTCCATCTGGCGCCTGAATCACCGGATGGACGTAGACGTCGTGGAAGGGGATGTCGCCCGCGAACTCGATCCCCATCATCACCATGCGAGCGACCCACAGGAAGAGGATCTCCCGCGCGGTGGTGAGGAAGCTCGTCGGGTAGAAGGCGCCGAGCTCTGCCGTCTCCTCGGGCCACCCCAGGACCGCGAACGGCCACAGCGCAGAGCTGAACCACGTGTCCAGGACGTCTTCCTCCTGGCGCAGCTCGCCGCCGCACGCGCCGCATCGGTGGGGCGGCGTCTCGGCGACGTACATCTCGACGCACGCGTCGCAGTACCACACCGGGATCCGGTGCCCCCACCAGAGCTGGCGCGAGATGCACCATGGACGGATGTTTCGCATCCAGTCCAGGTAAACGCCCTTGTAGTTGTCGGGGACGATCCGAACCTGGTCGCGCTCGACGACATCGATCGCGGGACGCGCGAGCTCGCCCATCCGCATGAACCACTGCAGGCTGATCAACGGCTCGATCCGCTCGCCGGAGCGCTCGGAGAACGGCACCGAGTGGGTGTATTCCTGCCGGGCGCGCAGCCGACCCCCCTCCTCGAGCGCCTCGACCACGGCGCGATGCGCCTCGGGAACCGTCAGCCCCTTGAATCTCTCCCCGGCCTCGGCCGTCATCCGTCCGTCCTCGCCGATCACCGTGACCTCCTCGAGGCCGTGGGAGCGGCCGATCTCGAAGTCGGTGGGGTCGTGTCCCGGTGTGATCTTCAGGGCTCCGGTCCCGAACTCGGGATCGACGTGCTCGTCCGCGATGATGGGCAGGCGGCGACCGACGAGCGGAAGCACACAGTTCCCGCCCACGAGGTGGCGGTACCTGTCGTCCCCCGGATTCACCGCGACCGCGGTGTCGGCGAGCATCGTCTCGGGCCGGACGGTGGCGACGCTGAGTACATCGTCGGACCCCTCCATGGGGTAGTCGATCAGGTACAGGGTGTCCGTCATCTCGCGGTTCACGACCTCCAGGTCGGAGATCGCTGAGCGCGTCCCGGGATCCCAGTTGACCATGTAGTTGTCGCGGTATATGTAGCCCTTCTCGTACAGGGCGACGAACACCCGGTATACGGCGCGCACGTAGGGATCGTCGAGCGTGAACCGCTCGCGGTCGTAGTCGCACGAGGCGCCCAGCCGCTTGTACTGCTCGATGATCGTCGAGCCGTACTCGTGCCGCCACTTCCAGACTCGCTCGACGAAGGCCTCGCGGCCGATCTCATGGCGCGAGGTCCCCTCCTCGTGAAGCTCGCGCTCGACGACGGCCTGGGTGGCGATCCCGGCGTGATCGGTCCCGAGCGCCCAGAGCGTGTTCCGTCCCCGCATCCGGTTCAAGCGCGTGAGCACATCCTGGACCGTCCCGTTCAGGGCGTGGCCCATGTGCAACGCGCCGGTCACGTTCGGTGGCGGGATCGCGATCGAGTAGTTCTCGTCGGGACTTCCCTCGGCGCCCGGATGGAAGTAGCCGCCCTCCAGCCAACGCTCGAGGACGCTTCCCTCGGTCTCGGCGGGCTGGTAGCGAGTCGTGTCCTCGAGCCGCTTTCGGCGCTGCTCGTCCATGATCGGCGAGTTTAGTTGCGGCCCAGTACCCGCCAGATTACGATGGGGCGGCGATGATCTGGGAAGCCGGGGATCCCTCCGCCTCGTGCCACACCGGCCGGCGCCGGTGGGTCGCCCAGCGGGCCCCGCAGCCCGCGCCCTAGCGCGGAAGCTGCGCTCGAGGGCGGCCACGGCCGCCCCAGACTCAGGCCGACTCCTCCTCGAGCTGGTCCAGGCCCGCGTCCGGTTCCTCTGGGGCCGCCTCGGTGACCAGGGTCGGCTTGATCGAGCGCTGAATCGTCTCCTTCGTGACCACGCACTTGCGCACGTCGCGGCGCGACGGAAGCTCGAACTGGACGTCCAGCAGCGTCTCCTCGAGGATCGAGCGAAGCCCGCGCGCACCCACCTCGCGCTCGAGCGCCCTGTCGGCGATCGCCCCGAGGGACTCGGGCGCGAACACCAGCTCGATGTCGTCGAATTGGAAGAAGCGCTCGAACTGCCGGGTCAGCGCGTTGCGCGGCTCGGTGAGGATCTTGATCAGATCGTCGCGGGTGAGCTGGTGGATCGCGGCGACCACCGCCAGCCGTCCGATGAACTCGGGGATCAGGCCGTACTCCATGAGGTCCTCCGGCAGCACCCGCTCGAAGAGCTCGCCGGTGTCGCGCTGATCGCGGGTCAGGACTCGCGCGCCGAAGCCGACGCCCTGCTGACCGATCCGCCGCTCGATCACCTTGTCCAGCTGGGCGAACGATCCGCCGCAGATGAACAGGATGTTCGTCGTGTCGATCGTGAGGAACTCCTGGTGCGGGTGCTTGCGCCCTCCCTGAGGCGGGACAGACGCGCTGGTCCCCTCGAGGATCTTCAGGAGCGCCTGCTGCACGCCCTCGCCCGAGACGTCGCGGGTGATCGAGGGGTTGTCCGCCTTGCGGGCGATCTTGTCGACCTCGTCGATGTAGATGATTCCCGTCTCCGCTTTCTTCACGTCGAAGTCGGCGGCCTGGATCAGCTTGAGCAGGATGTTCTCGACGTCCTCCCCCACGTAACCCGCTTCGGTCAGCGCCGTTGCGTCCGCGATCGCAAACGGGACGTTGAGGATCCGTGCGAGGGTCTGTGCCAGCAGCGTCTTCCCGCAACCGGTCGGCCCGAGGAGCAGGATGTTGGACTTCTGGAGCTCGACCTCCTCGTCGTCGGACTGCGCCATCTGCACCCGCTTGTAGTGGTTGTAGACCGCGACCGAGAGCGCGCGCTTAGCCGTCTCCTGGCCGACGACGTACTCGTTGAGGACGGCGTGGATCTCCTTGGGCTTGGGAAGGCTCTCGAGCTCGAACGAGGGCGGCGCCGCGAGCTCCTCGTCGATGATCTCGTTGCAGAGATCGATGCACTCGTCGCAGATGTAGACGCCGGGCCCTGCGATCAGCTTCTTGACCTGTCGCTGGGACTTCCCGCAGAAGCTGCAGAGAAGCTGCTCGTTCGAATCGGTTGGGCGTGCCAAGCGCTCTCCCCTTTCGATGCGCGGCCCGTGCGCCTCGACTCAGATTACGACACGCGGGACCTTGGGTCGACCACACCTGTTACGCCTTCGAGGGTGCGGTCCCTTCAAGCGCCGGATGGCTTGCACCGGCGAGCGCGCGGGATACTTGACCGTCCCGGTCCCGAGCGGATAGGGTCGCACCGTGCAGGGCCGCAAGGGAATGCGGGCGGTAAGCGGCGTGATCGCCGCGATGGCCCTCGCCGCGATGTTGATCCTCCCGGCGGGCGCGCTCGCAACCGCCTTCTTCAAGGGCCCGGTTGCCGGTGGTGCCAACAACGCCGGGGTGGAGTTCAGGGCGAAGATCAGGCACGACCATCCGCGTAGGGTCCTCGAGTTTCGATGGTTCAACGTGCCCGTCCCACCGCGCTGCGCCGACTCCTTCGAGGGCCTTCGGTTCTCGATGAACGTGAACCATCGCGGCCGGTTCCACGGGACGTATTCGGTGCCTCGCACCGACCACACGGCGATCGTGCACGGGAAGTTCAAGCATCATGCCCAAAAGGCCGCGGGCACGTTGAAGCTGAAGGGGAGTTTCGCCGGCGGCTGCTCCGGGGACACCGGCGCGCTGCCCTGGACCGCCGCCCGGGCGGGAAGCAACTAGGCGCCAGGCCCGGCCCGCCAGCGCTGACGTCCAGGGGGTCGGGCTAGTGGTGCTCGATGACGCGGTCGACGATGCTGTACTCGCGAGCCTCTTCCGAGCTCATGAAGTAGTCGCGCTCGGTGTCCTTCTGGACCTTGTCCATGGGCTGGCCGGTGTGCTTGGCGATGATCTCGTCGAGCCGCTTGCGGACGTCGATGATCTCGCGGGCGTGGATCTCGATGTCGGTCGCCTGGCCCTGGAAGCCGCCGGTGACCTGGTGGATCAGGATCTTGGAGTTCGGCGTGGCCATCCGCTTGCCGGACGCGCCCCCGGCGAGGAGCAGCGCTCCCATGCTCATCGCCACGCCGACACAGATGGTCTGGACGTCGGGCTTTATGTACTGCATCGTGTCGTAGATGGCGAGCCCCGCGTAGACGGAGCCGCCCGGGGAGTTGATGTAGATCGAGACGTCCTTGTCCGGATCCTCGGACTCCAGGTGGATCAGCTGGGCCACCACCAGGTTCGCGATGTCCTCGGTCACCGGGGTGCCGAGGAAGATGATCCGCTCGTTCAGCAGCCGCGAGTAGATGTCGAACGCGCGCTCGCCGCGCGACGTCTGCTCGACGACCATTGGCACCAGGGGGCTCACGGGGCGATGAGTTTATAAAAGCGGCCTGCGGGTCCCGGAGGCCGGGAGCTACCCGGCACTTCGCTCGGGGGGCCTCGATCCTCTGGGATGCCTCACCCGGAGCCGGGCGTCCACAGCCCCGTCTCCTCCGCCTCCGTCTCCGCGCGCTCCTTCTCCGGCGTCCAGAGCTGGTCACGGGCCGCCGCCTGCTCCGCGGGGATGGGCTGGGCAGAATCCGCGATCACGTCGGCGGCCTTGCGCAGCCGGATCTCGGAGCGAAGCAGCGAATCACGCCCGGAACCGGTGAGGTTGGCGAGGACCCTCGACGGGTCCTCCTCCCCCTCGCCCGGGCCGAGCGCCTCCAGGAGCTCCTGGTCGTTCACCTCGATGTCCTCGGCGTCGGCGACAGCGGCAAGCGTCGCCTCGCGGCGCAGCGCCCGCTCGGCATCCGCCTCCATATCCGTTATGAGCTCCTCCCGCGACTTGCCCTGCATCTGAACGTAGGACCCGGGGTCGATCCCGCGCGCGCCCAGCGAGCGTTCCAGTCGCTCCCACATGTCGTGGGCGCGGGCGTGAACGAGCTCCTTGGGCAGGTCGATCGTCGCGTTTGCCCCTGCGGCGTCGACGGCGGCGGCGCGGAACTCGTCGTCGGCGCGCTGCTCGAGCGCGACGCCGATGCGGTCACGAACCTCGGAGCGCAGCTCCTCGAGCGTGTCGAACTCAGACGCCTCCGCGGCGAAATCGTCGTCGAGATCGGGGAGCTCCTTCTCCCGCACCTCCTTGACCGTGAGGGCGAAGGTCGCGGCCTTCCCGGCGAGCCCCTCGGGACGGTGATCGTCGGGAAAGGTCAGCTCGACGGCCACTTCGTCGCCGGCGGTCGCTCCGGCGAGCGCCTCGTCGAATTCCGGCAGTAGGCCCCCCGCGCCCAGCTCGACCGTCAGGTCGGTGGCCTCGGAGCCCTCGAACGGCTCCCCCTCCACCGTGCCCGAGTAGTCGATCACGACGACGTCGCCGGCGGCCGCCGCGCGGTCGACCGGATTGAGAGCCGCGAAGCCCTGGCGAAGCCGGTCGAGCTCGGCCTGAACGGCATCCTCGGGGACCTCCGGCTCGACCCTGCCGACCTCCAGCCCCCTGTACTCGCCGAGCCGCGCCGGCGGGCGGACGGCAACCTCGATCGAGAACGCGAGCTCCTCTCCCGCCGCGGGCAGCGACTCGACGTTCAGCTTCGGATCCCCGATCGGCGTGGTGCCGGTCTCGAGCAGGGCGCGCTCGTACCACTCCGCGAGCGAATCGCGAAGCGCCTGCTCGACCACCGCATCGCGCCCCACTCGCTGGATCACGAGCTCGGCCGGCACCTTTCCCTTGCGGAACCCGGGGACCCGCATATCCCCCGCGAGCTGCCGGGCGGCACGCTCGACTCGCTGCCGGACGGCGTCGGGCTCGATTACGACGTCGATCCGAACGCGGGAGTCGCCAAGCTCGGTGACCGAGGTCCTCATCGTCGGACAACCTTATTGGCCGCCGCTTTGAGCACGGCCGCGGCCAGGTCGAGCACGAACGCCAGGAAGCGCCCGACCGGCCCCGTCACCAGCCGAGCGGCCAGCCGATCTGGGAGGCTCACCGGCGGCAGGCTACGCGCTCACAGCCACTGGATCCGCCGGAAGAACCGGTAGAGCAGGATGGTCACCGCGAGCATCGCTCCCAGTGCCAGCGGATATCCGAACTCAAGGTCGAGCTCCGGCATGTGGGTGAAGTTCATCCCCCAGATGCTGGCGAGGAAGGTGGGGACGGCCACGATCGCAGCCCAGGCCGAGATCTTCTGGACCGTCTCGTTCTGGCGGACGCTGATCAGGGCCAGGTTCGCATCGAGGATGCCCGACAGGATGTCCCGCTGTCCCGCAACCTGTGCCTCGATGCGCCTGAGGTGACTCGCGGCGTCTCGCAGGAAGCGCTCGAGCTTGTCGGGGAGCTCGACGAACTCCCCCTCCACCACCGAGTCGAGCGGATTCTGGAGCAGGGTGAGCGACCGATGGAAGTCGATCGCCTCGCGCGTCATCGAGTAGGTGGCCTGGGTCGCCTGCGTGGCGCCGGAGAAGACCTGCTGCTCCAGCCGCTCGATCCCGTCGTCGATCGCCGCCGCGACCGGCTCGTATCCGTCGATCACCTCATCGAGGATTGACCAGACGACCGCGCCCGGGCCCGTCTCGATGAGGTCCGGATGGAGCTCCTCGAGCCGCCTCCGGGCCCCCGCCGGGTCGCTCGGCGCGCCTCGCCAAACCGAGATCACGTAGCCGGGGCCGACCAGCACGCGGACGCTCCCGAATTCGATCTCCGCCGTGCGCTCGTGAAACCGCGCCGAGCGCATGGTGAGGACCGCTCGGCCCTTGTATCCCTCGAGCCTCGGCCGCGCGAGCTTTCCCCCGTGACCGTCGATGCCATTCGTGGGCAACTCGAAGGCGCTGGCGACCGAGTCCAGTTCCTCCGGGCTCGGATCGCGCACCGCAAGCCACACGAAACCATCGCCCGCCCGCGCGAGCTCGGCCGCCCGACCGACGGCGAGGTCACTCGCGAGCCGCTTGCCGTCCCGGTACTGGGCGGAGTAGGCGATCATCGTCCGCGGTGTTCAGCCTCGCCGCCCGGCCTCCTGCGTTCGCGAGGCCCCATGCAAACCACCCGCCGAGCGGTGCAAAATCCGCGCATACCGCGGGAATCGCACCGCTCGACGATCTGAGCGGGACGATCCGAGCGGGACGATCCGAGCGCGGCGCCGAGCGCCTAGCTGAAGCTGACCTGGACCGGCTCGCGGTCGCGGGCGTCCTCGATCTCGAAGAACTCCCGCTGCGTGAACCCTCGCGAGTTGGCCAGGATCGAGTTCGGGAACACCTGGATCTTCGTGTTGTACGCCTGGACGTTCGAGTTGTAGATCCGGCGGGCGGCCTGGATCTCGTCCTCGATCTCGGTCAGCTCGTTCTGGAGCTTCTGGAAGTTCTCGGTCGCGCGGAGATCCGGGTAGTTCTCCGCGACCGCCCGCAGGTCCGTGAGCGCGGCGGTGAGCTGGCCCTCCTTCTGGGCCGATTCGGCGGGTGTGTGGGCCTTGGTCGCCTCGGCCCGCGCGGCGGTGACCTTCTCGAAGACCTCGCGCTCGTGGGTCGCATAGCCCTTCACCGTCTCGACCAGGTTCGGCACCAGGTCGTGGCGTCGCTTGAGCTGGACGTCGATGCCCGACCACGACTCGTCGACGCGATTGCGGGCGGCGATCATCGAGTTGTTCACCCCGACGAGGACGAGCGCGAGCACGACGAGCAGGACGACGATGACGATGATCGCGATCACCATTGCGCGAGGAGCTTACAGCGCCGCCACTACCGGGGAGGCCGCTGGCTAGAGCGCGTGCTCGTGCTCGAGCAGGAAGCGCTTCATCTCGGGCCCGCCGCCGTAGTTGCCGATGTCGCCGCCCGCCCGTACGACGCGGTGGCAGGGAACCACGATCGGGATCGGGTTGGACCCCAGCGCCGACCCCGCCGCCCGGAAGGCCCGCGGGCTCCCGGCTCGCTTGGCGGCGTCGGTGTAGGTGATCACCTCGCCGAACGGCACCCTGGCCGTTGCGCGCAGCACGCGACGGTAGAACCCGGGGTGACTGAGCCGCCAGTCCAGCGGAAGCTCGAAGCGCTCGCGCTTGCCCGCGAAGTACTGGTCGAGCTCGCGCCGGGCCTCGTCCAGCCGCTCGGGGTAGGCGAGGATACGGGGTGAGACGTCGCGCGCCAGGCGGGTGAGGACGTCGTCCAGGCTCTCCCCGGGGAGCGCGACCCGGAGGAGGCCGCGGTCGGTGGCCGCGACCACCACCTCGCCGATCGGCGAATCGACGGTCGCGTAGGCGACGTCCAGAAGCCCGTCACTCGATGCTTGGGCGGCCAGTCGCTCGACGAAGTTCATGTAGTCATCTCCTTCAGCTCGGCCGCGCTCTTGCGCAGCTTCTTCAAGCCCTCGTGCACGTTTCGGCGTGCTGCCTCCTCGGAGGTCCCGAGCGCCTTCCCGACCTCGCGGTAGCGGAGGTCGGCGACAAACCGCAGCACCACCGCCGCGCGCTGGCCGGGCGGGAGCTCCGCCACGGCCGCCCAAATCGCGCTGTCTCGCGCGCCGACGGTGAGACCGGCGTCGGCAGGCGGCGCGCTGTTCATGCGATCGACCGCGCGCTCGACGTCCGCCACGGGCCGCTCCCGGCTCGCCACCCGATAGTGGTCGATGGCCTTGCGATGGGCGATCGTGAACACCCACGAGCGGAGGTTCTGAGCGTGGGCGCGCGGGTAGGCGCGCAGGGCGGCCATGAACGTCTCCTGCAGGCAGTCCTCGGCGTCGTTGGGCCCGACCATCCCGCGAAGGAAGGCCCGCACCGGCTCGAGGTGCTGGTCCAGGAACACCTGGAACGGAGGCAGAGGGTGGTCGATGGCGCTCACTCCACCACAGAACGTACGCTGGGCGCCAAACGTGATGCGACCGGCTACGGGCGGCGTTCGGCGGCTTGGACGACGGCCTCGACGCCCTGTATTCGCACGAGATCACCCTGGGGAAGGCTCACGTAGACGGCTCCGTCGCGCTCCAGCCGCTGCCTTGGGTTCATGACGATGAGCCCCGCGAAACCGTCCTGGCTGTCGAACCGCAGATAGTCGGCCTCCGGCGTCTCCACGCGCCTGCCGGGCCGGGGGCGCCCGATCGAGGCGTACAGGACGTCGCTGGGCGGGTCGTAAGTGACGTGGGAGAACGTGTAGGGACCGGCACGCAGGCTCACCCGACCGAGCTTAGTGGCGGCCGGCTAAGGCCGAGGATTGCGCTCCCGCCACGCGCGAGCCATCTCGATTCTCTGCATGACGCTCGGGTGGTCGCCGAACAGGAACTGATCCCATTCGGGCGGATCAGGCTCGGCGCGCGACAGCCGGCCGAGGCGCTGGAACAGCCCGGTCATCGCGCCGGGCTCGTGGGTCGTATTGAGGGCCACCCAGTCCGCCTCGGCCTCGAGTTGGCGGGTGAACGCCGTCTGGACTGGGAGCGTCAGGAACAGGAGGACGGCGACCACGAAGATCGCGAGCGGTACTGCGGTCGGTTCATAGAGGCCGCCGCGGCGGCGGGTCACGAGTGCGACGACGAGGGCGATCGGCAGGGCCAGGAGCGCTATGAACCCGAACGCCTTCCACAGATGGTGGCGGGACAGGTGCGCGAACTCGTGCGCGAGCACCACCCGGACCTCCGACCGCGGAAAGCGCTGGAGCAGCGTGTCCCAGAGGATCACCCGCTGTGTGGGACCGAGCCCGGTCGCCTCCGCGTTCGGCGAGCCGCCAAGGTTGTGCGTGTCCTGCACCCGCACCGTGGTTCCCGGGATTCCCTCTTTGGCGGCGAGCCTATCCGCATCGGCGGCGATCGCCGGGTTGCGCACGGGGTGCTGGCCCGGGATCAGGTAGGGCTGGACGAAGGCAAATGCGAGAAAGACCGCAACGAGTGCCGGCGCCGCAGCGACCCACCAGGCGCGTCGCCAGACGCCCGTCAGCGCCATCACGATCAGCATCGCCAGCGAGATGAACAGGAACGCGCCGCCCGCCGACAGGAAGTAATTGATGAGCCAGTCGACGTACCCCTGGCTCGAGACGTCGTGCCCGCGCTCCCACCACAGCTCGGCGACACCGAACGGGAGCTGGGCAATCCAGACGAACGCCAGCCCAAGCATTCCGAGGAGCATCCCCGTCCCGATCCGGCCCGCCGCCGACTCCCGCACGAACCCGGGGCCCTTGACGGCATAGATCCCGAGCGCAACCAGCTGAGCGATGAGCGCGAGCAGCGCGTCGATTCGAAGGAATGCCTGATAGCTGGCGGCGCGGTCGAGCTGGTGCTGGGTGAAGTAGCGCGCCGGATCCAGATTCGGCAGCGAGAGGTCGCCGGGGACGCTGGTCTGCCAGAGCTGGAGGACGGCGAAGATCCAGGCGCCGATGGCGACGGCCGCGCCCACAGCGAGCGCGACGAGGACCCGGCGATCCGCCCTGGCCGCTTCGATCAAGCGCGCTCGGGCACGACGACCGGCTCCGGCCCCACCGTCTCGAGCGATGGACCGCTGAAGGGGTAGCGGTCGGTGAGCAGCGCCAGGTACGCGAAGAGCTGGCCGTTGTAGCGGAGCGCGAAGACCCCGAGGTTCCGCAGGCCCGCTGGAATCTCGCCCTTGATCAGCCCGACGAACCAGGCGAACACGGCGACGAACACGAGGGCGTTG
The DNA here is from genome assembly GCA_036265555.1 of Solirubrobacterales bacterium. Classification (GTDB taxonomy): domain Bacteria; phylum Actinomycetota; class Thermoleophilia; order Solirubrobacterales; family 70-9; genus AC-56. Next base: position 20,717 of record DATAOX010000066.1, read on the forward strand.
CTGATCGCGGAGTTGATCAGCATCGCCGGGAGCGCCAGGATCAGTCGAAAGCCGGTCTTCCAGCGATTTTGGCGCTCGGGCCCGGCGACGTGAAGGTCGATGGGATAGCTCCCGGCCTGACCCGTGAAGCTCGGGAACGGGTTCGCGACCAGGTACAGGTAGGACGAGTTATGAGTCAGGTACCGGGCGTAGGCCGCGTTGAAGCGATGGAGCGCCTCGGCGGGCCGCCCGGCGAACAGGGTCACGAACCAGTTCGCGATCACCGCGAAGAACACGACGATCCCCCAGAGCAGGAGCCAGACGAGATGGGGCAGCCAGAGCAGTCCTCTGAAGAAGACCGTGAGCCGCGAGCGCCGCCGGTCGTCGTCCTCGGAGATCCTGATCGGATGGTCGTCCGGCCGGTCGCCGTAGTCGTGATAGAGCGGGTCGCTGTTCGGATAGCGGTCGGTGACGAGCAGCACGTACGCGGCGACCTGAACCGAGTACCCGAGCCCGTAAGCGATCAGATCGCGAATGCCGCGCGGCATTCGCGCCCGGATGAGCGCGGCGAACCAGCCGAGAAATGCCGCCGTCCCGATGATCCCGATGCTGATGCGGTAGTTCCCGAGCCCGCCGTAGACGCCGGATGCGCCGAAAACGGAGCCCAGCAGGAGCGCCGGGACGGCCAGCAGCAGCCGGAAGAACGTCTTCCATCGGCTCTGAGGCTCAGCGGGGGGGACCTGCGTGTCGATCGGATAGCTGCCGGGATCTCCCTCGAATCCTGGCCAGGGGTTCGCCGCGAGGTTGAGATAGGCGTCAACGTGGGTGAAGTACCGCAGGTATCGCGCCTGCATGTCATGGCCCACCGCCCTCCCCGTGAATAGGATCGCGAACCAGTTGACGAACGCGATGGAGGCCGCGAGCAGGCTGAAGACCCCGAGCACGATCAGGTGCGGGATGACCAGCAGCAGGCGGAAGAAGACCGTCAGTCGCGAGCGCTCGAGATCGTCCCGGACGATGATCCGCGCGCGGTCACCCGGCGGCCCCGCGCCGGGCGGCGCTGGAGGCCCAGCAGGAGGTTCAGTGGTCGGCGGCTCCGCCGACGGCTGCGAAGGCGGCTCGCCCGGAGGCGGCGCAACGGGTTGTTCGCTCATGCGCGGGCAACATATCGGCCCCGCCCGATGCCGTTGAGCCAGGCTCCCAGCGCGGTCCCGACCAGCCCAGCCGCCACGATCAGGCACGGGAGCGCGTCGCCGGCGACGGTAGCCGCGGCGCCGCTGCCGATGCTGCCGAGGACCTGCCCCGCGGCCCACGCGATGTTGATGAGGCCTGCGGCCAGGCCCTGATGCAGCCCGCTCTCCTGAGCGGCGTCGCTCAGCATGGCTAGCGCCGGGGTGAAACAGACGCCGGCGCCCATCGAGAGGGCGATGAGGAGCGCCAACGCGATGCCGAGGCTGTCCGACATCGGGAGCAGCGCGAGGGCGATCGCGCAGAAGACCATGCCGACGAAGTAGGGACGGGACCGCCCGATGCGGTCGGAGAGCCTACCCGTCCAGGCGGCGAGGCTCGCCTCGAATGCCGCTCCAACCATGAACCCAGCGGCGATGACGACCGGGCCGCCACCCAGGTGATGAATCCGCAACGGAATCAAGACCGCCATCACTCCGAACAGGACCGAGGGCGCCATCACGAACCCGGTCGCGCGAAGCACGACAGGACGTCTGATGGCAGCCGCCGTCTGGCGGAGATCGAGTCGTTCCCCCCGGGGGGGAAACGGCAATCGCAGCGTCAGAATCGCGAGCGCGAGCGCGATGACCAGTACTGAGGAGAAGACGGGCTTCGTCCCGATCGCATGCGCCAGCGCGCCCACTGCCGGGCCGAGCAGCGCGCCGGCGATCGCGATCGCGAGGACGTCCCCGATGACGGTGCCGCGACGCGACTCGGGCGCGGTGACCATCAGCCACGTGATGGCCCCAGCCCAGGTGAGCGCCCCGGCGATCCCCTGCAGGAAGCGGGCGGCGTCAAGGAGCGCGATGTGATTGCCGAACCCGAACGCGATGCTCGCGGTTCCCATCAGGGCGAGGCCGGCGAGGAGCGTGCGTCGCGGGCCGGCTCGGGCCGCGATGAACCCCGCGGGAAGCGACGCTACCAGCGTCCCGGCGGCGTATGCGCCGGACAGCACGCCGGCGGCGGTCTTCGAGAGATCGAGGTCGTCAACGTAGCCCGGAAGAAGCGGCGTGATCGCCTCGTAGAAGACGACGTCCAGGAAGACGACCGCCGAGCCGATGAACATCAAACGGCGCATCGATCCATCCTGCCAGGCAAGCGCGGGATCGGCGTCCTGCGCCAGGGTTTCGTTGCCGTTCGGGACGGCGGGCCTTAAGGCCAGCCGATTCCCATTCCGTGGATCAGCTCTTGGCTTTGGACCTGTTCAGGGCCACGGCGGCGCGAACGAGGGTCTTCAGCGCCTCCTCGTCTACCTGATCGCCCTCGTGGAAGTCGATGGCGCGCCTCGTGTTCCCCTCCAGGCTGGAGTTGAAGAGGCCCGAACGATCCTCCAGAGCCGCCCCTTTGGCGAAGGTCATCTTCACGACCTTCTTGTAGGTCTCGCCGGTGCAGATCAGGCCGTCGTGCGACCACACCGGGACCCCTCTCCACTTCCACTCCTCGACGACCTCGGGATCGGCTTCCTTGACCAACGTACGGAGCCGGCCGAGCATCTCGCCCCGCCAGTCGCCCAGCTCCTCGATTCTCGCGTCGATCAGCTCAGACGGCGATTTGCTTTTCTGCGGTCCGCTCTTCTCCATGCCGACGTCGCTTCCGTGGTCCCGAGCATAGCCCTCGTACGAGCAGCCAAGACTCAGGTGGCCACCTCGATTTCCCCCGTGCGCTCCACGTGCTGCCAGCGCAGGCCGAGCCCGCGCACCGCGCTGATGACCGACTGAATCACGACGAGGTACATCAGCTGGCGGTAGACGAACTGCTGCAATGGCAATGCCCAGAGCGGCCGCAATCGTTCGCCGTCGAGTCTGAAGGCATAGACGCTCTGCGCAAGCTGAAGCAGGTTGAAGGCGAGCCAGAATCCGAGAACGGGCAGCGGATCGAGGAATACCACGCCGTACAGGGCGAAGATGTCAATCGCCGGTGCGAGAAGCGGAAGCGCGATCTGGAACAGAATCAGGTAGGGCAGACCGCGCCGGCCGACCTTCCCGGGCTCGCGTCGCCACAGCGCTGACCGGTGCTTCCAGACTGCCTGCATGGTCCCATAGGACCAGCGATAGCGCTGTCGCCACAACCCGGCGAGGGTCGACGGGGTTTCGGTCCAGCCACGGGCATCCTCGACGTAGGCGACGGACCATCCGGCGCGGCCGATCGTGATCGTGAGGTCGGTGTCCTCGGCCAGCGTCGCGGGGGAGAAGCCGCCCCCAACCTCGATCGCCTCCCGCCGGAACGCCCCGACCGCCCCGGGTACCGTCGGCATGGCTTGCAGCACGACGTACAGCCGCCGGTCAAGGTTGAAGCCGGTGACGTAATCGATGTGCTGCCACGTGCCGAGCAGGCCCTTACGGTTCCCGACCTTCGTGTTGCCCGCGACCGCCCCCACGCCCGGGTCCGCGAACGGCTCGACGAGGCGACGCAGGGTGTCCTCCTCGAACACGGTGTCGGCGTCCACGGTGACGATCACCTCGCCCTTGGCCACCGCAAGCCCCGCGTTCAGGGCCGCGGCCTTCCCTGAGTTAGGCTGACGAACCAGCCGTACCCCCGGCAGACCAAGGCCCTCGACGAGCTCGCCGGTGCCGTCGGTCGACCCGTCATCGACCACGATCACCTCATGTGACGGGTAATCACCTCCCGACAGTGAGCTCAGCGCTTTCGCGATGACCTCGGCCTCGTTGAACGCCGGCACCAAGATGGAAACCGGCGGAGTGAACCCCGGCGCCGACCGTCGGCGCCATCGCTTTGACTGGCGACGGGCAAGAACGACGGTCACGGCCGCGCGCAGCACGGCCAGCACGCCGACGGGAATCAACAGGAAGAAGAACAACTCCGTCACCCAACGGGCAGCGGCGAGTGCGCCGATCAGAAGCTTCCCTCGTAGCTGCTCCGAGCCGGAGGCAGCAGGCAGGGCCTCGGCCTTCGAGATGCCGGCGAGCCGGGACAGAGGCACGAGCCGGAAGCCGCGTTGTTCCAGGCGCGGCACCAGCTGCTTCAGCGCAGCCACGGTCTGAGACCGATCGCCGCCTCCGTCGTGCATGAGGATGACTCCGCCCCGGTGTCCAGGCGGTGTCGCGCGCCGAACGATGTCCGCGACCCCCGGCTGCTCCCAGTCCTCGCTGTCGTAATTGGCGAGCGCGATGAAGCGGCCGGGATCGAGCGTCGATGCGAACGCCGTGGCCTGCTCTTGCGTGACTCCGTTGGGCCGGTTCGAATACGGGGGACGGAAGAAGTGCGTCCGGACGCCGGCCGCGCCGGCGATCGCGGTATCGGTCATCGAGACCTGGAGGTGCCGCTGCCAGCCCGGGATCGTCGTGAGGTCCGTGTGCTCGAAGGTGTGGTTCCCCAGCTCGAAACCCTCTCGCCGCAGGGCCGCGACCACGCCCGGATAGCGCACCACCTGCTCGCCGACTTCGAAGAAGGTGGCAGGCGCTCCGAACCGGGTCAGGATGGCAGCGATTCGAGGAGTCCAGGTCGGATCCGGACCGTCGTCGAAGGTCAGCGCGATTCGCCGGCCGACCTGGGTCTCGGCCGGGACCAGACGGTCGCCGTCGACCCTCCAGATCGCGGCCGAGCCGCTCAGCGCCGGATCCTCGGTACCCGTCGTCGCGGTGCCACTGCGACCGGTGCTAAAAGTGGTCAGGCCCTGCACGGCCGGCATCAGGAGGATGGCGGCGAGCAGTAGCGCGAGGAGGAGCCAATGGGCCGGCGGGCGTTCGATGCTGCGCCCGATCCGGCGCGCCGCTTCACTCCTCGCCTGGACTTCGGGACCCACGCTCGATCGGTCCGGACCCGTCGTCGCGGTGTGTCCTCAGCCGGGCACGCCGCCGCTGCCCGACGTATCCGGGGTAGGGGTCGTCGACCCGGACGATGATGACCCCGAGGTCGTGCCGCCGCTTCCGTCGGGCGAGCCCGTCGGGCCGGGCTGATCGGGCGGGCTCGTCGAATCGGATGGAGGCGGCGTGGTCGTGGTGGGCGGGGGCGCCGGTGGCGGGGGCGCCGGTGACGGGGCCGGCGGCGTGCTTGTGGGCGGTGGACTCGTTGTCTGGTTCGAAGACGACCCGGTGGAGGACGGCGAGGCGAGGTTCGCGGTGGTCGCCTGTGTCCGCGCTGGAGTGTCGTTCGTGCCGGTGGTTGGTCCGGTGGTGGCACGGCCACCTCCCGCGTCTGTCCCCCTCCCCGAAGGAGTCGACGATTTGACACTGCTCGCGGCGTCGCTGGGAGCTCGGCGGGTCACGTGCCCGACAGGCCTGGTGCCGGGGCCTTCGGAACGCACGGCGGAAACCGCCTGCTCGTCATCGGAGCCCGAGAGCGCCGGCAAGGGTAGCGGTCCGAACCCGACCAGGCTGGCGCAGAGAGCGGCAAGCCATCCCGTGAGCGCGATGCCCAGTGCGACCTTCCCAGCCCGCACGGCGCGGTCGCGGCGCCTGCCGTTCGCGACGAAGACAGGAAGCCCATCGGCCGGGACCTTGGGCTCGACTGTCGCTGCTGACATCGGCGCGTTCCTGCTGACCGGTGGTACCGCGTGCCCGATGATGCCGCGGATTCGCTTGAAGCATATACCGCAATTTCGACTATCGCAGGGGTCGGCGTCCGCGGGACGGATCTCCCAGAAACGTGATTTCGGACGTTCCTCGCTCGCCGCCGAAGCGTCTAGAGTCGCCCTGCAGCCACCCGACGGAGGTTCACATGCCACAGCAAGCAAGCAGGGGACGGCCCTCACCGGCACTGGTGATCTCATTGATCTCGCTGTTCGTGTCGATCGGCGGCGTCGGTTATGCCGCCACGAGGATCGACACCAACGACATCGCGAATCGCGCCGTCACAGCCAAGAAGCTCCACGAGGGTGCGGTGACGAACCCGAAGATCAGGGCCGGCGCCGTCAACGGTGCGAAGGTCCAGGACCACTCGCTCACCGGCGCTGACCTCACGCCGGCCGAGCCGTATCACGAGATCGGGGCGGCTGGGGAGCCGCGCTTCCAGAACGGTGCCCACAACTTCGGCGATGGCTTCAGCACGGCGGGGTTCTTCATCGATCACGAACGCATCGTTCACCTGAAGGGGACGGTCACGGCGACTCGGGACACCGTGATCTTCAATTTGCCGCCGGGGTATCGCCCCGGCCAGGAGCTGTTCATCCCGACGATCGCCACCGGGAATGCCGGCCGCGTGTTCATAAGTCCGAACGGCGACGTCGAGGTGGGCGGCCCGGTACAGAACAGCGCCAACTACGCACTGGACTCGATCACCTTCCGCGCCCCGAAGCGCGGGTAACCTGCCCGATCCCCTGGGCTTGTGCGTGCCGCGAATCCGGGTTAGACGACGGGAGGTTAGAGCTGGCCGGACGCCTACGGCTCGACGAGCCGTGGGGGTGTCGGTGGTCGCATCACTCGATTCGATCGCCATCAAGATCGCCGCGATCCGATGTAGGGTCGGATGACCAGCGCAGCCCGGCGCAGGGCCGGTCTGCCCAAGTGCAAAGGAGATCGAATGAAGAAGCTCTCGGTTGCCATCGTCGTGGCGCTGCTCTGCGGGGCGGTGGCGATGGTCAGCGTTGCGGGGGCCCGCGGCAAGGCGGCAACCACCGTCACCATCAAGTACAACGGCGACGGATTCCAGGGAAAGGTCAAGAGCTCGAAGGCCAAGTGCGTGAAGAACCGCACGGTCAAGGTCTACAAGCAGAAGGGCAGCTCGCAGAACCCGAGCACGGACAAGAAGCTCTACACGGACACCAGCGACAGCGACGGCAGCTGGAACACCGGTAATTCCGGGCAGGTTCAGGGCAAGTTCTACGCCTACGCCAAGAAGACCGACCTGTGCAAGAAGGGCTTCAGCAAGACGATCAAGGTCTAGCCGTTCCGCGGGAGTGAATCGCGGCGGACACCCCGCCGCGATTCACTTTCAGCGGGCGAATTGGACCGCATCCATCTCGCGCGATCTTCGGGGGTCCTGAGCGGACCCTCGAAGCCGCCGGCCTGCGGGAGTAGCCCCTTCATCGCCTTGACCCCCCGAGCCTCGGATGAGAGGCTCGCCCCGACATCGGCGGATTGCCGATTGCCGACAAGCCCGAACGGACTCGCCGACGCACCTGGCCTCCGCCCCGAATGACTGGGAGGGCCCCTGATGCGTCAATGGATTCGTTCCCACCTGACCTACGCGAACGTGATGGTCACAATCCTCGCGTTCGTTGTTCTCGGAGGCGGCACGGCTATGGCCGCCATCGTCGTTTCTTCGAATAGCCAGATCGCCCCCGGCACCGTCTCCGGCCACAAGCCGCCAAACGGCAAGCACGCGAACATCATCGCCGGATCGATCAACGGCGCGGACATCGCCGATCGAAGCGGCGTCGACACCTGCCAGACCCCGCTCCTTGCCAAGTTCGGGCCGATCTGCGCGGGGTCTGACGGGGCGGAGAGACAGTGGCAACCCGCAGCCGTCTACTGCGCCGGACACGGCCTGCGCCTGCCATCGATCGGGGAAGCCCAGTCGCTGGCTATCAACTACGACGTCCCGGGGGTCAGTAGCGGCGAATATTTCTGGACCGACGCCTTGGACGACAACGGCAGCGGTTACCACCCGTTGATCGTCGCCGAAAGCGGCTCGCCCTCCAACGCCTCGAATTTCGACGTCCATACGACCGTCTGCGTGACCGACCCGAGCGCCTGAGGCGAAGCCGCCGGGCTGCGGGAGTAGCGGCTTCATCAACTTGACTCTGCCCGCGTCGGGTGAGAGGCTCGCCCCACCTCGGCGGAGCGCTTGAGCCGCCGACCGGCCCGACTGGAATGGCCGACGTATTCGGCCTCCGTCGCCACCGACGGAAAGGGAGGAATCCAGATGCGTAAGTTCATCCTGGGCGCAGCTATCGCGGCGCTCGCCACCGCCGTGCTCGCATCCCCGGCGGCTGCGTTCGATCGTCACTTCACGGTGCTCGCGAATCAGAAGTCGTCTCACCGAGCTGGCTCCAACGCGTTTGTCGCCAAGCACAAGCTCCTTGACCCGAACAACCGCGGCAGCAAGGTCGGCCGCGACCGCGTTAAGTGCCGGGACAAGGGGCGCGGGCTCAAGTGCCACGCGCTCTTTCACCTGAACGGCAGGATCGGCGGCAAGGGCCATATCCGGGTCAAGGGTGATCTCCAGCGTGGCGACCACCACCTCGTGGTGATCGGCGGCACCCGCCAGTTCAATGGCGTCGCGGGCAAGTTGACCGTCCACGGCATCCGGCTTCACTTCGACCTCGTGCGCTAGAAATCTGCCGAAGCCGCCGGGCTGCGGGAGTAGGGACGTCATCGCCTTGACCCGCCGAGCGTGGAGTGAGAGGGTCGGCTCACATCGGCGGAGCGCCGACCCGCCGACCAGCCCGCAGGGACTCGGCCGACGCCTTGGCTTCCGCCTCCATCGACGGACAGGGAGGAATCCAGATGCGTCAACGACCTCGATCGGGTCGGACTCGTGCAGTCATCGCCGCGCTCGCCCTGGCGACCGCGTTCGGCGTCGCCGCTGCGCCGGCCAGCGCCGACACCGGCGGCGTCTACTTCGACAACAGCAACAACGCCGCTGCCGGCGATCCCAGCATGCTCTTCAACCTGACCTTCACCGGCTTCAACAACGTCGGCCTGGGCCGCTCGGTGATGCCCGACGTCACCTCGGGTGCCGGCAACACCGCCGTCGGCAACCTCGCCCTCGACGACCTCACCAGCGGCGACCTCAACGTCGGGATCGGCCAAGTCGCCCTGCCCGATAACACCACGGGCGAGGACAACATTGGGGTCGGCGGCAACTCGCTGTTCTCGAACACGACCGGCGACAACAACGTCGCCACCGGCTTCGCGGCCCTCCTCGCCAACCAGACCGGGAATGGCAACGTCGCCGTGGGGAACCAGGCGCTCTTCAACTCGACCGCCTCGCGGAACGTCGCGATCGGCCCCAGCGCCGGCATCAACCTGACCACGGGCGGTCGCAACATCGACATCGCGAATCCGGGCGTCGCCGGCGAGTCGGGGACGATTCGGATCGGCACCGCCGCCAACCAGACCAAGACCTTCCTCGCCGGGGTCTGGAACCAGGCGATCAGCGGGCCAACGAAAGCGGTCGTCGTCAACAGTTCGGGACGGCTCGGGACGGCGCCGAAACCCGCCGCGCCGCTTCGCAGCCAAACCAGGACAATCAGCCGGCTCCGCGACCGGGTGGGGCAACTCGCTACCGCCGTGCAACGGCTTCGGAAGGAGGTTCGAGCAGGCGGCTAAATCGAGCGATCCCTGACCCTCGAAGCCGCCGGGCTGCGGGAGTAGCGAGATACTGCGGAGCCCATGTCGCAGGAGAACGTGGAGGCTTTCAAGCGCGGACTTGAGGCGGGCAACCGCGGAGACGTCGACATGCTGCTGGTGGAACTCGACCCCGAGGTGGAGTGGCACTCGGCGCTCCACGCGTTCCTGGGAGGGGAACAGACGGTATTTCGGGGACACGCAGGCGTCCGCAAGATGCTCCGAGACCTCAACGAGGCCTTCGGCGAGATCCGCATCGAGATCTCGGAGATCCG
>DATAOX010000067.1:0-14860 GCA_036265555.1 Solirubrobacterales bacterium
CGCCTCGGTCATCGTCTTGCGGAACTCCTCGCGGTCCTCCGCGCGGCGGATCGCGTCCTGGTCGGCGCCGATCAGCTCGACGCCGAATTTCTCCAGGGTGCCGTCCTCATAGAGCGCCATCGCCACGTTGAGCGCGGTTTGGCCGCCGAGCGTCGGCAGCAAAGCGTCGGGGCGCTCCTTCTCGATGATCTTGGCGACCGGGCCGGGCAGCAGCGGCTCGACGTAGGTCGCCGTCGCGAACTCGGGGTCGGTCATGATCGTCGCCGGGTTGGAGTTGACGAGGACGACCTCGTATCCCTCCTCGAGCAGGACCTTGCAGGCCTGCACGCCGGAGTAGTCGAACTCGGCCGCCTGTCCGATCACGATCGGCCCCGAGCCGATCACGAGGATCTTCGAGATGTCGTCCCGCCTAGGCATGCGCGAGAGCCAGGAAGGAGTCGAAGAGATGGCGGGCGTCGTGCGGACCGGGGCCCGCCTCCGGGTGGTACTGGACGGTCGCGCCGGGCACGTCGCGCAGCACCAGCCCCTCCACCGTACGGTCGTACAGGTTCAGGTGCGACAGCTCGGCGGCCCCGAACCGCGTCTCCCAGCGCACCGGCTCGTCACCCTCGACGCGCGACTCGCCGGCCGGCCCCTGAACGGCGAAGCCATGATTCTGCGAGGTGATCTCGATCCGCCCCGTCCCCAGGTCCTTGACCGGATGGTTCGCTCCACGGTGACCGAACGGGAGCTTGAACGTCTCCAGGCCGACCGCGCGACACAGGAGTTGGTGGCCGAGGCAGATTCCGACCACGGGCCGCTTGCCGACGACGCCCCTCACCGCGTCGACGACGTAGTCGAGCGCCGCGGGGTCGCCGGGACCGTTGGCCAGGAAGACGAGGTCGGGATCGCGATCGAGGATGTCCTCGGCCGACGCCGTGCACGGAAGCAGCGACAGCCGGCAATCGCGCTCGCGGAATTGCCGCAGGATGCTGAGCTTGATCCCCGTGTCGATCCCAACCACGTGCGCCCCGGTGCCGTCGAGCTCAACCGGCTCCGCGGGCGTCACCTTCCGCGCCAGGTCGGCGCCCGCCATCGAGGGCTCGGCCTCCACCCCTGCGCGAGCCTCGCCCTCGGCGAGCTCCGCCGGGAAGATGCCGCCGCGCATCGCGCCGCGATCGCGGATGTGGCGCACGAGCGCCCGCGTGTCCACCCCCTCGATCGCTACGACGCCGCAATCGCGCAGCCAGTCGATCCAGCCGCCCTCGGCATCGGCGGCGTGCTCGGCGTTCTTCGCCTCCCGCATGATCACGCCGCGAGCGTGGATGCGGTCGGATTCCATCCCGTCCCGGGCGACGCCGTAGTTGCCGATCAGCGGGTAGGTGAAGGTGATGATCTGCCCGGCGTACGAGGGGTCCGTGACCGCCTCCTGGTAGCCGGTCATCGACGTGTTGAAGACGACCTCGCCGGTCGTCCCGGGGGCCTCTACCGCACCGCGAAGGTGCCCGTCGAACCTGGTGCCGTCCTCCAGGAGCACGTAGCCGGGCGTCCCCGACCCGTTCGCGGTCCACCTCGGGCTCATGCCGGATTGGGCGCGTAGTCGAGCACCACACGGTGAACGGCCTTGAAATCGTCGGTCCCGGCGCGGCCGACCAGCTCGAACAGCGCCGTCTCGACACTCGTGATCACGGCCCCGGCCCGCCGAGCCTTCTGGATACCGACCTCCTTGCTCTCGTCGAAGCGAGAGCCGACGGCGTCCACCGCCACGTGGACCTCCACGCCCTCGTCGAGAAGGTCGAGCACCGTCTGATTGACGCAGACATGGGCCTCGATGCCGCACACCAGCGCCTGATCTCGCCCGTCGAGCGCGAACCCCTCCGCCTCGGTCCCGGAGAAGCACACCTTCTCGATCGGCACCAGTTCCTCGGGCAGGTGGCGGGCCACCTCGTCCACCGTGCGCCCCAGGCCCTTCGGGTACTGCTCGGTGACGATGATCGGGATCTCCACGGCCTCGGCGCCGCGGATCAGCGCGGCGACCCCGCGCGCCACGTCATCGAAGCCCGGCAGGGCCTTGCGGAAGGCCTCCTGGACGTCGATGACCACGAGCGCCGCCCGATCGCGGTCGAGCTTCGCGCGGGTCACGCGACCCCCATCGCGAAGCTCCGTTGCCGGTAGACGACCTGGCCAGCGACGACGGTGGCCAGCACGCGTCCATGAAGCCGGCTCCCGGAGAAGCACGAGTTGTCGGACCTGCTCTCCCAGCCGTCCGCGCCCGGCTCCCACTCGGCCTCGGGATCGAACAGGACCAGGCTCGCCTCCGCGCCGGGCGTGAGGCTGGAGGGCTCGATGTCGAACGCGGCAGCTCCGGCGCTCATCCGGTCGACGAGCACGGCGAGATCGAGCACCCCGGGCAGCACGAGCTTCGAATGGAGGACGGCGAAGGCAGTCTCGAGGCCGGTCACGCCCATCGCCGCCGCCTCGAACGGGACCTCCTTCTCCTCGGCCGCGTGCGGCGCGTGGTCCGTGGCGACGCAGTCGATGAGTCCGGAGCGCAGCGCCTCGATCAGCGCCTGGCGGTCGTCCTCGGCGCGTAGCGGCGGGTTCATCTTGAACCGTGAGTCCAGGGTGCGGACCTCCTCGTCCGACAGCACCAGGTGGTGCGGCGTCACCTCGCAGGTGATCCTGACCCCGGCATCCTTGGCGGCGCGGACGACCTCGACCGACTCGCGGGCCGACAGGTGCTGAACGTGGATCCGGGCATCCTCGTAGGCGGCCAGCGCTGCGTCGCGCGCGATCATGGTGGACTCGGCCACCGACGGGACACCCGCGAGCCCCAGGGCGGCGGAGACGACCCCCTCGTGCATCACCCCGCCGAGGTGGGGAGCATGGGCTCCGGCGGGGCGCGAAAGGTCGTGGTCCTCCTCGTGCAGGGCGATGTTGGCGCCCACCAGGTGCTGGTACTGGAGTGCGCGGCGCACGAGGCGGGCGTTCGCGATCGGGAGGCCGTCATCCGAGAAGCCGACCGCTCCGGCTTCGCGAAGCTCGGCCATCTCGGTGAGCTCCTGGCCCTCGAGGCCGCGGCTGACGGTGGCGAGGAATCCGGCCGGAACCGATGCCTCATCTCCCGCTCGCTCGCGAAGCGCCAGTACGTCCGCGGCGGAGTCCACCGGCGGGGTCGTGTTGGCCATCGCGAGCACGCCGCAGTACCCGCCCGCCGCCGCCGCCCGCGTCCCGGTCTCGATGTCCTCCTCGTCCTCATTGCCGGGCACGCGCAGGTGGACATGTGGATCGAAGAACGCCGGGAAGACCTGCTTGCCCTCGGCTTCGATCACCTCGCCGGGACCGTCCGCGGTCCCCGGAGGGGCAATCTCGACGATCTCGCCGCCGGCGATGACGACGTCGTGCGCGCCCGCGATCGCGGCGCGGGGATCGAGGACGAACGCGCCCCGCACGACCAGATCCCCCCCGCTACCCCGTCCGCGCCAGTCGAGGGAGGACGCGCGCCTGCTCATGCCGGCTCCTTGATCGGCGTCGGATCGGTCACGCCGTCGGCGTCGCCGGATCGGTCGCCGGGGCGCGGACGCCCGCCGGTGAGGAGCTCGTACAGGATCGCCATGCGCACGACGAGCCCGCTTTCCACCTGCTCGGCGACCAGGGAATTCGGACCGTCGATCACCTCGCCGGAGAGCTCGATCCCGCGGTTCACCGGTCCCGGATGCATGACCAGTTGCCTGGGGCTCAGGCGCCTGGAGTCGATCTGGTACTTCGTTGCGTACTCGCGAATCGACGGCACGAACGACTCTCCCATCCGCTCCCGCTGCATCCGGAGCGCATAAACGACGTCTGCCTGCTCGAGGTCGTCGAGCTCGTAGGAGACGGCGCACCCGAGCGCGCGCTCGATCCCGCGCGGAATCAGCGTGGGCGGGCCGCACACGGTCACCTCGGCGCCCATCATCCGGAAGGCGAGGATGTTCGAGCGCGCCACCCGGCTGTGCAGGACGTCGCCGACGATCCAGATCCGCCTCCCCTCGAGCGCGCCGAGCCGACGGCGCAACGTGTAGACGTCGAGCAGCGCCTGGCTGGGATGCTCGTGCTTGCCGTCGCCGGCGTTCACCACGGCCGCGTCACTCCAGCGGGCGACGAGATCGGCCGCCCCGGCGTGGGGCGAGCGGATGACGATGGCCTCGGGACCGTAGGCGCCCAGCGTCGCAATCGTGTCCTTCAGCGACTCCCCCTTGTCGACGGCGGAGCCGGCTGACTTCACCGAGACGACGTCCGCCGACAGGCGCTTCGCGGCGAGCTCGAACGAGGAGCTCGTGCGGGTGCTGGACTCGTAGAAGAGGTTCACGATCGTCCGCCCGCGCAAGGTCGGGACCTTCTTTATGTCGCGCCGGCCAACCTCCGCAAATCCCTCAGCGCGCTCCATGATGCGCTCGATGTCGGCTCGCTCCAGGTTGCCGATCGCCAGCAGGTGCCTCATCGGGTCGCCTCCACTCGGCCTTCGATCATGACCTCGTCCACGCCGTCGATCTCCTCGAGGCGGACGTACACCCTCTCCGTGCGAGAGGTCGGGAGGTTCTTCCCCACGTAATCCGGGCGGATCGGGAGCTCGCGATGTCCGCGGTCCGCCAGCACCGCGAGCTGAACCCGTTCTGGGCGGCCGTAGTCGAAGAGCGCATCGATCGCGGCGCGCACCGTCCGGCCTGTGAAGAGGACGTCGTCGACCAGCACGACGGTGCGCTCGTCGAGGTCGAAGTCCAGGTGCGAGGAGTGGACGACCGGCTGCGCGCCCGGCTCGCGATCGTTGACGTCGTCGCGGTAAAAGGAGATGTCGAGATCCCCGAAGGGCACCTCGGAGCCGGTGAGCTCCCCGACCAGTGCGTGGAGCCGACGGCCAAGTACGGCCCCTCGCGTGTGGATGCCGACGAGCGCGACTCGCTCCGACCCGGGGTTCTTCTCGATGATCTCGTGCGCGATTCGCACGAGCGTGCGACGCAGATCGTCGCGGTCGAGGACGATCTTCTCGGTATCGCTTCGCAACTTGCCCCTTCCTGGCCTCTCCGGACCGGGTTAAAGGAGAATCTCTTGCGGCGCCTCGCGCCTGACCGGCGGCTGCAGCGACGATCACCGCCTCACCGGACCAATCGTCAGCCTACCAACCGTCTCCGATCCCAATTCCGTCGATGCGTTACAAAGGGCGCTCGGCATGCGGGTCCCAGAGGCGACACGCGAGGCGATCGCGATCCACCAGGCGGCTGGGCGACGCTTCACGGCCGGTGGTGTCCCCAGCTTCGTGCGCGACCAGCCGCCCTCCGTGGGGATGGGCGCGGCGGTGGTGCTCGTCCACGGCGTCCCGTCGAGCTCATTCCTGTATCGCAAGATGATCCCGGCCCTCGCGCAGCAGGGGCTGCGGGCGGTCGCGTTCGATTTCCCCGGACTGGGGTTCGCCGATCGCCCCGAGAGCTTCGACTACTCGTGGTCGGGGCTCGCGCGCTGGATGGGCCAGGCGATCGACGCGTTGGGAATCGACCGGTGCCACCTGGTCGTCCACGACATCGGCGGCCCGATCGGCTGCGAATGGGCGGTGCTCAACCCGGACCGAGTGCTGTCGCTCACGGCCCTCAACACGATGCTGGGTGTCGCCGGCTTTCGTCGTCCCTGGACGATGAGTCCGTTCGCGATCCGCGGGCTCGGCGAGATCTGGCTCGCGTCGTTGCGACCGTTCGCGATGTCTCAGCTGCTCTACCTGCAGGCGATCGCCAACCGCGCCTCGACGCCGCGTCGCGAGGTCTACGCCTACTACTACCTCTTGAAGCGCGCTGACCACGGCCGGGCGTTCCTACGGATCATGCGCGGCTTCGAGCTCACCGCTGAGAAGCAGCGCTTCCTGTGGGAGGGGCTGGCGGAACGGCCCTATCCGGCCCGGATCGTGTGGGGTGAGCGCGATCCGGCGCTTGGGCTCGACCAGCTTCGTCTCGTCCAGGAGGCGCTCGAGGTCTCGGATCCGATCCTTCTGCCCGCCAAGCACTTCCTCCAGGAGGACCAGGCGATCGCGGTCTCCGGCGCGGTCGCGGATCTGGCGGCCCCGCTCGGGTAACGCCCGAGCTCAGGCCCGTGCCCGAGCGCGGGCACCGCCCTCGATCAGGGTCGGCTCGCCCCGCTCGGGGAACGGCACCTCGACCACGTCGAAGTCCCGCGGCGCTTCGGCGGTCGGGAACACCTCTCGCGCCTCGGCCAGAACCTCGCGCACGTCATAGCGGGAGGAGACGTGGACCAGGGTGAGGAGCTTCACGCCGGCCTCGCGCGCCAGCTCGGCCGCCTGGCGCCCGGTTGAGTGACCCGTTTCGGCGGCCCGCTGGATCTCGGCGTCGGCAAAGCTCGCGTCGTGCACGAGGAGCTCGGCCTCGTGGGCGGCGAGGCGCGTCATCTCGCACGGCGCGGTATCTCCGCTCACCACCATCTTGCGGCCAGGCCGCGGCGGGCCCATCACCTGGTTCGGGACGACCACGCCATCGGAGCCCCGTACCTCCTCGCCTGACTGGAGACGACTGAAGTCCGGTCCTGGCTGGACGCCCAGCCGCGTCGCTGCGTCTGGGTCGAAGCGTCCGGGCCGCTCGTCCTCGACCAGCGCGTAGCCAAGCGCGCGCATGCGGTGCTTCACCGGGAACGAGCGGATCTCGTAGCCGTCGCTCCGGATCGCGGCGCCCTCGGCGAGCTCCACCAGCTCGATGTCGTAGCTGAGTTTTCCGAAGATGCGCGCGAGGACGGAGAAGAGGCTGCGCAGCCCACCTGGCCCGACGACCCGAAGGGGCCGTTTCCGGTCCTGTAGATCGTAGGTCTTCAGCAGACCGGGCAGACCGAGGTAGTGATCGGCGTGATAGTGCGTCAGGTAGATCTCGTCGAGCTGGACGAGTCCGGTCGAACGGTGCATCTGCCGCTGGGCGCCCTCTCCGCAATCGAACATGATCCGGTCGCCGCCGATGCGCGTGAGCAGGCACGCCGTGGCCCGTCGCGCCGTGGGCACGGAGCCGCCGGTACCGAGAAAGACGACGGAGAGATCCATGCCCGAAACGGTATCCGCGCTCTCCGCATCGTTTGGGCGTCGTGAGCCATCGGACCGCGACTAGACTGAATCGCCGAGCGCCCGTAGCTCAGTGGATAGAGCGTCCGCCTCCGGAGCGGAAGGCCGCAGGTTCAAATCCTGCCGGGCGCGTTCAGCTCACGGCGCCCGGGTCCACCAGTCACTTACTTCTTGCGTCGGCGCTTCCGGGAGAGGTCGCGAATCGCGTAGCCAGCCTGCGCCGCGATCATCGCGTCGAGAGCACCAAAGCCAAGGACAACCGGAGACATGCGATTCCTCCTTGAGGGACGCTTCCATTATTCGATGTAAAGGAGTGGATTCGGGCCGGCGGGCGCAGGTTTTATGAACTAATTAGCCCCGGCGCGGGAGCCCGCGCCTCGGGGTGCTCGCGATACCACTCGATGGTGCGCCGCAGGCCGGTCTCGAGTTCGACGCTCGGCCGCCATCCGACCACCTCGCGGATCTTCGTCGCGTCCACATATTGCCGGTTGATCTCTCCGGCCGGATTACCCCTCCCGAGGATCCGCGGCACCACCTCGGTGCCGGCCAGGCGGGCGATCATCGCAACCACCTCACCGACGGCGTAGGGCCGGCCGCCGCCGGCGTTGAACGCCTCGCCCCTCACGTCGTCGCGATCGAGCCCGTCGGCGATGGCGAGATAGGCCGCCGCCGCGTCATCGACGTAGAGGAAGTCTCGCTCCGGTGAGCCGTCGGAGCGAAGGATGGGCGGGCGACCCTCCAGCGCCGCGCTCACGGCCTCCGGAACGAGTCGGCTGAAATTGATGTCGCCGCCGCCATAGACGTTCGCGAATCGCGTCACCGCGACCGGTAGCCCGCACGATGGCCAGAAGCTCCGCGCGAGGAGGTCGGCCGCGGCCTTGCTCGCCTCGTACGGCGCCGTGGGCCGGAGCGGCAGGTCCTCGCGGTACGGCAGCTCGTTCTGGGCGCCGTACGCCTTGTCGGACGAGGCCACGACCGCGCGGTCCACCCCGTGCGCCCGGCAGGCATCCAAGAGGATCCACGTGCCGCGGACGTTCGCCTCGAACGTTGGCCCGGGGGACTCGGCGGCGCGCCCCACCAGGGTCTGCGCGGCGAGATGGAAGACGGTATCGACGTCGTAGTCGCTCAGCGTGGCGCGCACGAGCTCGGCATCCAGCAGGTCGCCCTCCACCTCCTTGACCTGCCTTGCGATCCCAAGCAGCTCGAGCACCGAGGGGCGCCCCTCCCGACCGCCTCGGTCCAGGGACACCACGGGTTCCCCGCGGTCCAGCAGCCGCCTGCAGAGCCAGGCGCCGACGAACCCGCGGCCACCCGTTACCAGGGTGCTACCGGGCACCAGCGTCGGCCGCCGGGCTCCGATCCCACACGGCCCAGGGAGCACCGCCGGCCATCCACAGGTCGTTCAGGGTCACGGCGTCCTTGTAGGTGTCCATGCAGTCCCAGAAGCCGGTGTGCCGGAACGCGTGGAGCTCGCCCTCGGCGGCCGCCAGGCGAAGCGGCGTGTGCTCGAGGACGCTGTCCCGCTCCAGGTACTCGAGGAATCCCGCCTCGAACGTGAAGAAGCCGCCATTCACCCACTGATCGAGTCGGGGCTTTTCCTCGAATGACAGCACGCGGTCGTCGTCGTCGAGCTGTGTGACTCCGAACGGAGCCCGCGGCCGGACCACCGTGACCGTGGCCAGCCCACCGTGCCTGCGGTGGAAGGCGCCGAGCGCGGCGAGATCGATGTCCGCGACACCGTCCGCGTACGTCAGCGAGAACGGCCCGTCGCCAACGTGATCCGCCGCCAGGCAGATCCGTCCCCCGGTGGGGGTATCGGGCCCGGTGTCCACGCACTCGATCTCGATGGGCTCAGGCCATGCGGCGGCGGCGGCGAACTCCTCGATCGCCTCTCCCAGGTAACCGGTGAGAAGGAGGAAGCGACCGAACCCCTGAGCGGCATAGATCCGGACGACGTGCCACAGGATGGGCATGCCGCCGATTTCGACGAGCGCCTTCGGGATCGCGTGTGTGCGCTCCTGGAGGCGCGTCCCCCGGCCGCCACACAGGATCGCCACAGTACCCCCGCTGGTCACGGCGGGAGCCTAAGGAATCGACGCTCGGATCGTCCGCGCCTCAGCCGCCGGCGACGGCCGGGAGGATCGTCACCTCGTCCCCATCCGATAGCTCCGTCTCGAGCCCGTCCCGAAACCGGATGTCCTCGCCCGAGACGTAGACGTTCACGAAGCGGCGCAGCCCACCGTCCTCGGTGATGCGCTCGCGCAGATCGTCGTGCTCGTCGAAGACGGCGTCCAGCGCATCGCCGACGGTTTCGCCGTCGACCTCGATCTCCCCCTCACCGTCGGTGACGGCGCGGAGCTGCGCGGGGATCTTGACGGTGACTGACATTTCGTCCGTGACTTTAGCTGCCGGCAGTGGCCGGCTCGAGTCCGGGATCGGCGGTCCGTCCGGGCGAGCTCCCGCCGGGCGCACCACTTGGTGTCAAGGTCGACTCGAGCTCGGCCTCAAATCCCTCCAGCGTCGGCTCGATCTCGTGCATCCGGAAGCCGTCCCGGGTCGCATCCAGGGTCTTCAGGCCCTCGCCGGTGATGTAAGCGACCACGCGCTCGGCCGGACCGATGTCGCCTCGCCGGGCGAGCTTCGCCAGCGTCGCGATCGTCACGCCGCCGGCCGTCTCGGTGAAGATGCCGGTCGTCTCCGCGAGCAGGCGGATGCCGTCCCGGATCTCGTCGTCGCTGACGGAGTCGATGCCCCCGCCCGTATTGCGGGCGAGGTCCAGCGCATAGGGACCGTCCGCGGGATCGCCGATCGCCAGGCTCTTCGCGATCGTGTCCGGGCGCTGCGGCTTGCAGACATCGCGCCCCGCGGCGAACGCCGCTGCGACCGGGCTGCATCCCACGGCCTGGGCCCCGTTGAACGTCGGCAGGTCGCCCTCAACCAGGCCGAGATCGATCCACTCCGAAAAGCCGCGCCCCAGCTTCGTGAACAGCGACCCGGACGCGATTGGCCCGACGATCCGGTCCGGCACGGACCAGCCCAGCTGCTCCGCGGTCTCGAACGCGAGCGTCTTGGAACCCTGCGAGTAGTACGGGCGCAGGTTGACGTTCACGAACGCCCACGGGCGCGTCTCGCAGAGCTGTGTGCAGAGCCTGTTCACGTCGTCGTAGTTCCCCTTGACCCCGATGAGCCGGGTGCCGTAGACACCGGTCGCGAGGAGCTTCTGCTCCTCGAGGTCCGCGGGGACGAAGACGTAGGAGGTGAGGCCCGACGCGGCGGCGTGCGCGGCCACCGCGTTCGCGAGGTTGCCGGTGGAGGCGCAGGCGACCGTCTCAAACCCCAGCTCGCGTGCCTTCGCCAGGGCAACCGCGACGACGCGGTCCTTGAAGGAATGTGTCGGGTTCGCGGCGTCGTTCTTCACCCACAGGTCGCGCAGGCCGAGTCGCTCCGCCAGGCGGTCGACCCGGATCAGCGGTGTCAGGCCGGGCTCGAGCGGATCGCGCGGGCGCTCGTCAAACGGCAGAAAGTCCGCATAGCGCCAGATTCCCGGTGATCCGGCCTGGATCTTCCGTCGCGCCTCGGCCGGATCGAGATCGGCGAAGTCGTACGCGACGTCGAGAGGACCGAAACAACGTTCGCACACGTACCGCGCCTCGAGCGGGTAGCTCGCGTCGCACTCCCTGCAGACCAGCGCCTCAGGAGCCATCACTCTGGCCTCGCTTTCGTATCGGAGTCACCTAATGTAAAACCTCTGCTGCCGGGCTAGGGAGCAGAGGTCCTGATGGGACTCCGCTCACATCTCCCAGGTCGTCCACCTGCTGGAATTGGCACCTTCCCCTCGCGGGGGGGTTGCCGGGGTTTCATCGGGCCAGTCCCTCCACCCCTCTGGATGTGGCAGCTATGTGTCCGCGGAATATACAGAAGCCGGAAACGGCACCAGCCGGTTTCGGGGCTAAAGCCCCTCACTCACGGAACCAGCAACGGCACCAGCCGGTTTCCGGGCTAAAGCCCCTCACTCACGGAACCGACCGTGTTCCGCACGTTGCAGCGAGGGGTGACGTTGCGGGTACTCTTCGTCTCAGAGGCGATGGACGAGCGACCGAGCGAGATGGTGACCGATGGCGAACCTCCCGAAGCCGAGGCTGCGCAGAGCCGGCCGAGCCGGTCAGCCCGTCGCGCCGGCGCCTGAGCCCACCGAGCGCAAGCCGAACGTCGAGACCATCGCCGCGGAGGGCCTGCGCTGGGTCAACATCGACCATCCCTCCCCGCTCGAGTGTGCCTGGCTCGAGGAGCAGTTCGGCTTCCACGCGCTCGACCTCGAGGATGTGCTGTCTCGCAACCAGCGCCCGAAGATCGACGAGTACCCCGAGTACCTCTTCATCGTCCTCCACTTTCCGGTGTTCGATCGCACCGTGGGCCGCCTTAACGCGGGCGAGCTGGACATCTTCGTCGGCCCGGATTACCTCGTCACGATCCCGAACCAGCCGCTGCAGCCGGTCGCGTACCTGTTCGAGCGCTGCCGGCAGAAGGAGGAGCTGCGCCACCAGCTCTTCTCGCAGGGTTCCGGCTTCTTGCTCTACAAGGTCACCGACGACAGCTTCGACTACTGCTTCCCGATGCTCCGGAAGATCGGCAACAAGCTCGATGCCCTGGAGGAGGAGATCTTCTCCGGCCGCTCGGAGGAGGTCGTCCGCGACATCTTCAACGTCAAGCAGGAGATCATCAACTTCCGCAAGATCATCCGCCCGCAGCGCCCCGTGCTGCGCGATCTCGAGCGCACCAAACAGCGGTTCCTCGCCGCGCGCGAGGGCGAGGATCTCGAGATCTACTTCGACGACATCGTCGACGCCCACGAGCGGATCTGGGACATGCTCGAGAACTACAAGGAGGTCGTCGAGGGTCTCGAGGAAACGAACGAATCGGTGATCTCCCATCGCGTCAACGACATCCTGCGCGTCCTGACGGTGATCAGCGTGATCCTCCTCCCGCTCACGCTGGTGGCGAGCATCGAGGGCATGAACGTCCGTGTCCCGGGCCAGAACGCGATCGGCGCCTTCTGGATCATCCTCGGGCTGATGGCCGTGATGCTCGTGGGCCTTCTGGCGATCTTCCGTCGCCGCGGCTGGCTCTGAGAACGCCGAACCGCCGAGCGGTGCAATATCCGCGCACAGCGCGGAAAACGCATCGTTCGACGTGGTGATGCAGAGCATCCGAGCGGCCTCACGGTAAGCAACCCGACACCGCGCCATCCGTCACCTTGACATCCGGTATCGCGTATGTAGGGTCGCCCTCGACGCATATCCCACCCTTTCAGGCAGGAGGCATCCACATGCGCAAGCTCATCTTGGCGGCAGCCCTCGCGTCAATCGGCGCGCTGGTGGTCGCATCCCCGGCGTTTGCGATCGATCATCACTTCACGGTGCTCTCGAAGCAGAAGTCGGGTCATCGAGTGGGTCAGAACGCGTTCCGCTTCAAGGACAAGCTTCTGGACCCGCACAATCGCCACGACCGAGTGGGTCGCGATCGCGGCAAGTGCCGGTTCAAGCCCCATAACCGCAAGGTCAAGTGCCACGCGACGGTGCACCTGAACGGCGAGATCGGCGGGTTCGGCAACATGCGCGTCAGGGGCGACCTCGACCGTGGTCCCGACCATCTCGTGGTGCTCGGCGGCAGCCGTCAGTTCGACGGCGTCGCGGGCAAGGTGACCATTCACAGCACCCGCAACCGGAAGATCGACAAGCTGCACTTCGATCTCGTGCGCTAGAGCCATGAGCCCTGCGGCCGCGCGAGCGGCCGCAGGGCCAATGGCCAATGCATGAACATCGTGTGTAGCTGTGGCCGTGCCATCGCTTAGGCTGCCCGCGCGAGTCCAGGACTGAGCGCCACGAAGACGCGGTGAAATGGCGTGCGGCGCGGATACGCGCTTCTTGGTGTGACGACCGGATCGGGTACCGCGTGAGTTTGTAGAGCACCTTCAGCCTGGGGTCTGTCAGACGGGGCAGTTAGGCGGCCCGCCTGGATGCCGTGCCCGACGCATACGATGGGCGGTGTGGCCAATTACCGCCTTTGGGCGCCCTGGCGCCTCTCCTACGTGAAGGACGCCTCCAAGGACTCCGACGAGGGCTGCATCTTTTGCACGGCGCCCGCCGCGAAGGACGATCGTGGCAACTTGATCGTGCACCGGGGTAAGCGGTCCTTCGTGATCCTCAACAAGTTTCCCTACACAAACGGCCACCTGATGGTCGCGCCGTACGACCATCTCGCGACGCTGCCCGCGCTCGACGCGGAGACCGTCGCCGAGATGATGGCGCTCGCGCAGCGGGCGATCGTCGTGCTCGACGAGGCCTACGGACCGCAGGGCTACAACGCTGGCCTGAACCAGGGACGGATCGCCGGTGCGGGCTTCGCCGACCACATCCATCTTCATGTGGTGCCGCGGTGGGCCGGCGACACCAACTACATGCCCGTCATCGGCGACACGCGCGTGATGCCCCAGTCGCTCGAGGACAGTTACGACAGCCTGGAGGGCAAGTTCTGACCGCGGTCGAGCCCGGCATCTTCAAGGCGTACGACGTCCGCGGCCTCTACGGCCGCGAGCTCGACGGCGAGGTCGCCTGCCTCATCGGGCGATCCTTCGCGCGAGTTCTGGCCGGACTGCGCGGGAAGGAGACCTCGGAGCTTCGAATCGGACTCGGCCGAGACATGCGAAACGAGGCCCCGGAGATGAGCGATCGCGTCCGCGAGGGGCTCGTCTCCGAGGGGTGCGCGATCCTGGACGCGGGAATGGTCGGCACCGAGATGCTCTACCACCTCGTGGGATCGCGGGAGCTCGACGGCGGCGCGATGGTCACCGCCTCGCACAACCCCAAGGAGTACACGGGCATCAAGCTCGTGCGCGAGGGGGCATTGGCGCTCTCAGGCGATGCCGGGATCGACGACGTTCGCACCACGCTCGAGGCGGGGCTCCCCGATGCACCGGGCGGCGGGCGCGTCGAGGCGGTCGACATCTACGACGACTACCACGAGCGCGTCCTCGGTTTCATCGACCCGAAACGGATCAAGCCGCTCCGTGTCATCGCCGACGGCGCCAACGGGATGGCTGGGCCGATGGTGGGTCCACTCCTCGACCGATTGGGCCTCGACTTGGAGACGTTCTACTGGGTCCCGGACGGAGACTTCCCCGACCACGACCCGAACCCGCTCGTGGAGGAAAACCGTCGCTTCGTGACCTCCAAGGTCTTGGAGGAGCACGCTGACATCGGGATCGCATGGGACGGCGATGCGGATCGGTGCTTCTTCATCGACGACACCGGCGAGTTCGTGCCGGGTGACTTCCTGACTGCACTCCTCGCCCGCCAGCTGCTTCGAAAGGAGCCCGGCGCCCGCATCGTCTACGACGTCCGCGCCAGCCGTGCGGTGCCCGACACCGTGCGGAAGCTCGGCGGCACCTCATACGTCAATCGCGTAGGCCACGCCTTCTTCAAGCGCGCGCTGCGCGACCACTACGCGGCGTTCGGCGGCGAGGTTTCTGGGCACTACTACTTCCGCGACTTCTGGTGCGCGGACTCGGGAACCATCCCCGCGCTGCTGGTCCTCGAGCTCCTCTCCACGGAGGATCGCCGGCTCTCGGACCTCGTCGCCGACTTTCGCTCGCGGTACTTCATCTCGGGTGAGATCAACTCCGAGGTGGCGGACCAGCAGGCGAAGATGAACGAGCTCGCCGAGCGCTATTCCGACGACGAGATCTCGTGGCTTGACGGCGTATCGGTCGAGAATCCGGAGTGGCACTTCAACGTCCGGCCG
>DATAOX010000068.1:0-2145 GCA_036265555.1 Solirubrobacterales bacterium
CGACCACGTGATCCCCCGCAGCAAGGGTGGACTGTCGGTGTGGGAGAACATCGTCGCCTCCTGCGCTCCCTGCAACCGCAGGAAGGGGAACAAGACGCCGCGGGAGGCGAGCATGCACCCCAAGTCCAGCCCGCGTCCGCCGGGGCCGACCGTCTTCATCCAGCTGGCCAGCCCGCGGATCCCCGTGGCCTGGGAGCCGTATCTCGTCGCCGCCTAGCCCCGGAGCGGATGGAAGCGTGAGGAAGGGCCGCCCGGAGGCGGCCCTTCACTCGAGGTGCGGTTGGGAAGCAAGCCGGGGATTCACGGCGCGGCGGGACGTGCTCCTCGCCTCCTCGGTCTCACCGGTGCCCAGGGTGGATTCCACTGGGCGGCCCGCACTGATCAGCGGCGGCGCCATGCCGCCTGACCTGCCTGCGCCGGCGACGAAGCACCGGCCGGCCGCCACCTAGCGGCCCTGCACCTCCGGCGTCCCCAGAAACATTCCAATCAAGTTAGGACCACCTCCTTTCTCCGGTAAGACGATTGAAGCAGACGGCGAGGATGAGTGAAGTGTTCGCCGCGGCGACGGGCCGGCCGCATGATTGGTCAAGGGCTAGCGGCGCGGCGGGCTGACCTCCTCGTAGCGCCGGCGCGCTCTCGCCATCCGCTCCATGAAGTCCCGCATCGGGCGCAGGCGCGCGACACGCGCCGCCACCCCTGGCGCCACCCCGTTCAGCAGGATGATCGGCTTGATCGGCCGTCGGTTGACGATGATCTCGCCGACGTCCTCCCGGATCGCCCGAACCACCGCGGCGCCGACCTGCTCCGGCGGAACCGTTCCCATCGGCGGGTCGGCATCGCCGTCGATGTACGGCTCGAGGCGGCCGAACATGCCGACGCGGTTCACGAGGCCCGGGCAGATCGCGGAGAACCCGACCGGCGCATCGCCGAGCTCGGCGCGAAGCGATGCCGTGAAGCCGACGACGCCGTGCTTGCTCGCCGAGTAGGAGGTGAGCTGCGGCGTCGGCACCTTCCCCGCCAACGACGCGACGCTCACGACGTGACCCCGCCCGCGATCGAGCATTCCGGGAACGACCATCCTCGTCAGGTCCATCGTCGCCAGCAGGTTCACGGCCACGGTCAGCTCGAGCGCCTCCCCATCGCTCTCGAGGAACGGGCCACCGAACTCGACCCCCGCGTTGTTGACCAGGATGTCGATCGGCCCGAGCGCATCCTCGGCCCAGGCCAGCAGCGTGCGACGCTCCTCGCGGTCGGTCAGGTCGGCCGGCGCGTGCTTCACCTCGACCCCGCGCGCGCGAAGCTCCGCCGCCAGCCCGTCCACCGGCGCCTCGGGAAGATCCGTGAGCGCGAGGCTCACGCCCTGGTCCGCCAGCCCGCGGGCGATGTATGCGCCGAGGCCGCCGCCCGCGCCCGTGATCAGGGCGGTTCGGCCGCGCAGCTCCTTCACCGCGCGGAGCGTATCTAGCCGGCGCCGTCCTCCGAGATGGTGCGCGTGGTCGCGCTGACCCTGGGCTCGCCCGCCTCCTCGGCGGCCGAGGCCTCATCGGCGACCGACGCGCTGGACTCGACCACCAGCGCGACGGCGCTGACGCGGTCGTCCTCGCGCAGGTTCATCACCCGCACGCCCTGCGTCGCGCGGCCCATCTGGGAGATGCCACCGGCGTTCGTGCGCTGGACCATCCCGTTCTCGGAGATGAACAAGAGGTCCTGGTGCTCCCGGACGATCAGAGCTCCCGCGAGCCCACCCTTCTTGGCCGTGAGCTTCGCAGTGAGCACGCCCTTAGTCCCACGGCCCTTCACCGGGTACTCGGACACCGACGTTCGCTTGCCGTAGCCGTTCTCGGTGACGACGAAGAGCTCGGCATCATCGCGCGCCACGTCCATCGCGAGCACGCGGTTGGGTTCGCCGTCGACCTTGCCCCCGACGTTCATGCCCTTGACGCCGGACGTGTCGCGGCCCATCGGCCGTACGTTCTTCTCGTTGAACCGCGAGGCGTACCCGGACTTGGAGACGAGCAGCAGGTCGTCCTTGCCGGAGGTGAGGCGCACCTGGACCAGCTCGTCGCCCTCCCGGATCTTGATCGCGATGATGCCGTCGGCGCGGATCGGGGTGTTGTAGTCGCGAAAGTTGGTCTTCTTCACCAG
>DATAOX010000069.1:0-6093 GCA_036265555.1 Solirubrobacterales bacterium
TCGGGCGCGTGCGGGCCACGGCGCGGGTCGCGCGGGCGCTTCGGCTCACGCCGCCAGTGCAGGAGGTCGCGGTCCTCGCTCTCCGGTGGGGCCTCCTCGGTCTCGGGCGTCTGCTTGATCGCCCACCAGACCAGGTACAGCAGGGCGGCGACGGGGATCTTCAGGATCACCGCCAGGAAGAAGATCGGCCAGAACCCCTCCACGCGTCACGCAGTGTACCCCGCGCGTGCCCACTCGAGCAGGGCCTCGACGTGCCCGTCGGTGAGCCCGACTGCGGAGTCCGTCACGACCAGCAGAGTGGGTGCGGTGCGCTCGTCCGCCCAGGCGCGGCAGGTGCCATCGATCGAATCGTCCACCCACGCGAGCGGGCGGTCGCCGGCGTAGCGGTCGATCGCCTCGATCTTCCAGTGGGCGGTGCCGAAGCGGGCCTGGCCGTCGAAGGTGAGGAACGGCAGCTCGCCGGGCAGCCCGAGGATCTCCGGCAACCGCTCGTTGGCGCGGTCCTCCCAACCCGTCGCCCAGACGATCTCGAATGCCGGCGCAAGGCGCTCCAGCATGGCTCCGATCCCGTCCGGGATGCAGTGCGCGATGCCGTTGATCAGATGAAAGCGGCCCGGGGCCTCGCCGATCGGGCCCTCGAAGCCGAAGAGGCTGATCACGCCGTCCACGTCGAGGGCGAGCACTGGGAGGTTCCGCTCCACGCGGTCAGCGTAACGCGGGCCTTTCGGGGTGCTCCCTCGCGGCCCTTGTACCATTCCCCGCCGTGCCGACGACCAGCCAGCTGATCCGCAAGGGCCGAAATCGGCCTACGAGGAAGGTCGCCACCCCGGGTCTCAAGTCCGGCCAGGGGCGCAAGCGCCGCATCGCCGCACCGCAGCGGCGGGGGGTGTGCACGCGCGTCTACACGGTGACCCCCAAGAAGCCGAACTCGGCGCTCCGCAAGGTGGCGCGGGTCCGGCTGACGAACGGCATGGAGGTCACGTGCTACATCCCCGGCGAGGGGCACAACCTCCAGGAGCACTCGGTCGTCCTGGTGCGCGGCGGTCGGGTCAAGGACCTGCCGGGCGTGCGGTACAAGGTCGTCCGCGGGACGCTTGACGCCTCCGGCGTCTCCGACCGCAAGCAGTCGCGTTCGCACTACGGCGTGAAGCGTTAAGCCGTGCCCCGTCGCGCCCGCGCCCCGATCCGCCCCGTCGAGCCCGATGCGCAGCATCGGAGCAGGCTCGTGCAGCAGGTCATCAACAAGGTGATGAGCGACGGCAAGAAGTCACTCGCGGAGCAGATCGTCTACGACGCGCTCGCGATCGTGGGCGAGCGGACGGGTCGTCCGCCCGTGGACGTGCTCGACGAGGCGATCAAGGAGCTGACGCCCGTCCTCGAGGTCCGTTCCCGCCGCGTCGGCGGTGCGACGTACCAGGTACCGGTCGAGGTCGCGGCCCGCCGGGCCCGCACCCTTGCCGTCCGCTGGCTCGTGCAATACGCGCGGGGACGTCGCGAGAAGTCCATGCCCGAGCGCCTCGCGCACGAGATTCTCGACGCGACGCAGCAGCAGGGCGGCGCGTGGAAGCGCAAGGACGATATCTACCGGATGGCCCAGGCCAACAAGGCCTTCGCCCACTACCGCTGGTAGCCGGGCGGCAGGCGGCTGCAAAGCGTCACCTGTCGTAGCCCTCGCCCGATCGTCTCGCTCACGTACGCCTCAAGTACGCTCGCTTCGCCGATCGGACTGCGTCCTCGCCAGGCTCGCTTTTCGCTGCCTGTCATCCCGGCTTCGCGCCGCTTCGGGTTCGCCCCCGTGTTCGGCCGATTCCCCCGGCCGACCCTCCGCCTTCGGCCCGCCGAGCCAGGCCGGCCGTATGGCCCGCAACTGCTCCGGGTTGAGAGTGGCGAGCGCCACGCCGCTCAGCGCCAGCGCCAGGGCGCCGACCATCTCGAGCCAGAAGCCGGCCTGCGGCTCGGCCTTGGCGAAGTTGAACGACGCGGCGACGTCGCAGGAGCTCGAGATGTTGCCGACGTTGTTCGCCTGCGGGAGGTCGATCGTCAGGAACAGGATCAGGGCGATCACACCCGCCGCCCCCACGGCGATCGCTGCGGGCTTCGACGCGGACAGGAGGGCAACCGCCAGCGCCACCACCGCGAGAATCGCCAGGATCCCGAGCGCAAAATGGTGACGGCCCGCGGCCCCGACATTGCAGAACGTCTGCCCGGGGGTGGAGGAGAGTTGAAACGTCGTCATGAGCTCTGACGCGAACAGCGCGGCGGCCCCGGCGATGACCGCCAGCGGGAGCAGCCGCTCCGGGTTCCGCCGCGCCGCGAAGAGCGCGCCGACCACGATGCCGCCGCCCAGGCCGAGCGCGAGCGCGAGCCCGAAGCTGGCGCCGGCGATGACCGCCAGGATGAAGCACAGCAGTCCGAATCCCCCGGCAACGGCCAGCCCGGTCGGCACCGCGTCGGTGTACCTGCGCGCGCTCACGTTCCGACCCCCGGCCTGAGCGTCGGGGCGCGCTTGGCGCTCGCCTCCTCGCCGGCCCGGCCGGGAGATCGGCGGCGCGCCGCCGTCCGCTCGCCGCGAAGCCGGGCAGCGAGCAGGGGCCCCACGATCGCCAGGGTCGCGCCCGCGAAGAGCTGCACCCAAAATGGGCCCAGAAGGATCGCGTGCGCGCCACTGTAGGCCTCGCCCGCGGTCCCCAGTCGCAACCCCTCGGGCCGGTCCACGAACAGGCTGATCGCAACCACGGCCACCCCGCCGAACAAGAGCAATCTCGCGAGCCGCCAGTTTCGCCAGATCGCGAGCACGATCACGAACAGGCACGCGACGGCGATCGCGAACACCCAGATGCCGTGCGCCGACCGCGGCATCGCCTGGTCGACCTGCGGCGCCGGTGCCACGCTCTCGACCTTTGCGTAATCGTGGGTTCCGACCTCGACCGCGCGGTAGTCGCCGAACTGCGAGCCGCCGAGCGCGATCGTCGCCGCCACCGCCGCCACGGCGAGGCCCAGCGCCGGGGTCACGGCCCGCTCGCCCCACCTGAGGGCGGACACGAGCCACCGTCGGATGAGCCGCACGGCCGGAATCACGGCCCGCCGGCAGGCCACCAAGATCGCCGACCCCAGGGCCTCCGCGACCGCCATCCAGATCCGGGCCGGCCAGCGCAGGATCTCGCGCCCGATGCCCAGCGCGTCAGCTGCGACCGACCGCGCCGCGCGCGGGAGAACATCTCGCTCCTGCGCCTCCCCGCCGTCTCGGCGGTTCCCGACCGCGGGCAGGCGGACCTCGCGACGGCGCTCGCGGCGCTCAGCCCGCGCGGCGGGCCGCTTCGCGCCCTCATCCCCCGCGAGTGGACGCTTCTCCGCGTCGTCGGAGCGCACCGAACGCACCGCCCGGGCGAGCCCCCGCTGGCGCTCCTCGCGTCCCTTCGGCGGTCCCTCCGGCGGAGGCTCGGGGTCGCGCCCGGATGGGTTCCTCCGGCGGTCCCGCGAGTCGCGATTCTTGCGACGGTTAAGCCTCATTCAGCGTGCCTGAGGGACACCATGCACCTGCTATATTCAGCCGTCGCTCGGGCGTCGGCGAGACGCTCGTCCGAGCGGACATCCAATCCATGGAGAGCCGCACGATATAGGCGAGTTCGGGCTGAATCGGCACTAGCGCCAAGGCCCGTGCGGGCCTTTTTTGTGGGCGCATTCCGTTCCTACCCGGCGTCTCCTCCTGACGGCGCCGCGGCTCCGATTTGGCCACGACAAGTTCCAGACACTTTACGCACAAATGCCACGTACATTCCCACTTGAGAAGACCCGGAACATCGGGATCATGGCGCACATCGACGCCGGCAAGACGACGACGACCGAGCGCATCCTCTTCTACACCGGGCGTACCCACAAGATGGGCGAGGTCCACGAGGGCGCGGCCGTCATGGACTGGATGGAGCAGGAGCAGGAGCGCGGCATCACGATCACGTCGGCTGCGACCGCCTGCGAGTGGCAGGAGCACCGCATCAACATCATCGACACGCCCGGGCACGTGGACTTCACCGTCGAGGTCGAGCGATCGCTGAGGATCCTCGATGGCGCGATGGCGATCTTCGACTCCGTCGCCGGGGTCGAGCCGCAGTCCGAGACCGTCTGGCGCCAGGCCGACAAGTACCGCGTTCCACGCATCGCCTACGTCAACAAGATGGACCGCACGGGCGCCGACTTCGAGGCCGCGGTCCAGACGATGCGCGACCGGCTCGGGGCGAACCCGCTCCCGATCCAGCTTCCGATCGGCTCCGAGGACCAATTCGTGGGCGTGGTGGACCTGATCGAGAACAAGGCCCTCGTCTGGAAGGACGAGCTCGGCACGGAGTTCGAGTACGAGGAGATCCCCGCGGATATGCAGGACGCCGCCCATGAGGCGCGCACCCACCTCATCGAGGCCTGCGCGGACTACGACGACGAGCTCATGGAGGCATACCTGAACGACGAGGACATCGCGCACGAGCGAATCGCGTCCTCGCTTCACCAGGCGACCGTGGACATCAAGGTCACGCCCGTCCTGTGCGGCTCCTCGTTCAAGAACAAGGGCGTGCAGCCACTGCTCGACGCGATCGTCGAGCTCCTCCCGTCCCCGCTCGAGGTCCCGCCGGTCACTGGCATCGAGCCGCCCAAGAAGGGCGAGGACGGCCAGGGGCGCGAGGCGGAGCGCCCGGCCGACGAGGACGCCCCCTTCGCGGCGCTCGCGTTCAAGGTCATGGCGGACCCGTACGTGGGCAAGCTCACCTACTTCCGTGTCTATTCGGGCAAGCTGTCCGCCGGAAGCCGCGTCCTCAACGCCTCGAACGGGCGGACCGAGCGCATCGGCCGCCTGCTGATGCTGCACGCGAACCACAGGCAGGAGATCGAGGAGTGCTATGCGGGCGACATCTGCGCCGGCGTCGGCCTCAAGCAGACCGGGACCGGCGACACGCTCTGCGCTCCCGACGCCCCGATCGTGCTCGAGACCATCGAGTTCCCGGCCCCGGTCATCGCGGTCGCGATCGAGCCGAAGACGAAGGCCGACCAGGAGAAGCTCTCCGCCAGCCTCGCCCGCCTGGCCGAGGAGGATCCCACGTTCCAGGTGCAGAGCGACGAGGAGACCGGCCAGACCCTGATCCACGGGATGGGCGAGCTCCACCTCGAGGTGATCGTCGACCGGCTCCTGCGCGAGTTCAGCGTCGACGCGAACGTCGGCCGGCCGCAGGTCGCCTACCGCGAGACGATCAACCGCCGCGTGGACAAGGTCGAGGGCCGCTTCGTCCGCCAGACGGGCGGTCGTGGCCAGTACGGCCACGTCGTGATCAACGCGGAGCCCGCCCCCGGAGAGGGCTTCGACTTCGTGAACAGGATCAAGGGCGGCGCGATCCCGAGCGAGTTCATTCCCGCCGTCGAGCAGGGCGTGGAGGAGGCACTAGCGTCCGGCGTTCGAGCCGGTTACCCGGTGGTCGACGTGCGCGTCGAGCTCGTCGACGGCTCGTATCACGATGTGGACTCCTCGGAGATGGCCTTCAAGATCGCGGGCTCGATGGCCGTGCAGGAGGCGGCACGGCGCGCCGATCCCAGCCTGCTCGAGCCGGTGATGGGGGTCGAGGTCGTGACGCCCGAGGAGTTCCTCGGCGACGTCATCGGCGACCTCTCACGCCGCCGGGGCAAGGTCCAGGGCCAGGAGCCTCGCGGAAACGCCGTGGCGATCCAGGCGTTCGTCCCCCTCGGCGAGATGTTCGGGTACGCGACGGACCTGCGTTCGTCCACCCAGGGGCGTGCGACCTACACGATGCAGTTCGAGCGCTACGAGGAGGTGCCGACGAACATCGCCGAGCAGATCGTGGAGCACCGCAGCCCGGAGCCCGTGGCTGCGGCATAGTTCTCCTATATTTCCGGGGTTCGCTCGGATTTCGAGGAGCCCCCTGACCAACCGAGACAGAGACTTCAACCCAGATCACTGAAAGACGAAAAGGAGCGAGATGGCCAAGGAGAAGTTCGAGCGCGATAAGCCGCACGTCAACGTCGGCACGATCGGTCACATCGACCACGGCAAGACGACGCTGACCGCGGCTATCACCAAGGTCCTTGCCGAGCGGG
>DATAOX010000070.1:0-3361 GCA_036265555.1 Solirubrobacterales bacterium
GGCCGGTGGAGCCGAGCCATCGCGTATGACCGTCCTCGCGCACGACTGGTACCCGGGCGAGGTGCCAGCCAACGTCGTCCTCGGCGAGCGCAGCTGGCTCCACAGCTCGTATGCGTTCATCCACCATCGCAGTGAACGGGACCCGAGCGTCCGGATCGGTCCCGACAGTGGTGCCTATCTGGGCACCTACTTCGACCTCGGCCCGCAGGGCGAGCTCGAGATCGGGCGGTATTGCGCGGTCATCGGCACGACATTCGCCTCCAACGACCGGATAGTGATCGGGGACTACACCTTGATTGCATACGGCGTCGTGATCGCGAGCTCCGCCTTCGCCGCCCCTCCCGACGCCCGTGACGGCGTCGCGGAGGACGGCCGCCGACGGGATGTGAGGATCGGCAGCGATGTCTGGATCGGCGCCAGGGCGGTGGTGCTCGGCGGCGCCAAGGTCGGGGACGGGGCGATCATCGGAGCGGCCGCGGTCGTCGACTGCGAGATTCCCGACTACGCGGTCGCGGCCGGCAACCCCGCTCGGATCGTTGGCTGGGCGAGACCGAAGCCATGACGACGAGCGAAACCAGGGAGCGCACGAGCCTCACCGCGCAGATCCTCGACGAGTTCTTTCCGTTCGCCTCGCCGCTGGACGAGCTGCCCGACCCGACGCCCGCCGAGGGGCCGGACCCCTACGGCGACCCGGATCCCGAGTGGCTGCGCATCGACTGGCGCGAGCACCTGCACCACGTCGACGTCGGCGGCGCCCGCGATGTCAACTACGTCGAGATGGGCCCTCAGTCCGGAAGGGCCCTGCTGCTTGTCCACGGGCTGTCGGGCTCGTGGCCCAACTGGCTGGAGACCATCCCCTACTTCGCGCGCGAGCACCGTGTGGTTGCCCTCGACCTGCCGGGCTTTGGCGACAGCCCGATGCCCGATTGGGAGGTCGGCGTCGAGGCGTACGGCCACTTCGTCCTCGATTTCTGCGACGCGCTCAGAGTGGAGCGCTGCACGATCGTCGGCAACTCGATGGGCGGCTTCATCGCCGCGGAGACCGCGACGCACGAGCCCAGGCGGTTCGAGAAGCTGGTGCTGGTCTCCGCCGCGGGGGTCTCGCACGCCCGCATGCGCCGCGAGCCCGCCGAGGTCGCGGCGCGAATGGGCATCGCCACCGCGCCGCTGCTGCTGCGGCTCGTCGACACCGGCATGCGCCGTCCTGGCATCCGGCAGGCGCTCTTCGCCGGTCTCTTCTATGCGCCGAACCGCCTTAGGCGGGAGCTCCTGTGGGAGTGCTTTCACCACGGGAACGGCAGGCCCGGCGTCCTGCCCGCGGTACGCGGCCTGATGGGTTACGACATCCTCGACCGGTTGGAGGACGTGGAGGTCCCGACGCTGATCGTCTGGGGCCGCAACGACCACGTGGTCCCGCCGAACGACGCCATCGGATACGGCAGGCGCCTCCATAACTCGCGCACGGTCATCTTCGACAAGACCGGGCACCTGCCGATGGCCGAGCGCCCCGTGCGCTTCAACCGCGTGCTGGAGGCCTTTCTGACTGAGGAGCTCGCGGCTACTGCGTGACCGCGCCCTCGGCCGCCGAGCTCACGCTTCGCGCGTACTTGGCCATCACGCCGTTCGTATAGGGAGGCTCGGGCGGCTCGTACTCGGCGACCCGCTGTGCGATCTCCCCGTCCGTCAGCTCGACGTCCAGCCGCCGCGCCTCGACGTCGAACGTGATCCGATCGCCCTCGCGCACCGCGCCGATGGGGCCGCCTCGCACCGCCTCCGGCGCGACGTGGCCCGCCATGAGCCCATGGGTCGCTCCGGAGAAGCGGCCGTCGGTCAACAGGGCGACCTCCTCGCCCAGCCCCTCACCCACGAGCGCGGCGGTGACGTGGAGCATCTCCCGCATCCCGGGGCCCCCGGATGGTCCCTCGTTGCGGATCACGAGAATGTCCCCCGGCTGGATGCGCTGCGCCGAGACGGCCTCGAATGCCGCCTCCTCCGACTCGAACACGCGCGCCGGGCCCTCCTGCATGAGGCGCTCGGTGCCGGCCAGCTTGACGACGCATCCATCCGGCGCGAGATTCCCCCGCAGGATCGCGAACCCGCCCTCGGGCTTGATGGGATCGCTCGCGGGGCGCACGACCACCTGCCCCGGGGTCTCCTGACAGGCATCGGCCTCCTCGCCGATCGTCCGGCCCGTGACCGTCATCGCGTGGGAATGCAGGACACCCACCTCCGCGAGCCGCTTCGCGATCACTCCCACGCCCCCCGCCTTGTACAGGTCCGTCGCCACGAACCGCCCGCCCGGCTTCAGGTCCGCCAGGAGCGGTGTCTGACGCGAGATCCGCTCGAAGTCGTCGATGTCCATGTCGATCCCGGCCTCGCGTGCCACGGCCAGCAGGTGAAGGACGCCGTTCGTGGAGCCGCCGGAGGCACACACGCAGGCGATCGCGTTCTCGATGGACTCCCGCGTGATGACCTTGACGGGATCGAGCTCGTCGCGGAGGGCTCTGAGCGCCAGCCGCCCCGCCTCGCGCGCGACCTCGGCCTTGTCGCCGTTCATCGCCGGCACCATCGCGGAGCCCATCGGCGAGATGCCCATCACCTCGAACGCGCAGGCCATCGTGTTCGCCGTGAACTGGCCCCCGCATGCTCCGGCGCCCGGGCTCGCGCAGCCCTCGAGCTCGTGAAGCTCCTCGTCCGACATGTCGCCGGCGGCGTGCGCGCCGATTGCCTCGAAGACGTCCTGGATGGTCACGTCCTTGCCGCGCCATCGCCCTGGAGCGATCGAGCCGCCATAGAGCATCACCGACGGGACGTCGAGTCGGGCGAGCGCCATCACCGCTCCGGGGATCGTCTTGTCGCAGCCGGAGAGGGCCACGACCGCATCGAACTGGTATCCGCGAACGGTCAGCTCGATCG
The DNA here is from genome assembly GCA_036265555.1 of Solirubrobacterales bacterium. GTDB lineage: Bacteria > Actinomycetota > Thermoleophilia > Solirubrobacterales > 70-9 > AC-56. The sequence continues at coordinate 2,917 of DATAOX010000070.1, forward strand.
AGTCAGCGATCACCTCGCGGCTGATCAGGGAGGTCTTCATCCCCTCGGTGCCCATCGTGATGCCGTCCGAGATCGCGATCGAGTTGAACTCCATGGGCGTCCCGCCTGCCTCTCGGACGCCATCCTTCACGGCCGCGGCGAGCCCCCGGAGGTGGAAGTTGCACGGCATCGCCTCGATCCAGGTGTTGGCGATGCCGACCGTCGGCCGCCGCAGCGCCTCGTCGTCGAAGCCGATGCCCTTCATGTAGGCGCGGGCCGCGGCCCGGGCAGGCCCGTCGAACACCGCGGCCGAGCGCGGCCGGGGAAGGTCGCTCACGCTGCCGCCTGAACTCTTCTGGCGCGCCATTCGCGGAGCCTGATCAGGTCGCGCGCAACCTGCCCCGGGTCGACCTGGCGACCAGGGACGTGCATGTTGGCCACCGAGATCAGCTCACGCTCGCCAGCC
>DATAOX010000071.1:0-4733 GCA_036265555.1 Solirubrobacterales bacterium
CTCAGAAAGCGTCTCGGACGTGCTCCCACTGAATCGGTTCGCCGTCCGCGCCGATCCTGATTCCGACGACGTCGAAGCGAAGCGCTGAGTGGCGCGGCACGAAGCCGTCGTGGTCTCGCAGCCACGCGATCGCGAGCGACCGGAGCTTGCGCTGCTTACGCGGCCCCACGGCCAGCACCGGGCGCTCCGGCCCGCGGACCGCGCCGACGCGCAGCGCCTTCACCTCGACGAAGACGAGCTCGCGACCGTCCAGCGCGATGAGGTCGATCTCGCCGGCGACTTCTCGGGTCCGCTGGTTGCGGGCGAGGATGCGCATGCCCGCGCGGGAGAGGCGCGCGGCCGCCATCGTCTCGGCACGGTCGCCGAGGAGCTTTCGGTCCGTCGGCATGGGCGGCGGACCGTAGAAGCCGCGGCTGCGCGCGTGGTGCGCGGATCGTGACGAATTCGGCACAAGCGGCGCACCACGTGCGAGATCCTTCGTCGTAGCGTCGCGACCGTGCTCGCGACGACGCGGACGTTCAGCTTGCTCGGCATCGAGGTGCGCGAGGTGCACGTCGAGGTCGACGTGTGCGGATACGGCCTCAAGGCGTTCTCGCTGGTCGGGTTGCCCGATGCCGCGGTGCGCGAGTCGCGTGAGCGGGTGCGCGCGGCACTGGAGAACTCGGGTTTCCAATATCCGGGAAACCGCATCACGGCGAACCTCGCTCCGGCGGACCTGCCCAAGGCCGGGCCCAGCTTCGACCTCGCGATCGCCGCCGGCCTGCTCGCGGCGTCGCGTCAGCTGCCGGCGGAGCGACTGGCCGGAACGGTGCTGGCCGGGGAGCTCGCGCTGGACGGCTCGATCAGGCCGGTCCGGGGAACCCTTGCGATGGCCGAGGCGGCGCGGGGCCTCGGCGCCCGGGCGATCGTCGTGCCCGCCGCGAACGGCCCGGAGGCCGCGCTCGTCCAGGGACTCCGCGTGGTGCCACTCGAGCGGCTGGAGCAGCTCAGGCAGGTCGGGACCGACGCCGAACCCCCGGCGCCCCAGCCGTCCGAGCTGAGCCTGAACGGCGCCGGGCGCGGGGCCCCCGACCTGGCGGACCTCCGCGGCCAGCCATACCTGCGCGACGCACTGGAGATCGCGGCCGCCGGCGGCCACAGCATGCTCATCATCGGTCCGCCGGGAGCCGGCAAATCCCTTGCCGCGCGCCGGCTTCCCTCGATCCTGCCGCCGCTCTCTCGCTCCGACGCGATGGAGGTGCTGCGCGTGGCGAGCGCGTGCGGTCTCCTCGTGCGCGGCGGCCTGGCCGTCCGGCGGCCGTTCCGGGCGCCCCACCACACGATCTCGACCGCCGGGCTCGTCGGCGGGGGCTCGCCCCCGCGACCCGGTGAGGTCACGCTCGCGCACCGCGGCGTGCTGTTCCTCGATGAGCTGGGGGAGTTCTCGCGGGAGGCCCTCGAGGCACTTCGCCAACCGCTCGAGGAGGGCAGTGTCGCGATCACCCGCGCCCGCGGCGCGGTCGAGCTCCCGTGCCGCTTCATGCTCGTCGCCGCCTCCAATCCGTGTCCGTGCGGGCGCGGCGAGCGGTCGGGCGAGTGCGAATGCCGCCCCGGGTCGGCCCGCCGCTACCGGGCGAAGCTGAGCGGTGCCCTCGCTGACCGGGTCGACATCGCGGTGGCCGTGGAACGGCCGAGCGCGAAGGAGATGGGCGCAACCCGCGGCGTCGACTCGGCCGGCATTCGCGCGCGGGTGGTCGCGGCTCGTGAGCGTCAGGAGCGGAGGCTCGGCTCCGGGCGGTGCAACGCCGACATGGACCTCGCCGAGCTGCGCGGCGGCGCCCTGCTCACGGCCGACGCGCGGCGAACGGTAGCGCGAGGCCACGCCCGGCTCGGGCTGAGCGGCAGGGGCTACGACCGCGTGCTCCGCGTCTCCCGGACGATCGCGGACCTCGCGGGGGCGGAGCGCATCGAGGCCGAGCACGTCGCGCGTGCGATCAGCCTCAGGCGGCGAGGGTCGGAGTGAAGCCCAGGGAGGGCCGCGCGGTCTGGCGGATCGGCAGCGGCGATCCGGCCTATCCCGGGGCTCTCCTGAACCTCGCGGACGAAGCTCCGGGGGTTCTCTTCGGATGCGGCAGCAAGCGGCTGGCCGGCGAGCTCGACCCCGAGCGGACCGTGACGATCGTCGGCTCCCGACACCCCAGCGCCTACGGCCTCGAGGTCGCCGAGGAGCTCGGGCACCTGCTCGCGGCGGCCGGGCTGGTGGTGGTGAGCGGCATGGCGCTGGGCATCGACGCCGCCGCTCACCGGGGCGCCCTGGCCGCGAATGGCGCGACCGTCGCCGTCCTGGGCGGCGGACCGGACGTGATCTACCCGCGGAGCGAGCGCCAGCTCTACGAGCGCATCGTTGCGAATGGCGCCGTGATGTCAGAGGTGCCGCCCGGCACGCGGCCGGGCCCGGGGTGCTTTCCGCGCCGTAACCGGATCATGGCCGCGCTCGCGACGATGACGGTGGTGGTCGAGGCAGCCCAGCCGTCGGGGTCGCTCATCACCGCCGAGTTGGCGTACAAGCTGGGCCGCGAGATAGGGGCGGTGCCGGGTCGGGTCACGAGCAGCGTCGCGAGGGGGACCAACGGCCTGCTCGCCGATGGCGCCGCTGTGATCCGTGACGCGCAGGACGTGCTCGATCGCCTCCTGGGCGTCGGCGTGAAAACGGCTCGGCGCGACGGCCCTCCGCTGGAGGCGGAGCTCGCAAGGGTGGCCGATGCGGTGGGGTGCGGGGCCACCACACCCGACGCAGTGGCGCTCGAGGCCGGGATCGCACCGCACGAGGCGGCGGTGGCGCTCGCCCGCCTCGAGCTTCTTGGCTATGTGTGCGTCGACGGTGCCGGACGCTACATGAGGACCGCGCTGACCACGCCCGGTGAGGGGTGTCGCACTACGCTGGAGTCGTGAGCTCCGACGAGGGCGTTCGAGTCTGTCTGACGATCGCCGGGTCGGACTCCGGCGGCGGAGCCGGCATCCAGGCCGACCTGAAGGCGTTCGCGCGCTGTCGCGTCCACGGCACGTGTGCCATCACCGCCATCACCGCTCAGAACACGGTGGGGGTGGAGCTCGTCAGCCAGATCCCGAGGGAGGCCATCGTCGCGCAGGTGCACGCCGTGGTCGAGGACATCGGCGTGGACGCGGTGAAGGTGGGGATGCTGGGGGACGAGGCGACCATCGACGCCGTCGTCGAGGCGCTGGAGCTGGTCGGCGAGGCGCCCGTGGTCGTCGATCCGGTGATGGTGTCAGCGAGCGGCGCGGTGCTGCTCGATCGCAGTGCGAAGGCGGCGCTGATCGAGCGGATGCTCCCGGTCGCGATGGTTGCAACGCCGAACCTGCCCGAGGCGCGGGAGCTGGCGGGCCTCGGCGCGGGCGCGAGCAAGGAGGATTTGGCCCGCGCCATCCAGGCGCTGGGCCCGAAGGCGGTCGTCGTCACCGGCGGTCACTCCGAGAACGGGGCGGACGTGCTCTTCGACGGCTCCGGGACGCTTCGGATCGACGGGCCACGCTACCCCGACAGCGCCTCCCACGGCTCCGGCTGCACGCACTCCTCGGCGCTCGCCGCGTACCTTGCGCGCGGCGCGGACGTTGCCGAGGCGGCGCGCGGGGCGCGCGAGATCGCCTCCGAGGCCGTCGGCAACGGTCTCACCGAACTGGGCGAGGGACCGGGGCCGGTTGATTCCCTTGGCATAATCCGGTCAGGATGAAGCTCGTGCGGATGAAACCGGGACACGGCGATGTGTTGCTCGCCGAGGGCGATCCGGCCGTATCGGAGGACGAGGAGCGCCTCATCGCCGAGTTTCGCCGCCAACTCGAGCTCGGGATGTGGGCTGCCGTGCCGACGTTCGAGGGGACGCGCCGCGAGGCGACGATGGTCCGCGACTTCGACGAGGTCCCGAAGGACGCAGAGCGCGTCGTGTTCTTCCCGCCGGCGGCGGGCGGTTGAGCCTCTTCCTGGCGGCCTCCATCATCGTCTTGGCGGTCCTCGCGATCGTGGGCTTCGCCCCGAGCGTGGCCGAGCGCGTTCGCCGGCTGATCCCGCGGCGGGAGACTCGCGAGCGGATCCCGGCCTACGACCCCGGCCGCGAGCGGCGCGCCGAGGCTCGGGCCCGCGCGCTCCTGCGTTCGGTGGTGTCGGCCGATGAGTACGCGATGTACCTCGAGCTCGGCTTCATCGCCGTCAATGGCAAGGAGGGCGATGGAGGGTACGGCTACCTGCTCTATCCGCACCGCCCCATCGTTGCCTTCGACGTCCCCACCGGGGAGCTCCTCAATGAGTACTGCGTCGGCTTCCCGGATCGCTCCGAGCCCTCGACCTCACAGCGGCTGCCGGACGCGGACGACGTTCTCGCCAAGTGGATGTCGCTGCGGGCTGGCGAGCGTGAGCTGATCTCGGCGGCCAACATGCACGTCCCTGGTCGCCAGCTCGACCCGGAGCAGGTCGCTCGCGACCTAATCAGGCTTCGCGAGTGGCGCGCCAGAAGGGTTCAGGCGGCCGCGTGACCGATCTTCCGCGGCCGCGCTCAGCTGCGGTCTTCGATGGGCCGGACCGGGCCGCGGCCCGCGCCTACATGAAGGGCATCGGCTTCAGCGACGAGGCGCTGCGGCGGCCGACGGTCGGCATCGCCAACACCTGGATCGAGGCGATGCCGTGCAACTTCCACCTTCGTGGCCTCGCCGAAGCGGTGAAGGAGGGGGTCCGCGAGGCCGGG
>DATAOX010000072.1:0-25889 GCA_036265555.1 Solirubrobacterales bacterium
TCTCGGCGTTTGTGGGTGCGCGTCTGTGGTGCTCGGCGGTGGCTGGTGCTCGGCGCCTGCGGGTCAGGCGCGCCGGCGGACCTGGATGCCCTCGACCTCGATGTCGGTCGAGGGCTCTGGCGCGGGCTCGCGCTCAGCCGCCCGCCGGGCGGCGGCGCCCACGAACTCGCGGAAGAGCGGCTCCGGGCGGGTCGGGCGCGACTTGAATTCCGGGTGGAACTGCGACGCCACGAAGAACGGGTGCTCCGGTAGCTCGATCACCTCGATCAGCCGCTCGTCTGGCGAGGTTCCACTCGCCACGAGGCCCTCGTCCTCGAGCCGGCGGCGCAGCATGTTGTTGACCTCGTAGCGGTGACGGTGCCGCTGGTAGATCACGGCCTCGCCATAGATCTCGCGTGCCGAGGTCGCGTCGTGGAGCTTGATCGGGTCCGCGCCGAGACGCATAGTGCCGCCCATGTCCGTGACCTCCTTCTGCTCCGGAAGGAGATCGATCACCGGGTAAGGCGTCTCGGGATCGAACTCGGATGAGTTCGCCCCGTCCATGCCGGCCACGTGGCGGGCGAACTCGACCACGGCGATCTGCATGCCCAGACACACCCCGAGGTACGGGGTGCCGCTCTCGCGCGCCACGCGCGCGGCCTCGATCTTGCCCTCGATTCCCCGCTCGCCGAAGCCGCCCGGGATGAAGATGCCATCGGCGCGCTCGAGCTCGGCGAGATCGAGGTCCTCGGAGTTCATGAGCCGGACGTCCACATTCACGCCGTAGTGGTAGCCGCCGTGGTCCAGCGCTTCGACCACCGACTTGTACGCGTCCGCGAGCTGCACATATTTGCCGACCAGCGCGATGCGGACCGTTCCCCGCCGCTCGTCCGCCCGCCGCACGAGCTCCTCCCACTCGGCCAGATCGGGCGCCGGCGCCTCGATGCCGAAGTGGTCCAAGATGAGATCGTCCATCCCCTCGGCACGCAGCACGAGCGGGACCTTGTAGATGTTGTCGACGTCGCGCGCGGAGATGACCGCCTCCTCCGGGACGCTGCCGAACAGGGCGATCTTGCGGCGGATGTCACGGTCGAGCCCTCGCTCCGAGCGGCAGACGAGCGCGTGCGGCTGAACGCCAATCCGCCGAAGCTCGTTCACCGAGTGCTGGGTCGGTTTGGTCTTCAACTCGCCCGCGTGCCCAACGTACGGCACGAGAGTGAGGTGTACGAACATGCAGCGGCGCGGACCGAGGTCAGTGTAGAGCTGGCGGATCGCCTCGAGGAACGGCAGCGACTCGATGTCACCGACGGTCCCACCGATCTCGGTGATCACAAAGTCCACCGCCTGCGACTCGGCCAGGATCAGGATGCGCTGCTTGATCTCGTCCGTGACGTGCGGGATCACCTGCACGGTCGCACCGAGGTAGTCGCCGCGGCGCTCCCGGCGGATCACCGAGTTGTAGACCGCGCCCGCGGTGACGTTCGAGGCCCGCGATGTGTTCTCGTCCGTGAAGCGCTCGTAGTGCCCGAGGTCGAGGTCGGTCTCCGCCCCGTCCTCGGTGACGAAGACCTCGCCGTGCTGAAACGGGCTCATCGTCCCCGGATCGACGTTGATATAGGGGTCGAACTTCTGGAGCTGGACCCGAAAGCCGCGGCTCACCAGCAGGCGCCCGACGGAGCTGGCGGCGATGCCCTTGCCCAGCGCCGAAACAACGCCGCCGGTGACGAAGATGAACCTGGTCTCGCCGGGCTTCATCCTCGGGTCTTGCGCGATCGGCGGCTACTCAACTCTTCCGAGCGAGTCTAGAGAGCGAAGCAGCGGAACGCCCTCGATCGTTCGGGAGATCGATCGGAACTCACCGTAGACGTTGAGTGCCGCCACGATCCCGAGCGCGACGTAGCGTCCGACATCACCCAGGGTCACGAGCAGCGAGACGCCGGCGAGCGCCCCGACCAGGTTGGCGCCGATATCGCCGAGCATGGCGCGCTCGCGAAGGGTGTAGGCACCGCAGACGAGCGCCGGCCCGATGAAGACGCCGAGCAGCTCGAGGGGCTGCACGGTCCAGGCTCCCACGCAGAGGGCCGCGAGGAGCGCCCCCAGGACCTTCTCGACGCGCCCCGGACGCAGATCGAGAAGGTTGAACAGGTTGGTCGCCAGAAGCAGCAGCGCGAGATCCGCGACATAGGTGACGTCGTGATCGCCCAGGCCCGACGTCGCATAGGCGGCCAGCGCCAGCGCACCAACGGCTTTGATCGCACCGGTCGAGAACCGCCCCGCAGCGATCGCGCGAGCGTGCCCGCGCCAGCCGCGGGGCGCGGAGGCGTTGGTCCCGAGGGCATCGTCGATCAACCCGAGGAGTGCGACGCCGAGTATGTAGACGGCCCAGCGCCGCATATCCGGGTCGAGCAGGTCGAGGTCGGCCCGGTCGTCGAGGATGGCGAGTGGCGCGAGCGCGATCAGCGAGCAGGCGACCAACACGGCGCCGGCGGGAAAGGCGACGCGCCGTCCCCGGTAGTTCTCGCGCGCCAACCCGGCGCGGCGCATGTCGGACAGCCACGGTCCCACGAACAGCGCCGCGACCGCGACCGACAGCGCGAGCCCGAGGAGCCTCACGGCCGGCCGCCGGCCACGAGCGCCGGCGGCCGCGGACGGCGCAGGCCCGGCAGCAACCGGTCCGCCGTGGCCTTGACGCCGTAATTCCCCTCGCTTCCGTTCAGCGCGTACACCAGCGCGACACGCCCCGAGACCAGGTCGACGCTGTCCACGGTGGCCGTGACCCCGGCCGTGTTGAAGAAACCGATCTGCGAGACGTCGGCGTCCGAGCGCTCGACTCCCACGACCGGTATTGCGCCGTTCGACTCGATCCCGTCGAGCAGGCCCGACTCGAGCGCGGCGGTTTCCGCGGACTGGTGGGGGTTGAGGTTTTCCGGCTGCGAGCGGATGACGATCGCGGCGTCGATCCCGCCCGGGCGGCCGCTCACCTGGCCGAGCATTGCGTCACGAAAGCGCTGATAGGCGGGGCCACCCACCACGAGGGCCTGCCCGAGCCGGCGTGCGACCCCGGTGAGCGCCGCCTTGTCGCGATTCACCTTTTCACCCTCGCTGCCTTTCGAAGCCGCCGCCGCGATCGCGGGCAGATTCGGCGGCTCGCGCACCACCGCGACCTCGCCGAGCGCCGCTCCGCTCGGGCTGTCCGGCCCGACGACGGCCTCGACGTCCCCCTTGAGGTCGTCCGGGAGAGCCCCGAGCGCGACCACAGCGACTCGATCCCCCTCGAGCACCCTTCCGGTCAGCGCCGGGAACACCTGCTGCTCGAAGTCGGTGTTGCGGTTGAGCTGTCCCTGGAGGTCGTCGGCCCGCCCTCGTGCCGCGGCCAGGTCGCTCTTCAGGCTCTGCTCGAGGTTCTTCGTCGTCCCCGAGACGACGTTGTGCCCGAGGCCGACCCCGATCAGGATGCCGATGGCCAGCGCGATGAACACGGCGGCCAGCGAGGCGGCGTGATAGCGCCCTGAATACCCCATATCCAGCGACGAGGATAGGAGCTGGAGCCCACCTGGGCTGACCGCCGATCAGATCCCGAGGATGATCTTGAGCTTCAACCAGATCAGATCGACCAGGTCGCTCAGGGCCGGGGTGTTGACGATGACGATCGCGAGCAGCACGAGCGCCGCGGCGAAGAAGAGCGCCAGCTGCCGCCCGGTGACGCCGGGGTTGTAGAGCCGGCTCACGCCCTTGGCGTCGACGAGCAGCTCGCCGACGCGCAATCGGGTGAGAAACGTCGACGACATTCCGGCCCGGCTTCGCTCGAGGAACTCGACCAGGTTGAAATGGGCGCCGACGCTCACGATGAGGCCCGCTCCCTTCTCGTGGGCGAGGAGCATCGCGACGTCCTGACTCGTGCCGACGGAGCGCACCATGTTGTGGTCCAGGCCCATGCGCTGGAGGCGATCGGCGCCGGGGGCGCGGCCATCGGGATAGGCGTGGACGATCAGCTCAGCGCTGGAGCGCAGCGCCTCGTCGCTGGCCGAGTCCATGTCGCCCAGCACCACATCCGGCCTCCACCCCGCCTCGAGCAGTGCGTCCGCGCCGCCGTCCACGCCGATCAGCAGCGGGCGGACCCCGCGGATGTACGGGCCGAGCACTCGCAGGTCCTTGCGGTAGGTGCTTCCGCGAACCACGATGAGCACGTGCCGGTCACGGAACCTCGTCCGCGTCCGGGGGACCTCGATGCCGTCGGCGAGGAGCGCGCCCTCCTCGCGCAGATGCGTGACCGTGTTCTCGGCGAAGTCGGCGAGCGCAGCGTCGATGCGACGCCGGTGATCGGTGAGCTGCTCGGCGAGCTCCGCGGACGAGAGAACCCGGCCCGATACCAGGACGGTTCCATTGCGGCGAATCTGGCCGCCGCTGACCGCGATGGGCTCGCCGTCGCGAAGCTCGTCGAAGAGCCGGGCACCGGGCGCCTCGATCAGCTTGACGCCGGCCTGGGCGAGCGCGAGCGGGCCGCCGTTCGGATACCGCCCGGTGGAGAACGGCGAGACGTTGATGACCGCGGCGACACGGGTGGCCGCGAGATCCTCCGCGGCGATCCGGTCGAGGTCCGCATGGTCGATGACCGCGATGTCGGCGGGACCGAGGCGTCGCACCAGCACCTTGGTGCGCCGCCCGAGTCGCGCGTGCCCCTCGATCGTCGCCTCCACCTGTCGGGGACGGTCGCGCCGTCCCCGAAGCAGGCTGCGGGCACGGCTGCGCACCGAGGTCTCCATCGACTTGATTATCCGCGGAGTCGCCGCGCTATGCGGCCTCGCGCAGTGCCGCGATCTCTCGCTGGCTCGCAAGCCTGCGCAGCGCCTGCCCCTCCAGGCGCTCGACCTGCCGCCCAGGAATGCCGAGCTGCCGTCCGGTCTCGCGGATCGTGGTGGGCTCGGTCCCGTCGATGCCGTAGCGCAGTCGCACGACGTCGCGCTCCTCCTCGGGGAGCCGAGACACGGCCCGCCGTAACGTCTGCTCCTCGAGGGTCACGCTGACCTCCTCTTCGGGTGCCGGCGCATCGCTTGGCAGGAGCGCTCCGAACTCCGTCTCGCCCTCCTCTCCGATCGGCCGGTCGAGGCTGGTCACGACGCGGCTGGCACTGCGTATGCGATCGAGCTCCGCGAGATCGAGCTTTGCGCGGTCGGCGACCTCCTCGTCGGTGGGCTCGCGTCCCAGCTCGGTCGCCAGCTCGCGCTCCACCCGGGCGATGCGACGCTCGTGCTGTGCGAGCTCGGTCGGGACGCGGATCGTTCGAGCCTTCTGCTCCAACCCGCGCTGCATCGCTTGGCGGATCCAGAACGTCGCGTAGGTAGAGAACTTGTAGCCGCGGCGCCAGTCGAACTTCTCCGCGGCCCGGATCAGGCCCAGAATGCCCTCCTGAATCAGATCGAGCAGGGAAAGTCCCTGGTTCTGGTAGCGCTTCGCGTTGGCGACCACGAGGCGGAGGTTCGAGTTGATGAGCCGCTCCTTGGCGCGGAGATCCCCCCGCTCGACCGCCTTTGCGAGATCGACCTCCTCCTCCTTGGTCAGCAGCTGATACCGCCGGGCCTCGTTCAGGAAGAGCTGCAGTGCGTCGGTCGTCGTCCCCGCGAGCTCTCCCGGATCGAACCGAGTCGGCACCACCCCGTCTCGCCCGCAGTCGTCACGCACATCGATCCCGCGTGACTCCAGCTCCTCGTGGAGTCGCTGAGCGGCGTCGTTCGGCAGGTCGAGCTCCCCCACGGCCTCGCTGAGCTCGGAGAGCTCGACGCAACCCTCCCGCCGCCCCCCCGCGAGCAGGTCGCGCAGCGGCGGCTGGTTCAGGTCGATCTCCTCAACCGTTTCGATCATTCGCTATCCGGGACTGTCCGGCGGCTCCTCCTCGCGAGCCGTGGAACCGAACTGATCGGGCTCGGCGTACTCGGTCCGGGGGTCCGCGTCCTCGGCCTCGCCCGCCTCGACTGGAGGGTAATGCCCCTCGCCGTGCTCGGCCTCGTCGCGAAGCTCCTCCTCCGCCAGCTCGAAGCCCTCGGCCTCGCCGCCTCCACCCTCGGACACCGGACGCTCCGCCTCATCGCCGGAGTCATCGCGGCGCCCGCCGATCGAACCGGCCTCGGTAGCGGCCGCCGCCTCCTCCCGGGCGACCACGTCCTCGTCCGCGGGGACGTCCTCTTCTCGGCGCTCCCCCTGCTGCTCGGTCACTTGGGCCTCCTTGGATCGCTCGCGTGTCCGCTACCCGTGCCCGGGCCCAAAAAACGGCTCAGCGGATGGGCGTGGCCGACCGCGTGGGCACGCTCATCTCCACGATCCAGAAGTCGCGCTCGATGACGGGCACCGAGACGTTGCGGACGGGCACCGGACCGATGCGCCCCTCGAGCCGGCCGGCGTGCGCGTGACCGTGCAGAACGAGATCCGGCTGGTGCTCGACGATCGGGGCGGCGAGGCGGTCCGTCCCCAGGAACGCCCGGATGTCCGAGCACTCGCCGGACAGCGTGGTCTCCGTCGGCGAGTAGTGAAGCAGCACGATTCGCAGCGGGCAGCTCGCGATCTCGCGCAGCGAGCTCCCGAGGGCCTCGACGTCCTCCGAGGTCTCGCGATACACCCGTCGCAGGAGCGGCTCACCGAAGTCGGGCAGATGGGCGGCGCCGAAGCCGCCCACGAAACCCTTGGCGCCGGCTATCCCGACCTCGTGACCACGGACTTCGTGGATCGTGGAGCTCCGCTCGAGCACCTCCACGCCGGCCTCCTCCAAGATCGCCGTCACCTCGTCCGCCCTTCCGCGGTGCCAGTCGTGGTTACCGAGCACGGCGATGATGGGCACGGGCAGCTGCCGGCAGGCGTCGGCGAGGACCTGCGCCTCGCCTGGTTCCCCGCATGTGGTCAGGTCGCCGGCGAGCAGGACCATGTCCACGCTGCCCTCCAGCTTGGCGAAGGCGGCAGCAACCTCGGCCCGATGCGACTCGTGGCCATGCACGTCGCCCGCGGCCGCGACCCGGATCGTGTCCTCCGGCTTGCCCTCCGGCCTTCCATTCGTCGCCATCGCCGTTGCGGCTACCCGCTTGTCCTGCGCGGCAACGGGGTCGATCGCACCTAGGCAGCCGCGAGCAACTCGCGCGCGTGGCAGCTGGCAACCTCGTCGCCGCGATCCGCGCCGAGCATCCTGACGATCTCCGCAACGAGCTCCTCGCCGTCCACCCGCTCGACCGTCGCCTTGGCACCGTTGCGCCCGGCCTGCTTGACGATCCGAAAGTGCGCGCTCGCGTGCGAGGCCACCTGCGGCAGGTGCGTGATGCAGATGAGCTGGCGCTGGGCCCCGAGCCGGCGAAGCCTCTCCCCGACCGCCCGCGCCGTGTTGCCTCCGATGCCGGCGTCGATCTCGTCGAACACGACCGTGCCGGCGCCGCCCGCGGCCCCGAGGGCGGTCAGCGCGAGCATGATCCGCGAGAGCTCGCCGCCTGACGCCGCGTCACGCAACGGCGAGGCGGGGATGCCCGGGTTCGTCGCGACATGGAACTCCACCGTCTCGGAGCCGCTCGGGCCGTGGCCATCGGGGTGGGGCCGCAGGCGGACCTCGACCGAGGCACCCTCCATCGCCAGCGACTCGAGCTCGTCGGCGACCCGTAGCTCGAGCTGCGTGGCCGCATCCGCTCTGGCACCGGCGAGCTGCCGTGCAAGGGCCTCGCGCCGCTCGGCCGCGTCCGCCAACCGCCGCTCGAGGTCGGCGGCGAGTTCCTCAGCGTTCTCCAGTCGTTCGATCTCGGCGCGGCAGCGCGACGCGTGTGCTTGAACGAACTCGATGGAGCCGCCGTGCTTTCGCTTCAAGCGGTCCAGCGCCGCAAGCCGCTCCTCCAGCTGCTCGAGCTCCTCCGGTCTGGCCTCGATGCCCTCGAGGTAGGCGCGAAGGGCACTCGCAGCGTCGTCGAGCTCGACCACGATCCCCCGCACCTGTTCCGCGACCGCATCCAGCTCCGCATCGATCTCGGCCGCGCCGCCGAGCTCGGTCTCGGCTGCTCCCATCGCCCGGCGTGCACCACCGTCGTCCTCCGCGCCCGAGATCGCTGCCAACGCGCCCCCGCCGGCGGTGCGCAGGCGTTCGGCGTGCCGCAGGCGATCGCGCTCCGCCGTGAGCGCCCTCTCCTCCTCGGGATCGGGGGCTGCCGCATCGATCTCGGCGAGCTCGAACCGCAGCAGATCGAGCCCGCGCTCACGCGCACCGTCGCGCTCCCGCAGGCCCGCGAGCTCGCGCTCGATGGAGCCGACCTTCACGTGCGCGGCGCGGTACTCGGCTCGGCGCGCGAGATGGTCCGCGCCCGCGAAGCCGTCCAGGATCTCCAGCTGCGCGGACGACAGGACGAGGCGGCGGTGCTCGTGCTGCCCGTAGAAGGCCAGCAGCCGCGATCCGAGCGCCCGCAGGTCCGCCGCGGAGGCGCTGCGCCCCTGGACGAACGCGCTCGTTCGCCCCGACGCACCGATCCTGCGTCCAAGCACGATCTCATCGGCGCCCTCGGGCAACCGCGCGCCGAGCTCAGCGAGCTCGCCATCGGCGAAGAGGTCCGAGGGGAGCGCGAAGACCCCCTCGACGTACGCCTCCCGGGCACCGGGGCGCACGACCTGCGTGCGCGCCTTGCCTCCCATCAGGAGGTCCAGAGAGTGCGCAAGCACGGTCTTGCCGGCGCCGGTCTCGCCGGTGATCGCGTTCAGCCCACCTTCGAAGCGAAGCTCGGCACGCTCGATCAGCAGCAGGTTCTCGATCCTGAGCTCGTGCAGCATCCCGATCCCTTCTACCAGCGGGGCGGGACGGATCCCCCCGTGCCCCGCGGCGCTAGGCGGCGGCTGGCTCGGCCGCAGTCTCGCCCGCCGGCTGCGTGACGAAGTCGCGGCTGCGCACGAGCGCGAAACCGGCCACCGCGCCCGCCAGGGCGACAATCGCACCCACCAGCAGGATCTCGTTGAAGGCACTGATGAACGCCTGGTTGGCGGCCGTGGTCAGCTGAGCCTGGGTGTCCGGCGGTGCATGCTGTACGGCTGTCTGGATTGCCCCCGAGGACACCGCGTCCGCGAAGCTCGGCGGCGCCTGCGGCGCCGACTCGGCGAGCTTGGAGGAGACCTGAGACTGGAAGATGGCGCCGAGCCCAGCGACCCCGGTTGCGATCCCCACCTGGCGGAACGTGTTGTTGATGCCGGAGGCCATCCCCGCCTTTTGTGGCTGAACAACCCCGATCGCGGTCTGCGCGATGCCCGGGTTGACCATCCCGATCCCGACGCCAGCGATGAGGAAGCCGGCCAGGAGGGTCGTCCAGCTGTCGCCCAGCTCGACGCCGTGCATCAAGAGCAAGGCGAGCCCCACGAGCGTCAATCCGATGCCGAGAAGGAAGCGGATCGGGATGCGCGCCGAGAGTTTCCCGGCCACCGGCGCCACGAAGAACGAGAGCAGCGTGAGCGGCAGGAACCGGAGCCCGGCGTCTAGCGGCGAGTAGCCGAGCACGTCCTGCACGTAGAGCGTGATGTAGAGGAACATCGCGAACATCCCGGCGGACAGCGCGAACGCCACCAGCGAAACCCCCGCGAACGCCGGCTTTCGAAACAGCGAGAGGTCCAGCATCGCGTTGCGGGTTCGAAGCTCGACCCCGACGAACGCCACCAACAGGGCGCCCGCGACGATGAGCGAGCCGAGGATCTGCGGGCTGGTCCACCCCTCGGCGTTGCCGCGGATGAGGCCGAAGATCAGTCCGAACAGCCCCAGCGAGAACGTGGCGAGACCCGGCCAGTCGATCGGGGACGGATCGGGGGCCGTGAGATTCGCGAGCTTGGTCGTCGTCAGCGCGATCGCCGCGACCCCGATCGGGACGTTGACGAAGAAGATCCACTCCCAGCCGAACCCCTGCGTGAGCGCGCCGCCGATCAGCGGGCCGACCGCGACGGCGCCGCCGATCGTCGCTCCCCAGGCGCCGATCGCGGTGCCGCGCTCGCGGCCTTGGAACTCCTGCGCGATGAGTGCCAGGGACGTGGCGAACATCGCCGCACCGCCGACTCCCTGCAGGGCGCGCGCCAGGTTCAGCAGGGTCGCGTTGGGCGAGATCCCGCACAGGAACGACGCGATGGTGAAGATCGCAAAGCCGAAGGTGAAGACCCGGCGACGGCCGATCCGGTCCGCAAGCGAGCCGGCCGTGAGAAGGAACGCGGCGAGCGTCAGCGAGTAGGCGTCAACGACCCACTGCAAGCTCGAGAGGCTCGCGTGGAGGTTCGATTGGATGTCCGGGAGCGCCACGTTGACGACCGTGATGTCGAGCAGCAACATGAAGGTCGCCACGCACACCGCGAGCAGGGTCCACCACTTGCGAGCCATCCAGTTCGAGCTTAGCTATCGCGTTCTCAGGGAGACGTCAGGCGCCCGAGCCGGTGCGCTCAGTGCGCGAGCCATCCGAATTTCTCCCGGATGCGGCGGTAGAACGTCGCCCCGGGCAGCTGGGCCAGGGTGCCCAGGCCGGGTTGCATCGAGACCTCGATCTCCCCCCCGCTGGCGAGCTCGCCGACCGGCTCCCCGTCGAGCATGACGTCGACGGGCTCGCGGCCCGGCTGGTTGACCACGTGCAACACGTCGTCCGGGGCGACGACTAGGGGGCGGGCTGTGAGCGTGTGTGGAGCGATGAAGCTGACCACGTAGCCCTCGACGCCCCAGGCGAGGATCGGGCCCTGGTTCGCAAGGTTGTAGCCGGTGGATCCAACCGGGGTTGCGGCTACCAGTCCGTCGCATCGCACGTGACCGACCTCCTGCCCACCCAATCGATACGACAGCTCCGCGACTCGCCCCTGCGGCCTTCGGATGAAGGAGACGTCGTTCAGTGCGACCGGGCGCGGGTGGTCGAGCTTCACGCGCAGGCCTGGAAGCGTCACGGTCTCGAACTCGCCCGCCAGCGCGCGGTTCAGGCCGGAATCGAGCTCGTCCCGCTCGATGGCGGCGAGGAAGCCCACCGTCCCGAAATTCACGCCGAACACGGGAACGCCGCTGCCGGCATAGGCGCGAAGGGCCTGGAGGATCGTCCCGTCGCCGCCCAGCACGAGGCAGAGGTCGGGGCGCTCCGGGACGCCGGCGGCGCGCTCGACGCCCGCCGCGGCATCCCCGAGCTTGGAGTGCTCCTCGGGAGGTGCGATGACCGTACAGTTGCGCTTCGCGGCGGCCTCGACCGCGGCTCTCACGGCCGGGCTCGTCTGGTCGGGCCGCGTGTGCGTGAACAACACCGCGGTCTTGACCGCGGCTTGCGTGGTCACGGCATCGGTGCTCATGCGCCCACCCTCGCCACCGCCGCCTCCAAGTCCGGGATGCCGGTCCCACCGGACACACACCAGAGGAAGATCTCGCGGTTTCCCTTCGGGCCGGGCAGCCCGGAGTCGGCAAAGCCCTCGGCCCCGAGGCCGATGTCGCGGGCCGCGCGGGCGACGCTCAACAGGGCTTCCCGGCGCTCGTCCGCCGAGCGCACGACGCCGCCCCGGACCCGGCCTCGTCCGAGCTCGAACTGCGGCTTGACCAGCGCGAGGATCTCGCCCCCTTCGTCGAGACAGGCCGCGACAGCCGGCAGCACCTTGGCGAGAGAGATGAACGACACGTCGATCGTCGTCAGATCAGGGCGGAAGGGAAGCTCCTCGGGTCGCAGGTTCCGGGCGTTCATGCGCTCCATCACGGCCACGCGCGGATCGTTCCGAAGCGTCCAATCGAGCTGGCCGTAGCCGACGTCGAGCGCGACGACTCGCTCAGCCCCGCGCTGGAGCAGGCAATCGGTGAAGCCGCCGGTCGAAGCGCCGGCGTCCAGGCACGAGAGCCCGGTCACGTCGATCCCGAGCTCCTCCAGCGCATGCTCGAGCTTCAGCCCACCGCGGGAGACGTAGCGGCGCTCACCCTCCACGAGGAGCTCGGCGTCGGCCGACACGAGCTGCCCCGGCTTCGTCGCCCGGGGCCCATCGCGGCCGAGCCTCACCCGTCCGGCCCGCACCGACTCCGCCGCGCCTGTACGCGATCGGGCGAGCCCTCGCTCGGTGAGGAGCGTGTCGATCCGCCGCCGCTCCATGGGCGCCAACGGTACATGGGACCGCTGCGAATCGCCGGAGATCGCCGCCCAAACGAGGCGGGGCCGCCATGAGCGGCCCCGCCGTCGACCTGAACATCGCACAGGCACTCTGCCGCTACCCCCGGTATGCAGGGCCAACCGGTCAGGCTGATGACCACCATCAGGCTGTGTGACCTCCCTCACAGACGCTACGCACATACGTTCGTAACCTGGCTGGCGTATGAGTCTGGGGAACACACGGAGAAAGAACCTTGGTCGGCATTGGCGCGGCCATGGCGGAGTTGACCGCCCAGCGAGCGCCTAGGACTGCCGACACCCCCCACATAGACACATACATATCTCTCCTCCCTGTACCCCTGAGACGCCCCGCTTCGGCGGGGCGTCTCTTTTGGGCCTGCTTCGGCGGGTCTTGCCGCGAGATACTGCGTAGGCGATGTCGCAGGAGAACGTCGAAGTCGTGCGGCGAGCGTTTGCCTACGAGGTCTACGGGCGCGGTGATCGCGCCGAGGCGGAGGCGATCTTTGACCCTTACGTGGTCATGAAGCCGACCGAGGAAGGCCCGTCGCACGGCCTTGATGCGGTTCGAGACAACTTCGAGCATTGGCGGGAGGCATGGGACGAGCTTGAGGTGAGAGTCGAGGAAGTGATTGACGCTGGGGACCGCGTGCTTCTGACGGCCCACCACAGGGGACGTGGGCAGGGCAGTGGGGTCGAGGTCGATACGCGCTTCTATGAGGTCTACATGCTCCGTGACGGCAAGGTCGTCCGCGTGGACGAGTTCAGCGAGCGAGCCGAAGCCCTCGAAGCCGCCGGGCTGCGGGAGTAGCTGCTTCATCTTGTTGACCCTCCGAGTCTCAAGTGAGAGGGTCGTGACGAGCAGTCGACAAAGGGGTGCCTGATGCACGCAGTCGTCGTTACGGTCACGATCAACGATCACGAGACAGCCACTAGCCATTTGCGCGAGAACGTGGTTCCGGGCGTATCCCAGGCCCCAGGGTTCGTCGCCGGGTACTGGACGAGAAAGGACGACTCCGGAGTGGGGATGGTCGTCTTCGAGTCCGAGGAGGCGGCCGAGGCCATGTCAGCGAGAGTTCCGTCGATGGTTCCCGAGGATGTGGTCACGCTAGAGAGCGTCGAGGTGCGCGAGGTGGTAGCGCACGCCTGATCTCGTACCGCGAGCAACCCCTCGAAGCCGCCGCACTGCGGCGGTAGCGCTGCGGGGAGGTTCTCTCCTCCCCGACAGGACTGAGACGCCCCGCTTCGGCGGGGCGTCTCGTGATAGGGGGCGGGCCCGCGCCTCAGGGAGATACGGCGGTGCCGAGGGAGTCCGCTGCCAAGAATTTTGGGGCGCCTTCCTCGTAAAAAACGTCGAGCTCGGTGATATCGAAGCCGGCGTTCTTCAGCAGCTCGACGATCGGTCGGGTCAGGTGGCATCCGCCGAACGCCCGCTTCTGGATCGGCTCCAGGCGGCGTTGCCAACGCCGCACGGGCTCGTCAGGCGCCAGCCCGTGCTCGACGAAGTGCAGCGTGCCCCCGGGCTTGAGGACGCGCCGCACCTCGCGAAGGGCGGCAGCGACGTCCGGAATCGTGCACAGCGTCCAGGTCGACAGCGCGCAGTCATAGCTGTCATCCGCGAAGGGCAGGGCCTGGCCGTCGAGCCCGGAGCGCTCGACCGGAATGCTCGTCGCGCGGAGGCGGTTCTCGGCCAGCTTCCAGCCAACGTTGGCCGGCTCGACGGCCGCGACCCGCGCTACGCGATCCGGATAGAACGGAATGTTGAGGCCCGAGCCAAAGCCGATCTCGACGACATCGCCCTCGAGATCCGTGCAGACCCGGTCTCGCAGCGGTTCGACGGCCTTCATCCCGCCGACGACGTTGATGATCCGCGGGAGTACGTGCTCGCCGTAGATTCCCATGACAACCCCCTTGGGCTCGAGGATGCTTGCCGGCTTCCGGCTCAAGTAGCGCCGCGACGTTACATCAGGCCGTGCCCCGTTTGGCCCAGCCCGAGCGTCTAATCGCGGGTCGCCGTGTGGGACGCGGCGAGCTACGGCCACCGGCGTGAATGGACACCGGCGGCAAACTCGTTCATGAAGCCGACGCGGCCTCCCAGATGAGTTGCGCCATCGCATAGCCGGCCGTTGCCACGGCCAGCATCCAGAGGACCACACCGCCCACGAATTGCGGGGCAACGCCCAAGAGGACGGCGACGAACGGCAGCGCCACGAAAATCACGATTACTCCTCGCGCTCGAGCGATCGACAAACTGGCCGCCGCGCCCTTCCCCTCCCTGTAGCGAAGCTCGCGTGGATCCATGACACGGGCCCGAGTCGCTGGTGGCGCTTCCGTCCCGTGTGTGAATCTGGGGTACCCGGTCGCGCGAAAGCGGAAACGACCGGCGCCGCAAACTTCCTCCGACGAACTGGGTTCGGGCCTGCCGGGGTCAGCTCGATGCTTTTGATCCGCTCCCGCGCCGCTTTCGCGCGTAAGCACGGCGCATCTTCTCTCGGCTTCCGCATGCTCGCATCGAGCACCAACGGCGCCGTCCGCTGGCGTTGACGAAGAGCCAGCCGCAATTGCGCCCCGGGCACCGGTTCACTCGGGGGAATCTCTCGGGGTCACCGAGAAGGCTGAGCGCATCCCAGGCGACGGCGAAGCGAACCCGGCGCTCGTCCGATCCGGGCCATTTCGGGGCAAACGACGCGGAGGGGCCTTCGCCCCGTGCCGACAACGCAGCCGCCCCGACTGCCCCCGCGACGGTGTCCTGGAGCGCCGTGAGGTCACGATCGGGGGGATCTGGGGACGAGAAGATTCGGTGGATGGCCAAACGGAGCTCGCGGAGTCGCTCGACCTCGGCGTCAGAGATCCGGCCGCGGCCGGGAATCCCAACTCGGCGCGCCCAGCGCCCAACCCACGAACCGCTGATCAGCACGTCAGTTGTGTCGGGGTCCACGAACCGGAGCTCGGCGTCCCAGTCGACCGTGTTGGCGAAGTCCAGACATAGCGCACCGCCCCACAGGCGGATGCTCTCGGGGGTAGTTCTTACCATTTTCGGGTATCTAATGGTAAGGCATGAAAGGTCAAAGCCAAACGCGGATCCGCGACGGCATGCGCGCCGGCCTTCCGCTCGTGATCCCGACGGCGGCCCTGGGCGTGTCGTTCGGGGTACTGGCCAAGCCGGTGATGGGCGGCGTCGCCCCGGTGGTGATGTCGGTCCTCGTGTTCAGCGGCGGTGCCCAGTTCGCGGTGCTCGGGGTGCTCCAAGCATCCGGGGCGGCGGCCACCGCCTTCATGGCGGGGCTTCTCATGAACGCCCGCTGGGTGCCGATGAGCCTCGCCGTCACGCCCTCGCTCACAGGCAACAGGGCGCGGCGGGCGGCCCAGGCGCAGGGAATAGTCGACGCGCCCTTCGTGCTCGCGGACCGCGGCGACGGTACCTTCAACCGCGGTGTGATGATCGGCGCGACGCTCGTTCAGGGTGCGTCGTGGATAGTCGGAACGCTGGCGGGGGTTCTGGTCGGCACTGCGCTCGGTGACCCCTCGAGCCTCGGGCTCGACGCGATCTTTCCGGCGTTCTACCTGCTCCTCCTCGTCGAGGAGACCGGCTCCCGCCGCGAACTGGCCGTTGTGTTGGCTGCCGGCGCCCTGGCGCTGGCGCTGATGACCGTCGCGCCACCGGGGGTCCCGGTGATCGCTGCGTCCGCGGCGGCTCTGCTCGGGCTGCGCGCATGATCTGGGCCATCATCGCCGCTCTCTGCGTCGCCACCGTGGCCTTGAAGGCCTCGGGTCCGTTGGCGCTCGGGACCCGCGAGCCAACCGAGGGTGCCCTTCGCGTCATCTCCCTGGTCGCGCCGGCGGTGCTCGCCGGGCTCGTCGTCTACGAGAGCCTGATTGGACACGGTGGTGGCGTGGCCCTCGATAAGCGGCTGGTCGGCCTGGCCGCGGCCGGAGCGGCCATCGCGCTGCGAGCGCCCATGGCGGTCGTGATCATCCTCGCCGCAGCCGTCACCGCCGGCACGCGCGTCCTTCTTTGACCAATCGAGCAAACGCCCCAGCCGCAGGTCTGCGGCCGGTATCCGGCGCCCGGACATCGGATGCGGTCCGACGCGTTGACTTGCGCCCCAACTCATGGTAGGGCTAGCACGTAACGGATCGAGCCTTCGGTGGGTGGAAGGCCGATCGAGACCTGTTCCCGGAAGGGGAGGAACGTATGTCCACACGGATTCGCAACCACATACGGAGCAACATCATCGGATACGTGGCCCTGTTTGTGGCGCTCGGCGGCACGGCGGTGGCGTTGCCCGGTACCAACTCGGTCGACTCGGGCGACATCATCAACCAGCAGGTAAAGAGCATCGACATCGCCAATGAGAAGGTGAACACGAACGACCTCCAGGACAACCAGGTGGCATCGAGCGACGTCCGCGACGATACGTTGACCAACGGTGGCCTCGGGGCACTGGACCTGGCCCCGAACTCGGTCGGGAGCAGTGAGGTCGCCGACAACAGCCTCGGCGGGTCGGACATCGATGAGAGCACGCTGAGCGGACTCGGGGCCAACGATGGCTACTTCGGCATCTGCGACCCGGGCACCACGACGTTCATCGACTGCGCTTCGACGACGATCTCGCTCGGCCGGACGATGAACGTGCTCGTGATCGCCGACACGCATTTCAATACCTTCAGCAACACGGCGCCCGCATGGGGCAACTGCAGGCTGGAGCGAAACGACGCGGCGGTTTCCAACGACCACCCGATCGGCGAACTCGACGCCACCGAGGACACGCAGCGAACCGTGCACCAGGGCGGCATGAACCTGGTCGACGTGCAGACTCTGGGCGCCGGGACCTACCAGTTCGAGATCTCGTGCAACCAGATCGATTCCGACGTCGAGTACCCGGACCAGCGGATCGCGGTGGTCAAGCTGGCGCAGGACTAGTAGCGCAGAGTTCCGCCGAGTGCTGGGGCCCCTCCCCGGGGGCCCCAGCGCGGCGCTGGAAGCAAATTCGGAAGCACAGAGGAGGCACGTCATGGAGTCCATCGTCAAGTTCTG
This sequence comes from Solirubrobacterales bacterium, assembly GCA_036265555.1. Taxonomy (GTDB): domain Bacteria; phylum Actinomycetota; class Thermoleophilia; order Solirubrobacterales; family 70-9; genus AC-56. The sequence goes on from DATAOX010000072.1 coordinate 17,104, forward strand.
CCCGCGGGTCGTCGCGGCAGCGACGCTCTCGATCGCGGTGGTCGCGCTCGGTCTGGCCGCGGCCGGGCCGGGGCTCGATCGCGCGAGCGCCGCGGGTCGGTTCGCTCACTGCGGGAGCCAGCAACGTCAGGGTGCGGGGTGGGGCAACGTCCGGGCGCTCCACACGCCGTGTCCAACCGCCCGCCACGTCGCTCGCCACTACTGGAAGCACTGGTCTCACGGAAGTCCAGACCACCGGTTCGAGGGCTGGCGCTGCGGTGACAGACAGGTGGGAGAGGAGCTCTGGAAGGGCCACTGCCACCGGACGCTGCCCTCGGGCGTTCGTCAGAAGGTCCGGTTCGAATTCGGGTTTTGATGAAGAGCGGACCTGCGGCGGCGTTAGGGTTGTCGCCTCGTGGGCGTCATCCTCGAGGTCATCGGCGCGGTCTTTCTGCTCTTCGTGGTGGTCGCGGCGTTCGAGGGTCTCTGGCAGGTGTGGATCCTGCTCGGGCTCGTGGCACTAGCCGTCGTCGTGGCGCTGGTCCGCCGCTGAGCCGCGGGGCTGCGAGGTTCGGCGAATGAAAGAGTGGGCGTCTATGTGACCCCTCAAGTCTCCACTCGACTCGAGGGGTTCTCTTCCCGCTGGCGCGACGCGCCTTGATCCGCACCGGCACCGCCGACACAGTGGAATCCGCCGTCCACATGAACGATTTCGCCGCTGATCGCGCGCGACATGTCCGAGAGGAGGAAGAGCGCCGCGTCGGCCACGGCCGTGGCGTCGTGGGTATCCCACCCGAGCGGCGCGCCGCTCGACCACAGGTCGGCGAGTTCCTCGAAGCCCGGGATGCCCGACGCCGCCGGGGTGGAGATCGGCCCGGCCGAGATGAGATTGACGCGCACGCCGCCCGCGCCGAGGTCGCGCGCCAGGTAGCGCGCCACCGACTCCAAGGCGGCCTTCGAGACGCCCATCCAGTCGTAGGCTGGCCAGGCGACCGAGGCGTCGAAGTCGAGCGCGACGATGCCGCCGCCGCGCGCGGAGCCGCCGCCGTTCGAACTGGCGTCGGCCGAGCCGCCCATGAGCGGAGCTACGGCCTCTGCGATCGCCTTGAGGGAGTAGGCGCTGGTCTCGAATGCGGCCTTCGCGCTCTCGCGAGGAGCGCTGAGGAAGTTGCCGCCGAGAGCGTCCGGAGGCGCATGGGCGATCGCATGGATCGCGCCGTCGAGGCTCTCCCAGCGGCCGCGGACCTCCTCCGGGAGCGCCGCGAGGTCCTCGTCGCTGTTCACGTCGAGCTCGAGCACGTCAGGCGAGGGGTCTAGCCGGGCGGCGGCCCTTTCCGTCATCCGCCGCATCCGCCCGAAGCTCGTCAAGAGGACCTCGGCGCCTTGCTCCTGCGCCCGCTCGGCGATCGAGTACGCGATCGAGTGACGGTTCACGATCCCCGTGACGAGGATCCGCTTGCCCTCCAGGATCACAGGTACGCCTCCCCGCCGTAGAGGCTCAGCACGTCCTCCGCCCATGGGCCCGATGAATCGTTCGCTCCGGGCGCGCCGCGATCCGCATCGTTCGTTGCACGCACCACCGGCTTCTCGATCGAACGATCCTCCTCCTCGCGGCACACTGCGTTCATGCCGGCGAGAGCCACGGTCCGTCCGTGCTGGTTGACGACCCGAAGCGCCAGCGTGACCAGCGAGTTCCGATCGTCGAGGGGGCGCGTGGACTCCACCCGGCATCTGACGCGAATCGTGTCCCCGATGGCGACCGGCCGCTTGAACGTCGCCGATTCGAGACCGCGCAGCGCGACCACCCGCTCCGGGTCGAACGGCATGAGCCCCACGGCGTACGAGAGGACCAGCATCCCGTGCGCCACCCGGCCCGAGAACCGGCTCCGCGCGGCCCACTCGGCGTCGCTGTGCTGAGGATGCCAGTCGCCGGTGAGCGCGGAGAACGAGGTCAGGTCCGCCTCGGTGATGGTCCGGCCGTGGGTCGTGAACTCGGCGCCGTCGGTGAGCTCTCCCACATGGCCGTCGAGCAGCGCGGCGGCGTTCATGTCGTCTCTCCCTCCACGTCTTGGATCGGGATTCCATAGCCGTCCCGCAATAACGCCGCGAACGCGCTGGCCGCGCGAACGTGGCCGTGGACCGATGGATGCAGGCCGTCGGTTGCGAAGTTGTCTCGCTCGCTAAGGCCCGGATGGTCGGCGACGTCCAGGCAGGGAACACTGTGCTCTCGCGCAACCCCGCGGGTGATCTCGTTGAACGAACGCATCCCCGCCTCGACCCGGGCCCGGGTGCGCGGGCCGAGCGGCACGAAGTCCCACCGAGCCGGTGAGGTTGCCGTTACCACGATCATCCGTGGACCCGCGAGACCGAGCCGGTGGAAGATCCCGCTCAGACGGCGGGCGTATGCCGTTTCGTCCGGCCGCGTCGATCGCAAGACGTCGTTCGCCCCACAGATCACGGTCACGAGGTCCGGCTCGAGCTGAAGCGCACGGTCGACCTGGCCGACCACGTCGGCGCTCGTGGCGCCGTCCTCGGCGAAGTTCCGGTACACGAACGCCGGGTTGCATCGGCGCAGTGCGGTGGCGATGCGATCCGCCCAGCCCAGCCCGTCGGGGGAGCCGGTCCCGGCGGTGAAGCTGTCGCCCAGCGCCGCGTAGCACGAGATCCCCCGCCGGGACGGCTCATGGCCGCCACGCTCGCCAAGGGCCCGCGCGATCGTGACCAACGGGTCCTCGGTCATCGTCCCTCCAGCGCAGCGTAAGCCCAGGCGAGCCGCTCGCGCGTCTGCCACGGCTCGACCACCTCGTCGACGAACCCGGCCGCCGCCGCCCGGTCCGCGCCCAGGTGCTCGTCGGCGTACCCGGACGCGAGGTCGGCCAGCGCGGCGTCCCGGTCCTCCGCCCCGGCGAGATCGCGTCGGTGGGCGATCCCCACCGCCTGGCGCGCCGCCATGATCCCGATCTCCGCCTGCGGCCACGCGAAAACCATGTCCGCGCCGAGGTCCCGTGAGTTCATCGTGATCACGGCGCCGCCGTACGCCTTGCGGAGGATCACCGTGACCTTCGGGACTCGGGCGGAGGCGAACGCCCGCAGGAGCGACGCGCCATGACGGATGACGCCGCCCGCCTCCTGCCGCGTTCCGGGCATGAATCCGGGCGTGTCGACGAGGACCGCGAGCGGCAGCCCGAACCGGTCGCAAGCGTCCACGAAGATCGCCGCCTTCTCTGCGGCGACGGCGTCGATGACGCCACCGAGCCTGCGGGGCTGGTTCGCCAGGATCCCGACGGACCTGCCCTCGATACGGGCCAGTGCCGTGACCATGTTCGTGGCCCACGAGCTCGAGAGCTCGAGGATGTGCCCGCCGTCGACGATCGACCGAGCGACGTCGCGGACGTCATAGACCTTGCGCGCCTGGGTGGGCACGGTCGCGTCCGGCTCCAGATCCGGAGGGGGAGTCGCCGGCGCGAGGGGAGCGGGGCCGTTGCCGAAGCGCTGCGGAAGCATGCCGAGGAGCTCGCGGGTGATCCCCATCGCCTCGGGAACGTCGGGCGCGACCAATTGGCAGACGCCGTTTCGCGAGTGGATGCGAGGCCCGCCCAGCTCCTCCATCGAGACCTGTTCCCCGAGCGCCTCGTGGACCACCTGCGGTCCGGTGAGGAACAGCCGCGCGTCGTCCGTCATCACGACGAAGTCGGTCAGCGCGGGTGAGTACGCGGCGCCGCCCGCCGACACCCCGGTGACGATCGAGACCTGCGGTGCGCGGGCCTGAAGCTCGACGCTCGCCCGAAAGATCCGGCCGTAGCCCGCAAGGGCGCCGTGACCCTCCTGAAGCCGTGCGCCCCCGGACTCGATCAGGCCGACGACGGGGGCGCCGGCGCGAGCGGCCAGGTGAAGGACGCGGACGATCGAGTCGGCGTGTGCCACGCCCAACGAGCCGCCCATGAAGCTCACGTCCTGCGCATAGCAGAACACAGGCCGTCCCCCGACGCGTCCAGCTCCAGCGACGACGCCGTCGCCTGGGCGCGCTCGGGACCCGAGGTTCGCGGAGCTCACACCCGTGCGAAGGGACTCGAAGGAGCCCGGATCGCAGAGGTGCTCGAGGCGCTCGCGCGGCTCGTTGACAGCCTCGACCGGCGCTTGCTCTCGTACCGCGACGGCCGTCATCCCGCCAGGCACAGGACCGCGTTGTGGCCGCCGAATCCGAACGAGTTCGAGATTGCCACGAGGCTCCCGCGCCCGTTCCCGTTCGCTCTGTCGAGCGGCCGAGCCTCGCCGGGGACATAGTCGAGATCGAGGTCGGGGTCGCGCTCCTCCCATCCGACCGTCGGCGGCGCGACGCGCTGCCGCAGGGCCTCGACCGTCGCGATTGCCTCGACCGCTCCCGCGGCTCCGAGCAGGTGACCGATCGCGGACTTCGTCGATGACACCGGAATCCGGTGCGCCTCCTCGCCGAGCGCCGCCTTGAGCGCCTCGGTCTCGCTGCGATCGTTGAGCGGAGTCGAGGTCCCGTGGGCGTTCACGTAGTCGATGTCGCCGGGCTTCACCTCGGCGTCGGCGAGCGCGAGTTCGATCGCACGCGCCGCGTCACGCCCCGAGGGCTCGGGCGCGGTCAGGTGGTGGGCGTCGGAGCTCGCGGCGTAGCCGAGGATCTCTCCAACCGGCTGTGCCTTGCGAGCGCTTGCCTTCTCCGCGTTCTCCAGGACCAGCACGCCGGCGCCCTCGCCCATCACGAAGCCGTCGCGGCGCGCGTCGAATGGCCGCGAGATCCCGGTGGGCGAGGTCGCGCCCATCGCCGCGAACGCGGCAACGGCAACGCCCGCAATCGCTGACTCGGCGCCTCCGGCCACAACGGCGTCGGCCTCACCGGCCTCGATCATTCGCAGCGCGGCCCCGATCGCGTGAGCGCCCGCGGCGCATGCGGACATCACCCCGAACGAGGAGCCGTGGAGCTCGTGGCGCATGGCAACGGCCGCAGCCGCCGCGTTGCCCATCAGGAGCGGCACCGCGAGCGGCGAGACCGCCTTCGGCCCGCGTTCGCGCAGCACGTCCTGCTGGCGCTCCAGCGATCCGAGTCCTCCGATCCCCGTCCCGATGACGCAGCCGATCCGCTCCGGCTCATATGGCGGGCCGTCCGGCCACGCCTCCGACAGCGCCTCGTCGGCCGCGACCATCGCGAAATGGGTGAAGCGGTCGGTTCGCCTGGCCTCCTTGCGGCTCAGGTGATCGGTCGCGTCGAAGTCGCTGCAGCGGGCGAAGCCGTCCTCGACACTGCACTCGCCTTCGCTCCAGCGGCCGAACAGCGCGTCCACGCCGACGCCGAGCGGCGTGACCGCTCCCATCCCCGTGATGACGACTCCGGAGGTCATTGGGAGCGAGCCACCACGAGGTCGATCACATCGCCGACCGTCCGCAGGTCCTTGACGTCCTCGCCCTGAAGCGACACGCCGAACTCGTCCTCGATGATCTGCGCGAGCTCGACCAGGTCAAGCGAATCGACGTCCAGCTCTTCGAACGTCGAGGAGCGAGCGACCTCGCCCTCGGCGCCGAGCTCCTTCAGGCCGTCGAAGATGACCTGCTCCACGCTCTCCGTTGTTGCTTGTGCTGGCATTTCTGGTCTCCTTTGGTTCGATTGATTAGGCGCTCAGGCCCCCGTCCACCGTCAGCGTCGTGCCGGTGACGTAGGAGGCGTCCTCTGATGCAAGAAATCTCACGCACGTGGCGATCTCGTCGGCCGTCCCGGCTCGCCGGGCGGGAATCGCCTCCAACAAGCCGTTGCCGACGCCGTCGGTGAGCTGCGTCTCGACGTAGCCGGGCGCCACCGCGTTCACGGTGACGCCGCGCCGCGCCACCTCCACGGCAACCGTCTTCGTGAATCCGATCAGGCCCGCCTTCGAGGCCGCGTAGTTCGCCTGCCCGGCGTTCGCGCGGGGCCCGACGACGGAGGCGATGTTGATCACCCGGCCGAAGCGGGCCCTGATCATCGGCTTGAGCGCGCGACGGGTCACCCTGAAAGCCGCGGAGAGGTTCGTCTCGAGCACACGCTCCCATTCGTCGTCGCCGAGCTGTGGCGCCAGTCCGTCCGCGCGTATCCCGGCGTTGTTCACGACGACCAGTACCGGGGCGAACCGTTCCTCGAGGTCCTTGAAGAGTTCGGCGATGGCGGCCGGATCGCGGACGTCCGCCTGGATCGTCTCCGCGCGCCCGCCCGCCTCTCGGATCGTCTCGGCGACGGCCTCGGCACCGTCGGCATCGCTCCGGTAATTGACGGCAACCGGCCACCCCTCGGCCGCCAGCGCGGTGGCGCTCGCGGCGCCGATCCCGCGCGCGCTCCCGGTCACGAGGGCACACCCCTCACGCATCGGGCACACCCCACTCGACCACCGTCGCGCCCCACACGAGGCCCGCGCCGAACGCGGACAGCAGCACCACGGCGCCATCGTGCAGGCGACCTTCCTCCTCAGCGAGCGTCAGCGCGATCGGGAGGGTCGCCGCCGACGTGTTTCCATAACCAGCGATGTAGTCCGCCGTCCGCTCCGGCGGCAGCCGGAGCTCCTCCCCCACCGCGCGGATGATCCGGCTGTTCGCCTGGTGGTAGACGAACAGGTCGACGTCCTCGAGGGTGCGTCCCGCGAGAGCCAGGGCCTCGAGCGTGGCGCTGGACATCCGCGCGACGGCGTGCTTGAAGGTGTCGTGTCCGTTCATGCGGACCACGCGATCCGCATGGCTCGCCCGGATCAGGGCGGATTGGGAGCCGTCCGACCCCAGGACGACCGGACCGATCCGAGAAGGCGACTCGACCGCGCGGACGACGGCAGCGCCGGCACCGTCGGCGAGCAGCGCGGCGGTCGCGCGATCCTCGGGGTCGGTGATGCGACTGAGCAGGTCGGCGCCGATCACGAGCACGTTCTTCGCGCGGCGCGACTCGATCTGGGCCGTCGCGAGGCCGAGCGCCGACAGAAAGCCCGTGCAGGCGGCGCCGACGTCCATCGCGCCCGCGCTCGCGGCGCCGAGCTCCTCCGCGACGAGGGGTGCCGCGTTCGGCGTCAGGTCGTCCGCCGCCATGGTGGCGACCAGGACGAGGTCGAGGTCGCGGGGCGCCAGGTCGGCCCGCTCCAGCGCGAGCTGCCCGGCCTCGGCTGCGAAGGCGCTCAGTCGCTCCTCCGGCCACGCGATCCGCCGCTGCCGGACCCCGGTCCGCTTGGCGATCCACTTCTCCTCGACGCCGATGCGCTCGGCGATCGGAGCGTTCTCGATCACGCGGTCGGGGACGCACATCGCCACCGAGGCGATGCCCGCGCCGCGCAACGTTCGCGCACCGTCGACCGCCGCATTGAGCGGCGCGCTCGCAACCTCAGGCGGCATGGGCCATCTCCCGAGAGCTCAGCACGGCGGCCTCGACCTCCGAAAGGGTTCGGCGGACGAGGCCCTTGAGGACCTTCCCCGGCCCGACCTCGACGAACCGCTCGGCTCCTTCGTCGCGGAGCGCGAAGAGCGTCTGCCGCCAACACACCGGTTTCACCAGCGCGTCGGCCAGCTCGGAACGAATGTCGTCGAACGGCCGGGCGGTGACGCTCGAGTACACCGGGACCCTCGGCGGCCGGACGTCGATCCTCGCGAGCGCCGCGCGAAACTCCGGCACCGCCGGAGCCATCGCCTCGGTGTGGAAGGCACCGCTGACCGCCAGGGGCATCGTCTTCAGCCGCTCTGCGCGGGCCTCCTCCGCCGCCGCGTCGAGATCCTCGCTCGAACCCGAGAGGATCAGCTGGCCTGGCGCGTTGTCGTTTGCGACCGTCAGCCAGTGGGCGGCCGCGATGCGGCGGGTCACCGATTCGTCGCCGAGCAGCGCGAGCATCCCGCCCGGCGACCCGGCATCCGCGACCTCCTGCATCAGCTCCCCCCGCCGCGCGGCGAGCCATAGGCCGTCCTCGACCGAGATGCTGCCGCCGGCGACCAGCGCGCCGATCTCGCCCAGCGAGTGACCGGCAATGAAGTCGGCGCGCGGCGACCCGCCGCGGGCCCAGAGTGCGATGCTCGCGCAATAGAGGGCCGGCTGGGCGAACTGCGTGCCGTCGCCGACTCGCTCGAAGGGGTCCGCTTCGACCTCGTCCACCGCTCGGTCGGCGAGCTCGGGCAGGACCTCGTCGACGACATCGCGCATGTCGGGCGTCTGGCTGCCCTGGCCTGGGAATAGAAGTGCAATTTGCATAGACCGTGATCACTACCCGGCAGGCGGGTGAAGGTGAAGGGGGCATGGCCCTGCTCCCCCCGGATCGGGGGGTAAGCACCGCGACCCGGGGGGAGTAGGGCGGGCAACCGCGCGTCTCCGCGGAATTCAGCCGATCAGGCCGAGGCTCTGGGCCCGCTTGACCGCTTCGGCACGGTTGCGGACCCCGAGCTTCCGATATACGCCGCTCGTGTACTCCTTGATCGTGTGCGGAGAGAGGAAGAGTTGCTCCGCGATCTCGCGGTTGGTCGACCCGGCGGCGATCAGGCTCACGACCTCGCGCTCGCGCTCCGACAGCGGCGCCTTGGCCGGCTCGGACTCCGGCTCGAACACGTCCATCCCGAGCCCGACCATGCGGATCGCCCGAAGGACGTCGGGGGCGCCCCAGTCCTTGGAGACGAACCCGGACGCGCCGGCGGCACGCGCGGCGGCCGCGGAGATCCTCCCGGCGCCCGAGATCAGGAGGATCTTGGTGTCGGGCGAGGCCGCCCGCAGGTCGTCGCAGAGCTCGGCGCCGGACTGCCGTCCCAGGAAGAGGTCGACGAGCGCGACCTGCGGCTTGGCCTCGCCTGCGAGCCGCAGC
>DATAOX010000073.1:0-3367 GCA_036265555.1 Solirubrobacterales bacterium
AGCGAGCCGCCCTCGCGGGCGAGCCCGATGGCCGGCAGCGCGCGCTTGCCGACGATCACGGGGTGAACGAACTCGACGGCGACGTGGCGGACGTCGGAGCGGGCGATCGGCGAGGCGCCGATCGCGACGAGCCGCCCGCCGCGCGCGAACCGCTCAGCCATCCGGTGGCAGACGCGCGCCAGGCGCTCGGCTTCGGCGCCGAAGAAGTCGCCGTTCGCCCGGGTGCGGCGAGCGAGGAGCCCCGGGGTCCGGCTTGCGAGCGGCTCGCCCGCGATCGTCCGCGCCATCGCTCCCCCTAGGCGGCCGCCGGCGCGCGCCGGCCCACCCGGGCCAGCCAGTCGCGCCAGGCCTCGACGCCCTCCCCGGTTTTCGCGCTCACCGGGAGCACCGTGGCCGTCGGGTTCACGCTCTCGATGTTGGCGACCAGTCGATCCAGGTCGATGTCCAGATGCGGGAGCAGATCGATCTTGTTGACGAGGATCAGCTCGCAGGTGCGGAACATGAGCGGGTACTTCAGCGGCTTGTCGTCTCCTTCCGCAACCGAGGAGACCATCGCCCGCGCGTCCTCGCCGACCTTGAACTCAGCCGGACAGACGAGGTTGCCCACGTTCTCGATCACCAGGAGGTCGATCTCGTCCAGCTTCACCGCGGGAAGCGCCGATCGCACCATGTTCGCGTCGAGGTGGCATTCGCCGCCGAACCCCGGATCGGTATTGAGCTGGGTCACCGGGACGTGGAGGTGCGCGATGCGGTCGGCGTCGAGACTCCCCTGAACGTCGCCCTCGAGTACGCCGATCCGTGTGCCGTCGAGACCCTGGATCGCTCGCTCGAGCAGGGTCGTCTTACCCGCCCCCGGGGCGCTCATCAGGTTGACCACCCTCACATCCGTGCGATCGAAGTCGTCGCGGTTGGCGCGGGCGATCGTCTCGTTCGCGTCGAGCGCGTCCTCGGCGACCCTGATCCTCGTGCGGTGCATCACACTCCTTCCCGGCGGCTACGGGCTCGCGCCAACCGCCTCGTCAACCTCGATCCATTCCACCTCAAGCTCGTCGCCCCGGAGAATCTTGCCCGGAGTCGCGCAGCGAGGGCAACGAAAGGACGGCACCGGCGGAAGGCCGGCGGCGGGCAACGCGCCGTGGCCTGCGAGCGGCGGCGGTGCCGGATCCCACTCGTCGCCGCAGTCGGGGCAGCGGAGCAGCGCCGCCACCGGCTCCAGGTCGAGGCGGGCGCCCTCGCATGCCGTATCGCGCGCGACGATCTCGAAGTAGAAGGCGAGCGAGTCCGGGACGACCTGGCGCAGGCTGCCGACCCGGACATGGACGCTCGTGAGCCGGCGGCCGTCGGCGTGGCGCAGCGCCGTGTCGATGATCGCCTGCGAGATCGCGAGCTCGTGCATGCCTCAGGTCGCTCCCTCGTAGGCGGCATCGCTCTGCAGCTCGCTGATCTGCTCCTGCGCCAGCGCCACGGCCCGCGCGGCCGCCTCGGCGACGGCCGGACTGAGGCCGAAGCCCATCTCCTCGACCTCGGCCGGCTCGCACGCGACGACGACCACCTTCCCGGGCCAGCCGCCCACGGTCTTGACGAACCGCAGCACGGTCCGCGGGTCCATCCCGTGCGGATTCACCACGTGGCCATCCTCGATCGGCTCGATGTCGGCGGGATCGGGCTCCATCACGTACAGCGTCCCCGGGGCCCCGCCCTGCCTCGATACGTCGAGGAGCACCAGCGCGTCGTAGCCGCGCATGACCTCGTAGGCCAGGTCGAGCCCACCGGTCCCGAAGTCGAGCACCGTCACTCCCTCCGGCAGCTCGCCCTCGAGCAGCCGCTTCGCGACCTCGCCCCCAAAGCCATCGTCGCGGAGCCAGGCGTTCCCCACACCGGCGACCAGGATCTGCTTCGTGCGCTCGCTCACGCGATCACCTCCACCTCGCCGGGCTTGAAGAACAGGTAGCGCCCGGTCTCGCGGTACAGCTCCTGCTCGGCGCTGCCGTCAACGGTCACCGCGATGTGGACCGCGTCCTCGTAGTCGCGATAGATGCGCTCGATGGTGGCCGTCCGGCCGTCGAGGAGCTTGTCGTACACGTCCCGCTCGACCGCGGGGCGCAGTACCACCTTGCCGCCCTTGCGGAACGTCTGCCCGGCGGCGCTGAGCTCGTCCTCGCCCGGGTTCGGGTGGCCCGGCTCGGGGGGCGGACCGGGATCCGCGGGCTCGAGGCGGCCGTGCAGGCGCACGATCTCCTCCGGGGTTGCCGAGGCGGCGCGCTCGACCATGTCCCGCACGGCGGGGTCCTGCCCGGCGATCGCCTGGCGCTCTCCCTCCGACAGGGCTTGGACGTGAAGCAGCAGCGCCTCCTCGATCTCGGTGGCGTCGAACAGGCTGCCGAGGCTCTCGGGCGCCATCCGCGGATGGTCGGGCAGGAAGATCGGCGCACCGAGAACGGCGGCGTCGTCTGCGCCGGCCAGGACCGGCCACGTGTTCTCGTTGCGGCAGCGCCCCGCGGCCTCCCCGGCCGCACCCTCGCGCTCGAGGGGCGAGATGAAGCGCCCGCCCTCGACCTCGGCGACGATCTGGGTCGACAGCAGGCTCGCGCCGAGCGCCTCGCGCCGGTCCATTTCCTCGACCTCGTCGGCGGCCAGCGGCGTCGCGTTGTGCACGCACAGCATCAGCTTCACGAGGCCGCGCTCGGGGACCTCCTCTGCGCGGATTCGGGCTCGACCGGTCACCCGCCGGGCGCCGTCGAACTCGAATTCCACGGGCGCTCCGCCCCCGTCCAGCAGCGCGGTCAGGCGTACGGGCTCGAGGTCGAGCGATCGCGCCGCGGCCTCGTGACGCTCCCCCGCCGCCTGCAGGAACCGCACCGCCCCCCGCACCTCCGCGTCCTCGTCGGGATCCAGGACGCACTCGACACGCGATCGGTCGAACGTGGACGGGTTGCGCTCGGCATATGCCGGCGGATAGATGATGCCGAACGGCGTCGGGGTCGCGTTCTTCGTCGTGCCCGGCGTGTACGGGTAGAGCGCGTAGCCCTCGTACAGGAGCGCGTCGACGAGCCGCTCGAGCTCAGCCTTCATCAGCTCTCCTCGTCGAGCAGCTCGTCGACCACCGCGTCGAAGCTCGGAAGCCCACGATCCCCGCGCCGGGCGGCGAGGCGCTCGACCGTGTCCGGATCGAGCGCGATCCAGCGCCGGAACGGGAAGTGCTCGGCGATCATCCCCCGCCAGACGTCCACCGGCATCGCGAAGCGGACGGAGCAGTCCCACGGTATGGCTGCGAGCTGCATCCGGCCGTCGGAGGCCTCGTAGAAGATCGAGCCGTTGAAGTGGACGCGCAGCGGCGCCTCGCCGGCCTCGAGCCCGGCGAAGTACT
>DATAOX010000074.1:0-15467 GCA_036265555.1 Solirubrobacterales bacterium
CTCGTGCTGGCTGTGCTCACGTACGTGGAGGGGGCCGGGATGTACGCCGAGCGGGGAGGGTCGTCGGCGTTCGCCCGCCACGCCTTCAACGAGCTGGTGAGCTTCATCGCCGGGTGGGCGATCCTCATCGACTACATCATCATCGTCTCGTTCGCGGCCGTCTCGGTCGCGCACTACCTCGGCCCGATCTGGGGCGGATTCACGGAGGGTGGACCGGAGATCGCCGTCGCGGCGGGCGTGATCGCCGTAGCGGCAGCGATGAACATCGGCGGATTCACGCGCTACGTCCGGCAGCGCCCCCTGATCTTCGTGGCGCTCGCCGACGTGTTCCTACAGGCGGCGGTGATCGTGGCGGGGGCGATCGTGGCGTTCCATCCGGACCGGCTGACGTCCCACATCGACCTGTTCACGACCCCCTCGTTCAAGCACATGGTCGAGGCGCTGGCGGTCGCGACGCTTGCGTTCGCCGGGATCGAGGCCGCCTCCGACCTGGCGCCGGACTTCAGCTGGCGGCGGCGGGATCTCAGGCGTGTCGTCGGCGGGAGCGCGGTGCTCCTTCCTCTGATGTACGCCGGGATGGCGGCGATCGCGCTGATGGCGGTACCGGTGGTAGAGGGACCGCACGGAGCCCACACGGCGCTGGGGGAACGCTTCATCGAGGAGCCCGTTCTCGGGGTCGTCATGAGCTACAAGCCGCACTGGCTGTCGGTCCTGTTCCAGATCGGGGTCGTCGCCGTGGCGCCCGTCGTGCTCACCTGGGCGGCGTCGACCTCCATGCTCGGGCTGTCGCGGCACGTGTACGCGCTGGCCAGGAACCGCCAGGTGCCGAGTTGGCTGGGCCAGCTGAGCCCGCGCGCGACCCCCTACATGGCCATCCTCATGGCCGGCGTGATTGCCATGGCGCTTGCGATTCCGACGGATGTTCGCCTGCTCGCCGAGATCTACGCGTTCGGGGCCACGCTCGCGATCGCGATCGCCCACCTGTCCATCCTGCGACTGCGGTGGTCGGAGGCGGACCGCGAACGGCCGTACAGGATCCCGTTCGACGTGCGCTTCCGCGGGCGCGCGCTGCCGATTCCCGCGCTCCTGGGTGCGGTGCTCATGTCCCTGCTGTGGGTGGCCGTGATCGTCTTCCATTCCAGAGCCCGGTGGGTCGGAGGGGGGTGGATGGTCTTCGGGCTGATCGCGTACGTCGTCTACCGGAAGGTCGTGGAGGGAACGACGCTGACGAAGCGAGTGTCCGTACCCGAGCAGGCATTGCGCAGGGACGTGCAGGAGGCCGAGTACGCGAGCATTCTGGTCCCGGTGTTCGGGACGAAGCTGGACGACGACATCGTCGGGACCGCCGGCCGGCTGGCGGACGCGGCGGACGAGCCCGGCGAGGAGCGTCCGCGGCTGGATGTGATCTACGTGATGGATCTGCCCCTCACGGTCCCGCTGGATGCGCCCCCACCGGACGACCGGGTCAAGGCGGCAAAGGGGGCGCTCAAGCGGGCCAAGGAGGTCGGGGAGGAGTACGAGTCGGTCGACGTCGAGACGGCGGTGATCACGGCTCGGAGCGTGGGGGCGGGGATCGTGGAAGAGGCGCGCCGGCGGAGTGTGGAGGTGATCGTGATGGGCGGTGAGCCGCCCAGCCGGATGAGGGGCGGCGCAGTCCTGGGCGGCATCGGCGGATCGCGGCCACCGGAGGTCGGGGAGGTCACCGAATACGTGCTGAAGAAGGCGCCCTGCCCGGTGCTGGTGACGGCGCCCGCCGGAGCGGCCGGCGTGCGCGACAATCCGTCATCCGGTCGGCACGGGCTTCGGCCGTGAGGCGCTCGGCGCTGAGTAGCATCCAGGGTTGTGTTCATCGTGATCGTCGGTGCGGGTCGCGTCGGGTCATCTCTGGCGCGCTCGATGCTGCGCGACGGGCACGCGGTCTCGTGTCTGGACGAGGACCCCGAGGCACACGCGCGGCTCGAGATCGGGCTCGAGAAGTCCTGGGAGGACGTTGGCGGGCAGTTCACGGTGGGCACGGCCCTGGAGATCGAGGCGCTCCAGGAGGCGGGGATCGAACGAGCGGACGCTTTCGTTGCCTCCACCGACGGTGACAATACGAACATCGTCATCGCGCAGATCGCGATGGGGCGATTCGAGGTGCCGACGGTGATCGCGCGGATCCTGGACCCGTATCGGGCGGAGTGGTACGAGCAGCAGGGGCTGCACACGATCTGCCCGACGAGGGTGGCGATCGAGATGCTCGAGACCGAGGTGAAGGAGGCGGCTGCGAAGGTCGCGGCGCAATAGGGGGAGCGATGTACGTATTGATCGTCGGTGCGGGGAAGGTCGGCTGGAACCTGGCGCGCGAGCTCCTGGACAAGCGGCACGAGGTAACGGTGATCGAGAACGATCGGGATCGCTATCTCACCGTCGAGCAGGAGCTCGAGCACAACGTGCAGTACGGGGACGGCTCGGAGCTCTGGGTCCTCGACCGGGCGGGAGTCTCGCGGGCGGACCTCGTGATCGCGGTGACCGGCGATGACGAGGACAACATGCTGATCTGCCAGGTCTCTAAGGAGAAGTACAAGGTCGACCAGGTCATCGCGCGGGTGAACAACCCGCGCAACAAGCAGTGGTTCGAGCTCCTGGGGATCGCGCCGGTGGTTTCGGCTACGGACCTGATCCTGCGGCTGATCGAGCATGAGGTCCCGAAGTACGGGCTCGTCCACCTGCTGGACCTGCCGCGCGAGCGGCTGGAGATCATCGAGCTCCTCCTTGGGGAGGATTCGCCGGTCGCGGGACGTCGGGTGGCCGATCTCGAGCTGCCGGATGGGAGCCTGCTGATCTCGGTGCTGCGCGATGGGACCGGGTTCGTCCCTAGTCCGGACACGGTGCTCGAGTCGGGCGACGAGGTGCTTGCGGTGCTGGACCCCGGGATGGAGGACGAGCTGAAGGCCTACTTCGGGCCGGACGGCAGCGAGAGCGGGTAAGGATCGGCCGCGGATAGGCACTAAGCTCGATTAGTGGCGGATCGAGAGGTCGACTTCCTACTGATCGGAGGGTATGCCAGTGCCCACTCCGCGGCGACGCTTCGCCGGGAGGGCGCGGACGGATCGATCCTCCTGGTCGGGCGCGAGCCGCACGTGCCCTACGAGCGACCGCCGCTCTCCAAGGAGTTCCTGCGCGGAGAGGCAGCGGAGGAGAACACCTACGTCAACAGCCCTGAGTGGTACGGGGAGAACGACGTGGAGCTCCTCACGGAGACGAACGTGATGTCGCTCGATGTGGGCGAGCGGACGGCGAAGCTGCAGTCAGGGGAGCAGGTTCGGTTCGGAAAGGCCCTGATCGCCACCGGCGCACGGGTGAACATCCTGCACCACCTCGACGGCGCGCAGCTGGAGGGGATCCACTACCTCCGAACGATCGGAAACTCCGAGGCGATCCGCGAGGATGCGAAGGAGGCCGGCCACGTGGTGTTGATCGGCGGGAGCTTCATCGGATGCGAGGTGGCGGCATCGCTCACGGCGATCGGCGTGAAGTGCACGGTCGTGATGCTCGAGGACGTCACCTTCGAGCGGGTGTTCGGCACCGAGCCGGGGCGGTACTTCCACGACGTCCTGACCTCACACGGGATCGAGGTCCTGGGCGGGCAGGAGCTCGAGTCGTTTGTCGGCGACGGCCGTGTGCGGGCGATCAGGACGAAGGGCGGGCGAGAGATCGAGTGTGGGGCGGTCGTGATCGGAGCCGGCGTGCACCCCGAGACGACGCTGGCGGAGCGGGCCGGGATCGCGGTCGAGAACGGGATCACGTGCGACGAGAAGCTGGAGACGTCGGTCGATGGGATCTTCGCCGCGGGCGACGTGTGCTCGTACGACAGCGTGATCCACGGCCGGCGGCTGCGGGTTGAACACTGGGACGTCGGACTCCAGCAGGGTCAGCACGCCGCGAAGGCGATGATGGGGGCGGAGGCGCCGTACCGGGTGGTCCCGTACTTCTTCAGCGACCTGGCCGACTGGGCGAGCCTGGAATACGTTGGCCCGGCGCAGCGCTGGGACGAGCTGGTGTGGCGTGGAACGCCGGATTCCGGCGAGTTCCTCGTCTGGTATCTGGACGGCGGAAAGGTCGCCGCGGCACTCAGCGTGGACCGCTCAGAGGACCTGGAGCACGCCCGCCGGCTGCTGGAATCGGGCGCCGACGTGTCGGGCAAGAAGGACGCGCTCGCGGACGTGGACTCGGATCTCAGCGCTGTCGCTTCCGGCTAGGCTTAACGGGTTCGGTACGGCCGCTCTGCTGAGTCGGGCTATTCGAACCCCAACCTTGGGGAGTGGTGTAGCGGCAGCACGCGAGGTTCTGGCCCTCGAAGCGCGGGTTCAATTCCTGCCTCCCCAGTGACTTAGGTTCAAATCGGTCGCGCGCCGGCGATAAACGGTTGGGACCGCACCGTTCCGTCCGGTTCGGATGCGAACATCTGTTCGTATGAGGAGGCGAAACCCCGGCCCAAAGCGGCCGCCGGGAGTCACACGCGAAGCCGTCCGGCTGCTGTACGAGCAAGGGCTCTCGCAGAGAGAGATCGCCGCAAGGCTCGACGTCTCCAAGACCACGGTGGCATTCCACGTCAGACGGCTCGGGGAGCCACCCGATGAGCGGTTTTCGCGTCGCTACGACTGGGCGGAGATCCAGCGCACGTATGACACCGGTCTCTCGATCCGAATGTGTGCGGCTCAGTTCGGTTTCAACCTCGCCACCTGGCACCACGCTGTCGCTCGCGGTGATGTGGTGTCCCGACCTCGGGAACTTCCGATCGAGGTTCTCCTCGTGGCGAACCGCCCGCAGACCAGCCGTACTCATCTGAAGCAGCGTCTCCTGAAGGCTGGGCTAAAAGAAAACCGATGCGAGCTATGCGGGATCAGTGAGTGGCTCGGGAAACCGCTGAACATGCAGCTCCACCATCTCAACGGGGATGGCTCGGACAATCGGCTCGAGAATCTCGAGCTCCTGTGCGCGAACTGCCATTCGCAGACCTCCACCTATGGAGGGCGGAACGGCCATCGGCGCGCGCGTCCGACCGGCGACGCGGAGGCTGTCTGAGTCGTTTCTCCAGCGCAGTGGCGGGCGCTGACGGGTGGAAAACCGTAGCTATGCGTGGGTTTTCCATCCATCACCCCCTTGATCCCTTGCTACCTTGATCCCGCTCAATGTGGAGGAGGCGTGCATATCTCTCGCTCGGCGGGGCCGCCGGCGCGATCCTTCTCGCCGGTTGCGGAGGGGGCAGTTCCGCGACGGTGACCGGCGCAAGCGGGCCCAGTGGCGCCAGCGGTCCCAGTGGGTCCACTCCGATGAGCAAGGCGGCGCTCATCAAGCAGGCCGATGCGATCTGCGCGGAGGCGAACACCGCCATCGCCACGCTGGGCAGCGGCACCACGACCGGCGACCAGTCGACTCAGGTCTCACAGGAGCTCGACATCGTCCGCAGCGAGCTGCAGTCGCTGCAGGCGCTCAAGGCGCCCAGTCAGGACCGCTCCACCCTCAATGACTTCCTCACCGCGCTGAAGAACGAGGTCGACGCGCTCACTCGGGAGAACAGCGCGGTCGCGGCCAATGCCGATACCACGGCCGCCGAGTCGGAGCTCGCGGGCGCCCGTTCGAACGCCGAGCGGGCGGCCACGGATTACGGCATGAAGGACTGCGGCACCGGAAGAGCCCGCCACGCGCAAACGGGCACGACGACGACCGCCGTGCCGACGACGGCGACCACCACCGCGGTCCCGACCACGACGGCACCGCCGGTGACCACCACCGCGGTCCCGACGACGACGGCACCGCCGCCGCCGCCGGCGTCGACGCCGCCCGCGCCCAGCGGAGGCAGCAGCGGCGGTGGGACCGGCGGTGGGACTGGCGGCGGCACCGGGGCCGGCGGCGGGACCGGAAGCGGCGGGACCGGCGGCTCCGGGGGCGTCTCGCCCTAGTCGGTCGAGCTAGGCCGCCGCCGACTCCGCCCACGCGCCGTATAGGCGCGAGTAGGCGCCGCCCGCGGCGATCAGCTCCTCGTGCGTCCCGGCCTCGGCGATCCGCCCGTGCTCGAGCACCACGATCCGGCCCGCGCGGCGAA
Organism: Solirubrobacterales bacterium; assembly: GCA_036265555.1. Taxonomy (GTDB): domain Bacteria; phylum Actinomycetota; class Thermoleophilia; order Solirubrobacterales; family 70-9; genus AC-56. The sequence goes on from DATAOX010000074.1 coordinate 6,089, forward strand.
TTGTCGACAGGCGGTGCGCGATCACGATCGCCGTGCGACCGAGGAGCAGCCGCTCGAGCCCCTGTTCAATGATCCGCTCGGTCCGTACGTCGACGTTCGACGTCGCCTCGTCGAGGATCAGGATCCGAGGCTCCGCCAACAGCGCCCGCGCGAACGCGATCAGCTGCCGCTGACCCGCCGAGAGCTGGACGCCGCGCTCCCCGATCTCCGTTTCGTATCCGCTTCGCAGCCGCGCAATGAACCGGTCGGCGCCCACGGCCGCGGCGGCCGCCCGAATCTCCTCCTCGGACGCATCGGGCCGGCCGAACGCGATGTTCTCCCGCACGGTCCCGGAGAAGAGGAATCCCTCCTGCGGCACGATTCCCAGCTGCCTGCGCACTGCCGTCGAGCTCAGGTCCCGCAGGTCGTGCCCATCGACGAGCACCCGTCCCTCCTGGGGGTCGTAGAACCGCGCCACCAGCTTCGCGAACGTGGACTTCCCCGCACCCGTTTCGCCCACCAGCGCGACGGTCTGCCCGGCCGGAACCTGCAGATCGATCCCATCGAGCGCGAGATCGGAGTCGCCCCCGTACGAGAACCGCACCCCCTGCATCTCGATCTCGCCGCGGATTCGACCCGGGTCGAGCGCCCCGGGCTTGTCCACCATGTCCGGCTTCGTCTCCAGAAGGTCGAAGATCTTGTCCAGCGCGGCCATCCCCTGCTGGTACGTCGTGTAGAGCTGCGAGATCTGCTGGATCGGATCGAAGAAGGCGTTGAGATACCCGACGAACGCGACCAGCACCCCGATCTGAATATCCCCGTTGAGCGCCCGGTAGCCGCCGTACAGGAGGATCACGCCGGTCCCGATCGCGGACAGCAGTTCCACCGCCGGGAAGTACGCGGCGTTGAGGTAGACGGTGGCCATGTTCGCCTGCCGGTTCTCCTGGTTGAGCTCCCCCATCCGCCTGAGATGCCGCGGCTCCTGCGCGAAGCTCCGCACCACCCGCACCCCCGAGAGCGTCTCCTGCAGGTACGCGGTGATGTTCGCGATCTTCTCTCGCGTTCGCCGGTAGGCGCCCGCCGACGCGATTCGGAACACGACGCTTCCGAGCGCCAGGATCGGGAACGTCGCGAAGGTGACCAGCGCCAGCGGCAGGTCCAGGAACAGCAGGATCACCACCACGCCGAGCAGCGTGAGGGTGCTGGATATCAGCGTGACCACGCCATCGGTCACGAGCGTGTCGAGCGCCTCCACGTCGTTCGTCAGTCGCGAGATCAGCACCCCCGGCTTGCGGCGGGTGAAGAACCCGATCGACATCGTCTGCAGGTGCGTGTAGATCTGCTCCCGCAGATTCTGAAGCGCGCGCTGTCCCACCCAGCCGACTAGATACGTCTGCGCGTAGGTCGCCGCCCAGAACAACAGAGCCGAGGCGATGTAGGCCGCCACGATCCAGTCGAGGGTGCTGAGATCGCCCGCCTTGATCCCGTTGTCGATTGCCACGCCCGCGAGGTAGGGCGGCGCGAGCCCCGCGGCCGTGGCGACCAGGAGCGCGACCGCCATGACCGTGACTCGCCCCCGGTAGGGGCGCAGCAGCCCGAACAGCCACTTCAGCTTGCGCGTCCGCTGCTCCTCGCCCCGAAGCAGTCGCCACAGATCGCGGAACAGCAGAAAGATCGCGGCGAAGCGCCCCGGCTGGTTTGCCTGGTCCTCGGTGGCCTCGGCCACCTCCGACCCCTGGGTCTCCGGATCCTCCTGGGTGATCGGGTCCTCGACGGGCGGGCGCCCGTGCTCCGGCCGGTCGCCATCGCGTGCCGCGCTTCGGCGGCCGTCCTCCGAGCCGCTCACAGCCGCGCCACCTCCTCCCGCCGCTCGAGGTCCCGCTGCAGGAAGACCGCGTCCTCCATTCCGTGCTCGGCGATCTCCGCGTAGAGCGGGCATCGCTCCAGGAGGTCGGCGTGCATGCCGCGATCGACAATCCGTCCGCCGTCCATCACGACCACCTCGTCCGCAAGCGAGATGGTCGACATCCGGTGGGCGACGATCAACGTCGTCCGGCCCGCCATCACCTCTCGCAATCCGCGCTTGATCTCCGTCTCCGTTCGCGCGTCGACCGAGGACGTCGCGTCGTCGAGGATCAGGATCCGTGGGTCCGCCAGCAGCGCTCGCGCGATCGCGATCCGCTGCCGCTGCCCGCCCGAGAGCGTCAGGCCGCGTTCACCGACCAGGGTCGAATAGCCGTCCGGGAGGCGCTCGATGAACCCGTGCGCCTGGGCCCGCCGCGCCGCGACCTCGATCTCCTCGCGCGTCGCGCCGGGGCGCGCGTACGCGATGTTCTCGGCGACGGTTGCCGAGAACAGGAAGCTGTCATCGGCGACGAACGCGATCTGCGAGCGAAGCGAGCGCACGTCTACCCTCCGCAGGTCGGCGCCGTCCACGAGCACCCTCCCTCGGGTCGGGTCATAGAGGCGTGCCAGCAGCGCGACCAAGCTGGTCTTGCCCGACCCGGAGGGGCCGACGAGCGCGACCGTGCGCCCGGCCTCGACGTCGAGGTCGACGTCCTCCAGTGCCGGCGCTCCCCCGTCATAAGCGAGCGTCACCCCCTGCAGCTCGACGGTCCCGGGCCCGTCCGGAAGCGCGGGCGCGTCCGGCGGGCTCGACACACGCGGCTCGCGATCCAGGATCTCGAACACCCGGTTTCCGGAGGCCACCGCCCGCTGCGCCATGCCGAGCGAGATCCCGAGCACCCGCATCGGGGCAGTCAGCATGATCAGGTACGTGTAGAACGCCGCGAAGTCTCCGAGGGAGAGCCCGCCGCTGACCACCTCGCGTCCGCCGACGAGGAGCACCACCGCGAGGCCCAGGCTCGGCAGGAACCCAAGCAGCGGCGAGTAGAAGGCCTGCAGGCGGGTCGAGTAGATGTTCTGGTCGAAGACGCGCCGCACCGAGTGGCGGAACCGCCCGAGCATGTGCCGCTCGCGCGCGAACGCCTTGACGATTCGGATCCCGGAGATCGACTCCTCGACCTCCGCCGTGAGCTCGGCCAGCCGCTGCTGGATCTCCTGCACAGCTGGGCGCGATCGGCGGCTGTACCGCATCGCCGAGAGGACCACGAACGGCACTGGAGCGAGCGCCAGCGCCGCCAGATCCGGCTTGATCGTGAACATCACCGCGCTCGCGAGCGCGAGCGTCAGCGCGTTCTGCGTCAGGAAGATCAGTCCGTACCCGAGGAAGAAGCGGATCGATTGCAGGTCCACCGTCGCCCGCGACATGAGCTGGCCGGTCTGCTGCGAGTCGAAGAACCCGAGCTCCAGCGACTGCAGATGCCGGTACATGAGCTCGCGCAGGTCGAACTCGACCGCGACTGACACCTTGCCGGCGATCAGCCGCCGGACCACGGTGAGCCCCAGCCGCAGCACGCCGGCACCGAAGATCGCCGCTACAAGGGGGAGGATCTGCCCCCGGTCATGGCTCTCGATCGCGTTGATGCTCTGCCCGACGAGCCACGGGATGAGCACCGTCATGCCCATCGCCAGCCAGGCGAACCCGAGCGAGCCCACGACCGCGCGCCGGTATGGACGCAGGAAGCCGAGTAGCCGCCGGAAGGTGGTCACGGAATCGACTATACAAAGTGAAGTAACGAGGCCGCGATACTTCGCCGTGTGCGTCGACCGCCTGCCGGCCTGTGCGATTCGTGCGTCCACCAGCGAATCGTCAAGAACACGCGCGGCTCAACCTTCTCGCTCTGCGAGCGCTCCCGCGCCGATCCCTCGTTCCCGCGATACCCCCGCCTGCCCGTGACGAGCTGCCGCGGGTACGAGTCGCGCCACTCCGCGGAGAGGTGACGGCCCTCAGGCCTCCACCGGCGACGGCGTCCGCGCAGCGCTGAGCGCGCCGGCGCTCGCGGCCACGACGAGCGCGATCGCCACCACCTCGTCGGCGCTCAGCTCCTGTCCCAGAGCCACCAGCCCGACGAGCGCCGCCACCGCCGGCTCCAGGCTCATCAGCACGCCGAACGTCCCCTTCGGCAGCCGGCGGAGGGCCTCGAGCTCGAGCGAGTACGGGATCGCCGAGCTGAGGAGCGCGATGGCGAGCCCCGCCGCGAGAAGCGCCGGATCCCCGAGGTCGCTTCCGCCCGCCACGATCCCGCTGGGCAGCAGCACCAGCGTCGCCACCAGCATCGCGAGGGTGAGCCCCTGCCCGCCGCTGAACGCGCGCCCGACGCGGGCGGCCAGCACTATGTACGCCGCCCAAAAGACCCCGGCCAGGAGCGCGAGCAGGGCCCCGGTCGTGTCGAGCGAGCCGTGGACCCCCGGCGAGAGCAGCACGATTCCCGCCGCCGCCAGCGCCACCCACAGCAGATCGCTTGCCCGTCTCGAGCCCGCGACCGCCACCGCGAATGGGCCGGTGAACTCGAGCGTCACCGCGATCCCGAGCGGGATGCGATCCAGGGCGCCGTAGAAGCTGAGGTTCATCGCCGCGAGCGTCAATCCGTAGAGCGCGGCGTCGCGAAGCGCCCCATGGGTCCGTCCATGGAGGTGCGGTCGCCAAACCACGACCAGCGCGACTGCGGCGAACCCCGTGCGCAGCAGGACGGTCCCAGCAGGCCCGAGCTCGTCGAACAGCGTCGTCGCCACCGCCGCTCCGAGCTGGACCGAAGCGATCGCACCCATCACGAGGCTCATCGAGGTCAGTCGCTCCGGGCGGCTCAAGCCGCCGAGACTAGTGGGCCGTACTCGGCCGCGCCGGGGCTAGGCGGCCGCGCCCACCTGGCGCAGGAGCTGCGCCAGCAGCTGCTCGTACTGGATCAGGCTCCGCGTGCCGAGGAAGTGCTCCTCGACCCGTCGGCGCGCCGCGTCCCCCAACTGCCGCGCGAATGCGGGGTCGTCGAGAAGCCGCCGCAGTACGGCTCCCATGGTGGCGAGATCGTGCGGATCGTCCAGCAGCACTCCGCTCCGGCCGTCGGCGATCTGGTCCTGGATGCCGCCGGCCCTGGTGGCGACAACGGGACGCGACTTCCACATCGCCTCGGCGACCGTGAGGCCGAACCCCTCCGCGAGGCTCTTCTGGACGACGATGTCGGAACGCCGCTGGACCGCGTTCACGATCGCGGCATTCTCCTGGACGTCCTCCATCGGCAGCGCCGCCATGTGCACCCGCCGCCTGAAGGCCGGATCCAGCTCGCGCCGGTACGCGTCGACCTCGGCCAGCACCTCTGCGCCCTCCGGATCGTCCGCGACCGCGGCCACCGATGGGCCGGCGAGCAACAGGTGGGCATCCGTGTCCGCAAGGTGCTCGACGAAGCCGCGCAATACACCGATCGGGTCCTTCAGGCGATCCCAGCGGGACACCTGGGTGATCAGCCGGGCGTCGTCTGGGACCGGCTCGTCCTGGAACATCTCGCCGGCGCGATCGACGCGTCCCGGGGTTCCGTCCTCGCGGACGAACGTCGCGTTGATCGGCTCACCCTCGCCGCGGATTCCCGCGATCCCGAGGATCGCCCGCACGGCTTCCGCTTCGAGCCCCTGGTTCTTTGGCGAGAAGGCGTCGATCGACGGGGCGACGATCCACACCTTGTCGCTCGCCAGCCCCTCCCAGACGAACTCCTTCCGCGAGAAGACGTACGCGTTGGCGTTCTCCACGTACGGGCGGAGGAACTGCCACGCCTCGCGCGCCAGGTCGTTCGGCAGATCGAGCCCGACGTGGCAGCGCCAGACCACCGTCGCCCCGGTTGCGCGGATCGGGTCCACCAACCCGGCCGTCTGCGGATCGTGCAGGAACACGATGTCGGGCGCGGCGACCGTGGCCGCGAGCTCCTCAGCGTTCTCCCGAAGCGTGTTCTCATAGATCTCGTGCTCGGCGTCGCCGAGCGGGCCGCCGTCGCCACTCGAGCCGTGCAGGCGGTTATGGATCCGCTTGGTGATGTGGAAGAAGTCGGGGTTGCCGTCGACGACCACCCACCGGGCGTCGACGCCGCCGCCCCGCGCGTAGGCGAGGAGCGACTGAAGGAGCTCCGCGACGCCGCCGCCGCGAGCGGTCGAATTGATGTGCCACACGGCGCGACCGGCGAACAGCTCCTCCCCGCGCGCGATCATGTCCTCGATCTCCGTGTAGCGCGCGCCCAGCAGTTCGCGAAATCGCTCCGGGGGGAGGGGCGCGACGGGGACGTGGGTCAATGGCATCGCTGGCTCACCGGGTCGCTGGCCGTGCGAGCCTACAGTCGTTTGCCGCCTAAGCTGGGCGCATGCCCGCACCGCTGCTGATCGTCGACGCCCCGTCGCTCCTCTACCGGGCGTTCTTCGCGCTGCCGAAGTCGATCACCGACGCCGAGGGGAAGGCCGTCAACGCGCTCCTGGGGACGACGAATCTGCTCCTTCGCGAGGTCGAAGAGCACAAGCCGCGAGCGGTGGTCCTGTGCTTCGGTCCCGACGCCGCGCGCTATCGAGTCGAGCTGTACGAGCCCTATCACGCGGATCGCCCGCCGGTGCCCGGCGATCTCGGGCCGCAGTTCGCCGATGCGCCGCAGTTCTTCGGCGCGTTCGCCTGGAGCTCCGTCATCGACGAGGAGCTCGAGGCGGATGACGTCATGGGCTCACTGGCGAAGGTCGAGGAGAAGGCCGGGGGAAGGGCCCTGCTGATGACCGGCGACCGCGACCTGTTCCAGTGCGTGACCGCGAAGGTGCATGTGCTCTACGTCAGAACCGGCGTGCGGGGCGGAGAGCTGGTCGACGCCGCCGAGGTCAAGCGCCGATACGGCATCCCGCCGGAGCTCGTGCCGGACTTCATCGCCTTGCGCGGTGATCCCTCGGATGGGATCCCAGGCGCGAAGGGAGTGGGCGAGAAGACCGCCGCCGAGCTCCTGCGACGCCGCGGCTCGCTCGAGTCCGCGATCGAGAACGCCGTCCGTGAACGCCCGCCCCGCCTGTCCGGCGCCCTTCTGGAGGGCGCGGACGACCTGCGAATGTTCAAGGACCTCGCCACGCTGCGGACGGTGAAGGTAAGGCGCCCGACGGACAAGGCGACCGACTACGCGGGCGGCGCGAAGGCCGCGCGCAGGCGTGGGATGAACCGCCTCGCGGAGCGCCTCGTGAAGGCGACGGACGGCCGGCGATGAATTCGGCCGAGGCGGGCGGTCCTACGGAGGAACCGAATCGAGGAGGCGCCATGACCGACCGACTGCAATTGGCGCGCGATACCTATCGCGCCTACGAGTCCGAGGATCGCCAGCTCATCGAGGACCTGCTGGCAGACGACTTCACTTTCTACAGCCCATCGGACCCGGGAATCGACCGCGAGCGGTACTTCGAGCGCTGCTGGCCGAACGCGGGAACGACGAAGTCGTTCGACTACGTGCGGCTGATCGAATCGGGCGACGAGGTGATCGTCACCTACGAGCTGACAAAGGAGGACGGCCACCGGTTCCGCAACACTGAGGTCCTCACCTTCAGGGGCGACAAGCTCGCGAAGGCCGAGGTTTACTTCGGCTGGGATCTCGACTGATTCAAACCCCAGAAACGCGCTCATAGCGGCTTTTTTTCAGGGGTCGACCACACCAAGGAAGGCGCGCAGCCGAAGACCCGCCGCACTTGCTGCTAGTGTCATCGCGTCGTCTGGCGGGCTGGGTACAACGCTTGGTCCTCCGATCGACTGAGACGCATCAGGCGATCGAGGGATTCAAGCTCCGTGGCATACGGCCGATACTGATACTCGTGGTGAAACTAGTCCTTAGGTCATCCGTAGCGCTCGTCGCACTCGCCTGCGTCCTGATCGCCGGGCCGGCGATGGCGGGCGCAGCCGGGTTGAAGCCAATTCATGCCAGCCACGGCAAGCACGCGGCGATTGTCGACGGCAACGGACGCCAGGTGACTCTTCGTGCGATGAACGTGTCGTCCCTGCAGGACAACTACCAGGCGAACAAAAATCTCGCGGGGGCCCCGACGCTGACCAATACGGATCTCGCGCGGATGCGGGGCCTGGGGATAAATGCGATTCGGCTCGTGATCAACTGGTCAGCCCTGGAGCCCCAGCGCGGAAAGCTGAGTTCCGCCTACGTATCGAAGATCAAGCAAACCATCTCCCGCGCTGCCAGTTACGGCATGTACACAGTCGTCGACATGCACAACGACGGGTGGAGCAAGTACGTGTTCACACACCGCGGAGCGAAATGCCCGAAGGGGCTGCGGCCCACTCATGGTTGGGACGGAGCGCCGAAGTGGGCGACATTCACCAACGGCAAGACGACCTGCATCGCGTCCGAAGGGAAGCGCTCGGCCGCGGTCAAGGCGGCGTGGACGAACTTCTGGCGCAATCGCAACGGCATCCAAAAGGCCTACTCGAAGACGTGGGGCAAGCTGGCGGGAGTGCTCGCGAAGCAACGGGCCGTCGCCGGCTTCGACATCCTCAACGCGCCGGACGGCGGAGGAATCAATCGCCACAACCTGATCCACATAATGGATCGGTTCAACAAGAAGACGATCAAGGCGATCCGCAGGGCCGAGAAACGGCGCCATGGACGCAAGCACATCGTCTTCTTCGAGCCGAACATAACCTGGCGTTCGTCCGGGCTTAAACTCGGGTCGCCGACCCCGGGCTTCACGCGGGACCGGAACATCGCCTTTGCTCCGCACCTCTACGGAGGCGTCAGTCACGCGGACCCAAGTCCAGCGCAGTTCCGAAGGAAGCTGAAGAAAGAGGCCAGGCAGATTGCCAAGCGAGCTGCGCAATACAAGGCACCGGTGTGGCTTGGCGAGTGGGGGGTCGACATAGGGCCAAACGCGACTACGCAGGCCGGAATCCAGCGCTCCGTCCAAGAGCAGCATCACTGGGGTGGCGCTTGGTGGCAATGGGAGATTAGTTGCGGCAACCCGCACCTGTTCGAGGGTCCCTTCGACCCTGACCCCAAGCCCTTCTCCGGCACCCTCAATCCAGTGGAGTGCCCGGCTGGAACGCCGCTGTCGCCTCCGACCAGCCTGTACAGGGCTTTGTCGCATCCGACTCCTCGCGCAGTGCCCGGGAAGCTCCGGACGCTGCATACGCGGACCAACGGGATCACGCTGACCGGCAAGAAGCGCAAGTGTGGCAAGCGCGCAGGTGCCTGCACACTGGTCGTCTGGTCTCAGAAGAAGATGCATGTCAGTGGCAGGCACCTCAAGCGAGTGAAGACGACGCAGGTGCCCGGTGGCTCGCTCACCAGCGCTCAGGTTCGCGGCCGTTACAAGTTCGTCGGGACCGGCTGAGCTCCGCGACGAGTAGGCCGGGGTGCCGCCGTCAGGCGGACTGGGCCGCGATGGCCGGAGCGCAGGATGCGAACTCGTAGCTTCCCGGCATATCGCGGCGCAGCGCGGCGAACGCGATGCCGCCGACGACCAGCGGAAGCCAGAACAGGATCACCCGGTACGCGAG
>DATAOX010000075.1:0-2511 GCA_036265555.1 Solirubrobacterales bacterium
ACGGAGGAATCGCTCGGCGCCGATGACCGCGGCGAGCTCGGGCTTGAGCACCTTGATGGCGACCTTGCGGTCGTGCCTGAGATCCTCCGCGAGATACACGGTGGCCATGCCGCCCGCGCCGAGCTCGCGCTCGATGCGGTAGCGATCGATCAGCGCCGCAGTGAGTCGGGACGGTACGTCGGTCACACGCTAGCGCTCCCCTTCGGGGTCGAGGACCTCGACCGCCACCTTGCGGTGATGCTTCGGGTCCTCGGCGAGGTAGACCGCGGCCCTGCGGCGCTCGAGGCTCACCTATTCACCTCGAGCACGTAAATGTCGCTGCGCGCTTCCGGTGCGGCGTAGACCACCTGATTCCGGTGGAACCCCCAGCCCCCGCGCGAGGGGGCGATTCCGTTGACGTCGAAGGAGAAGAGCCGGCGGGGTGAACCGCCGTCGAGGGGAATGGACCAGAACGACGTGCGTCCCTCCGCATCGGAGCTTCGCGTGTAGATCGCATGCCCATCCTCCCCCCACCAGGGTACGTCGCCCAAGAGGGCCTGGGGCCCGGTCGTATCGGCGATCAGTCTCGGCGCGCCCGAGTCGGCCGGCATCGTCCAGAGCGATCCATTGACGAGCGCGCTGCTGAACGACAGGGTTCGTCCGTCGGGCGACCAGCGCGGGAAGAACCCGCGGTCGAGCCGCTCCACCGGCTGCTGCCAGACGCCGTTGACCCGGCGCACCGTGCGGATGCCGCCGCGCCCCGTGAAGATGCAGTACGCCAGCCGATTTCCTTCCGGCGACCATCGGGCCAATGCCTCCTGGGCCGGTGAGGACGTCACCCGCTGGACCGGACCGCCGTCGAGCGGCATCACCCAGATATCCCGCGACCCGCCGCGCCAGGAGTGGAAGGCGACCTCTCGTCCGTCCGGTGACGGCGACGGCCAGAAGTCGTCGCTGGAATCGGTGGTCAGCCGCTCGGGCGCGCCGGCGGGCAGGGCCATCCGATAGAGGTCCATGTTGCCGCTCAGGTCGGAATCGTAGTACAGCCAGCGGCCGTCCCATGAGAACTCCACCGCCTCCACGAACTGGGAGCCGTGGGTGAGCCGCGTCGCGGCGGGGGCCGATGCGGTCGCATGCGCTGGAATCGGCAGCGACCAGGCGTTGCTCTCGACGTCGAGCTCGGCATAGGCCAGCCTCCGGCCATCGGCCGAGAGCGAGATGGTGTGGGCATTGAGTCCCGTGGTGACCCTCTCCGCCACGCCCCGTGGCGCTCCGCCCGCCATTTCCTGGGCAAAGATGTCTTTCGGGCCGTAGCGATTGGAGACGTAGTAGAGCCAGCGCCCATCCGGCGACCAGACCGGGCTCAGATTGACCGCGAGGCTGTCGGTGAGCGGCACGACCCGTCCGTCAACCACGCGCACCGTGACGATCTTACTGGGCGAGACGTTGCCGAACAGCGGCCCGATCGTGAGGGCAATCGCGTTGCCCGACGAGCACGCGATCGACGCGCCGTCGGGACTCCAGCTGCAGCCATGCGCCTCGAACACCCGGGCGATCCCGCGCGAGTCGCCCTTGGCATCGCGGACGAAGAGCGAGTCGCCGATGACATACGCGATGCGGGCGCCGTCGGGCGACCAGGCGGCGGAGATGACGGGACCGGTCCGGCCCGGAGGAACCTCCGGCTTCTCGACACCGCCGGTGGCGGGGACGCTGACGACCCCACCCCGCTCGAGGAACAGGACTCGGCTCCCATCCGGCGACCAGCGGGGATGCGATTGGACCTGGGCGGTGTCATCGGTGAGCGCGATACCGCGGCCGCCCGCCACCGGCCGCGCGAAGACGCGCATCCGGGTCGACGTCCCGCTGGCGTACGCGACGATCTTGCCGTCGGGCGAGATCGCCGGCAACACCTCGAGGCCGGGATCCCAGGTGACCTTGATGGCCTGACCGAAGCTGAGGGGCAGGACGGCGGAGTGAGACCGGCGGGCGCCGAGCAGATAGGCCGCGACGGCCAGGGCGATTGCGCCCAGCGCCAGCGGTATCGAGCGACGCCAGGAGGGCTGCGGCGCGACCGCCGGGCGGCCTCGTGTGCCCGTGCGGGGGGCGGTGCGCGATCCACTCAACCCGGCGGCGAACTCCTGGGCCGACCCGAACCGATCGGCCGGCAGCTTCTCCAGCGCCGTGAGGACCGTCTCCTCGACCTCCGGCGGGATCGAGCGCCTGCGCACGACGAGTGGACGCGGCTCCTCCGTCAACACCTGCGCCACGATCGCCTGCGCGGTGGGGCCGGTGAAGGGCGGCTCGCCCACCAGCATCTCATAGGTCATCGCGCCGAGCGCGTACACGTCGCTCCGGGCGGTGATCTCGCGCTCGCCCATGGCCTGTTCGGGACTCATGTAGTGCGGTGTGCCGAGGGACATCCCGGTCTCGGTCATCCGGGAGCCGCCGCCCGCGCTCGACACCGCCAGCGCGATGCCGAAGTCGGCCACCAGCGCGCTGCCGTCGTGCAGCATCACGTTCTCGGGCTTGATG
>DATAOX010000076.1:0-2866 GCA_036265555.1 Solirubrobacterales bacterium
CCGGGGTGATGCGGCACGCGGACGCCGGCTATGAGCGGGCGATCGCCGTCGCCGACGAGCGCGGCGTCCGGCTGCCGATGCGGGACGGCGAGTGAGCGTTCGCGAGGTCGTCCAGATCGGCGACCCCGTGCTGCGCGAGGCCGGCCGGGAGGTGGAGCCCGACGAGATCGGCTCCCCGGAGATCCAACGGCTGATCGACGACCTGATCGACACCAAGCGGGCGACCCACGGGGCCGGCATCGCCGCCAACCAGATCGGGGAGGTGGTGCGGGTCGCGATCGTCGAGGTGGAGGAGGGAAATCCCCGCTACCCATACAAGCCGGCGGTCCCGCTCACGGTGATGATCAACCCGGTTCTGGAGCCCGTCGGCGACGAGACGGTCGAGATCAACGAGGGCTGCCTCTCGGTCCCGAACCTGCGAGGGAGCCTGCGGCGGCACCTCGCCGTCCGCGTGCGGTACCTCGACCGCGACGGGACCGAGCGTGACGAGGTCAAGCGGGGCCTGACGGCCGGCACCTTCCAGCACGAGGTCGACCACCTGAACGGCACCCTGTTCGTCGACCGGGCGGACCCACGGACGTTCGCAACCTGGGAGCAGTTCGACCGCCATCAGCGCGATGAGTTCGTCAGGCGCGTCACCCGGCTCACGGGCGAAGTGGGATCGTGAGCGGCGCGGTCGCGCTCTGGTGCGAATTCGCCTGGCTGGGCGGCGAGCGGGCCGAGGCCGGGGTGCTGATCGAGCTCGAGGGGGAGCGAATCGACTCAGTGACCGCCGGAGTCGCCGAGCCTCCGGCGGGGGCGACCTCGCTGCCCGGACTGACGATTCCGGGCTTCACAAACGCTCACTCCCACGCCTTCCATCGCGCCCTGCGGGGCCGGACGCAAGCCGGCCGAGGCGATTTCTGGACCTGGCGCAAGCGGATGTACGAGGTGGCCGAGGCGATCGATCCGAACGCGTACCTGGCCCTGGCCCGCGCGACCTTCGCCGAGATGGCGCTGGCGGGCGTCACCGCGGTCGGAGAGTTCCACTACCTCCATCACGCCCCGGGGGGTCAGCGCTACGAGGACCCGAACGAGATCGGCAGGGCACTCATGCGCGCTGCCCGGGAGGCCGGCCCTCGAATCACCCTGCTCGACACCTGCTACCTGAGCGGGGGGATCGGCCGGGAGGTCGAGGGCGCCCAGCTTCGCTTCTCCGACGGCAGCGCCGAGGGCTGGGCTGAGCGCGTGGATGCGCTCGAGCCGGAGCCCGGGGCGCGCCTCGGCGCCGCGATACACAGCGTCCGCGCGGTCGACCCGGAGTCCGCAACTCGGGTCGGGGCGTTCGCCGCGGAGCGATCCTGGCCGCTGCACGCCCACGTCTCCGAGCAGCCGGCCGAGAACGAGGAGTGCCGCGCGGCCTACGGGGTGACCCCGACAGCGCTCCTCGCGGAGGCCGGCGCCCTCTCGGAGCGCTTCACCGCGGTGCACGCGACGCACCTGGCGGACACCGACTTCGCCCTGATCGGCGATCCGGGATGCGCGGTCTGCCTCTGCCCCACGACCGAGCGCGATCTCGCCGACGGCGTCGGCGCCGCGCGCCGCCTGGCCGACGCCGGAGCCGGGCTGTCCCTCGGAACCGACTCGCACGCCGTCATCGACCCGCTGGAGGAGGCCCGTGCGGTCGAGCTCGACCAGCGCCTGGAGGGGGGGCGCCGCGGCAACCACTCCGCTGCGGAGCTGCTCGACGCCGCGACGGCGGGCGGCAGTGTTTCCATCGGCTGGCCCGAGGCGGGCAGTATCGCGCCCGACCGGCTTGCCGACCTGGTGACCATCGGCCTCGACGGCGTCCGCCTCGCCGGAGCGCCTGCGGATCAGCTCATCGAGGCCGCGGTGTTCGCGGGGGCCGCCGCCGACGTTCGGCACGTCGTGGTCGGCGGGGAGTTCATCGTCCGCGACGGCAGGCATCGAAGCCTCGACGTGGCGGACGAGCTCGCGAGGGCTATCGCCCTACTGCCGTGATGAGCTCACTCGCGATCGACAACATCGGTCTGCTGGTCACCAACGATCCGTCGCTCGGGGAGGGGCGCCTGGGAATCGTCCGGGATGCGGCCCTCGTCTTCGAGGGCGGCCGGGTGGCAGCGGTGGAGGGGGCGGGGGTCGCCGCCGACCGGCATTTCGACGCAGCTGGTCGCTGCGTGATCCCAGGGTTCGTGGACAGCCACACCCATCTCGTCTTCGCGGGCGACCGCGCGGAGGAGTTCGCCGCCCGGATGGCCGGCAGGCCATACGAGGCCCGGGGGATCAACACCACGGTGGAGGCGACTCGGGTGGCCGGCGATGAGGAGCTCCGCCAGGGCGCCGCCGCGAGGCGGCGCGAGGGCATGCGGGCGGGGATCACCCACGTCGAGATCAAGTCCGGCTACGCGCTCGATGTCGCCGGCGAGCGGCGCCTCTGCGAGATCGCCGGCGAGCTGACCGGCGATGTCACGTTTCTCGGAGCGCACGCGGTCCCGCCCGAGTACGAGGGGCGCGCGGACGAGTACGTGGAGCTCGTCTGCGGCGAGATGCTCGAGGCGTGCGCGCCGCTCGCCCGCTGGATCGACGTCTTCTGCGAGCGGGGCGCGTTCGACGCCGAGCAGTCACGGGCGGTGCTCGGCGCGGGGCGCGACGCGGGCCTCGGCCTCCGCGTGCACGGCAACCAGCTCGGCGAGGGACCGGGCGTCCGCCTGGCGGTGGAGATGGGCGCCGCCTCGGTGGACCATTGCACCTACCTCGAAGACGCCGACATCGACGCGCTGGCCGGCAGCGAGACCGTCGCGACCTTCCTGCCGGCCACCGATTTCTCGACTCGCCAGCCTTATCCGGACGCCCGCAGGCTGATCGA
>DATAOX010000077.1:0-21721 GCA_036265555.1 Solirubrobacterales bacterium
GAGCCGCAGCCGGTGGTCCTTGAACGAGAGCATGACGCCGTCGCGCTGTCCCTGGGTCATGTCCCCGTGCAGCGCCTTCACCCCGAGGCCGCGCGACCGCAGGGTCTCGTCCAGCCGCGCCGTTCCCACCTTCGTGCGGCAAAAGATGATCGCCTGCTCCGGCTCCTCAGCCTCCAGGACCTCGATCAGGCGGTCCACCTTCTTACGGGCCGGGACCTCCACATAGGCCTGCTCGATGGCGTCGACGGTGATCTGCTTCGGGGTAACGCGGATCGTCACCGGCTCGTACATGTATCGGTCGGCGAGCCGCTCGATCGGGGGCGGGATCGTGGCCGAGAAGAGGGCGGTCTGCCTGCCGGATGGGCAGAGGCGCAGGATTCGCTCGACGTCCTCGATGAACCCGAGGTCGAGCATCTCGTCGGCTTCGTCGAGGACGACGTAGCGGGCCGCGCTCAGGATCAGCGATCCCCGGTTGACCAAGTCGAGCGTCCTGCCGACGGTCGCGACGACCACGTGCGCGTCCTGCCTCAGCCGCGATTGCTGGGTCGCGACCGCCTGGCCCCCGAAGACCGCGATGACCTCGATCGGCAGGTGCTCGGCGTATGCCCGAAGCGCCTGGGTGACCTGGATGCAGAGCTCGCGCGTCGGCGTCAGGACGAGCGCCTGCGTCTCCCCGCTGGCCGGGTCGAGGTAGTCCAGCAGCGGAAGCCCGAAGGCGGCGGTCTTGCCGGTGCCCGTCTGCGCCTGCCCGATCACGTCGTGGCCGGCGAGGAGCTCGGGGATCGCCTGTTCCTGGATCGGGGTCGGCTCCTCGTAACCGAGCTCGCCGAGCGTGCGCAGGATCTCCTCGGACAGGCCGAGTTCGCCGAAGGACTTCACGGACCGCCGGCGGCTCGAAGACGCCCCGGATCGCGGCTCGCACGCTGCTCTTGCCGCTCTGGCATGCCGCGGAACGGTATCGCCCCGGCTCACGCGCTCATCCTTAGGATGCACGCCCGTGGCGCTGACGGTCGTGGGCTCGATCGCGTTCGACTCCGTGCGCACTCCCTTCGGGGAGCGCGAGCGCATGCTCGGAGGCTCGGCGGTCCACTTCGCGCTCGCCGCCCGGTTCTTCACCACGGTCCGGATCGTGGGGCCGGTGGGGGATGACTTCGGCGACGAGCACCTGGAGCTGCTGCGCGAGCGCGGCGTCGACGTATCCGACGTGGAGCGCGTCGGGGGCGAGACCTTCGTCTGGCGGGGCCACTACGAGGCGGACATGAACGTCGCCCATACCGACGACACACAGCTCGGCGTGTTCGCCGAGTTCGAGCCGAAGCTGTCGGAGGCGTCCCGGTCGGCGGAGGTCCTCTTCCTGGGCAACATCCAACCGGACCTACAGCGCCGGGTCCGGGTGCAGGCCGACGGCTCGCGTCTCGCGGCGCTCGACTCGATGAACCTGTGGATCGAGACGACCCGCGACTCGCTCGTCGCGGCGATTGGCGAAGTCGATTGCCTGCTCTTCAACGACTCCGAGATCCGGATGCTCACCGGGGAGCCGAACCTTGCGCGCGCGGCGCGCGCGGTGATGCAGATGGGGCCGCGCATCGTGGTGGCGAAACGCGGCGAGTACGGAGCCGTCCTGTTCACGCCCGACGGGTTCTTCGCGCTGCCCGCCTTCCTGCTCGAGGACGTTCGCGACCCCACCGGGGCCGGGGACAGCTTCGCGGGCGGGTTTCTGGGCTTCCTCGACATGCAGGGTTCCGCCGACCCCAGCCCGGAGGCGCTGCGCCGGGCGGTCGCCTACGGCACGGTGCTGGCCTCATTCAACGTCGAGGAGTTCGGCACCGAACGCACGGCGAGGCTGACGGAGGACGAGATCAGCGAGCGCTACGAGGCGCTCCGCGGGATGACGCACTTCGAATCCGCCTAGAGGCGGATCGCCACCGCTGCCACGGCCAGCAGCACCACCGCCGTGGACAGCGCCTTGAGCGCTCCGTCCAGCGGGGCGCTGAGCCGCTCGGGCGTGAGCTCCCTCTCGGTCCCATCGGCCAGCCGCTGCAATCCCCCCACCGCGACCGTGCGTCGCCGCAGCTCGCGGGCCGGCGTGGAGAGTCGCCGCTGGGCGACGCTGAGCCAGAAGCACGCGACCGTCACCGCAACACCCGCCACCGCCTCCTCCGCCGAGTGGATCCCGAGGGCGTTGGACCAGAACCCGGTCAGCGCCGGGAACGCGCCCCAAGCCGCCGCGAACCAGAAATCGTTGTGGAAGCGGCCGCCGAAGAGCTCCAGGTTGTAGGCGAGCACCGCCAGGGCGCCGGCGACGACGAACGGGAGCAGCGTCCACGAGACGACGAACAGGCCGGCGATCCCGATGCCGACCGCGCCGGCGAGTGCGATGCCGGCCGCAACCGCCAGTGCGCGATCCGAAATCCGGGTGCCGAGCGGATGGCCGTGCAGCTCGTCGAGCGCATGCGCCGCGACGCCGACCGCCAGGAAGAACGCACCGAGCGCCGCCCACAGGCGCACGGGGTGAAACGCGGTGGCGGCCGCTGCGCCGAGCGCCACGTAGCTCAGGTGCCAGGCCGTATAGGGGGGATGAAGGATCGTCAGGACGTCGCGCCATCCGCCCGGGCTCAGGGCATAGAACGCGGGACGCCGCTCCGAATCGGCGCGCTCGGCGGGCGGCGAGCCCGCCTCCGCCTCAGCCATCGCGAGCTCCCGAGAACACCACCCCGCCGCCGACGCTCATCCTCCTAACCCGGACCTCGCCGATTCCGGCCGCGCGCCAGAGCTCCACCTGTCGCTCGATGGGCCACCCGGTGTAGAGCTCCTCGATGCTGGGGCCCAGGAAGCGGCCGACGTCGTACCACTCCCTGCCGAACACCCTCCCGGCAGCCGGGAGCACGAGCCGGGTGTAGAGGCGCCATAGCGGGCGCCAGAGCGGCGGGTCGGGGAGCCCGAACTCGAGCGCAGCGATGCGCCCGCCCGGCTTCACGACCCGAGCGAGCTCACTGAGGGTTGCCGCCGGATCGTCCACGTAGCGAAGCAGATAGGTGAAGGTCAGATGGTCGAAATCCCGGTCGGCGAACGGCAGGTGCTCGGCCTCACCCTGGCGGAGCTCGATCCGTGCCGCGAGGTCGGGGCGGCGGCCCAGCGCTCGGCGCGCCCCGCCCAGCATGTCCGCGCTCTGATCCACGCCCACGACGGCGCAGCCGTACCGCTCGACCAGGGCCCGCGCCACGAGGCCGGTGCCGGTGGCGACGTCGAGGACCCGGTCACCGGGGCGGGCGCGGATCCGCGAGACCATCGCACGCCGCCAGCGAGGGTCCTGCCCGAGGCTGAGGCCGGCGGAGAGCAGGTCGTAGCGCCGATCGAGTCCGGCGAAGAGCGTCAGCGCGCCGCGCTTGCGTTCCGAGGCAGCCACGGATGGTTGACAGCCTCCCAGAACGGGCCGCTGACCGGCCGTGCGCACCTGCCGGGGTGCGAGAATGTGAGAACACGACATTCCGCTGAACAGGAGAGGCGATGGCGACCGAGCATAAGACGCAGCACGAGGGCGACGGCGCGGTGGCGACGGCGGGGCAGGACATGCTTTCCGTCACCGACAGCCGGACCGGCGAGAGCTACGAGCTCGAGATCACCGACGGCACGGTTCGCGCGATGGACCTGCGCGGAATCAAGGTCTCGGACGACGACTTCGGCCTGATGTCCTACGACCCGGCGTACACGAACACGGCGTCGTGCCGCTCGGCGATCACGTACATCGACGGCGAGGCCGGCATCCTGCAGCACCGCGGGTACCCGATCGAGCAGCTCTGCGAGCACGCCAGCTACCTGGAGGTCGCCTACCTCCTGACCTTCGGCGAGCTTCCCACCAAGGCGCAGCTCGAGCGCTGGGTCTTCGACGTGACCCACCACACCTTCGTCCACGAGGACATCAAGAACCTCTTCGAGACCTTCCGCTACGACGCGCACCCGATGGGGATGCTGCTGTCGGGCGTCGGCGCGCTCTCGACCTTCTATCCGGAGGCCAAGCACATCGACGACCCGGAGGAGCGCTACATGGCCGCGATCAGGTTGATCGCCAAGGTCCCAACGCTCTCGGCATTCGCGTACCGCCACAGCCTCGGGCTGCCCTACGTGTATCCGGACAACGAGCTCGACTACGCGAGCAACTTCCTGTCGATGCTCTTCAAGAAGACGGAGCTCCGGTACGAGGCCGACCCGCGGCTGAGCAAGGCACTCGACGTGCTGTTCATCCTGCACGCCGACCATGAGCAGAATTGCTCGACGGCCGCGGTGCGGGCTGTCGGCTCGTCCCAGGTCGACCCGTATTCGGCGGTGGCTGCCGGTGTCGCCGCTCTTTACGG
Source organism: Solirubrobacterales bacterium (assembly GCA_036265555.1). Classification (GTDB taxonomy): domain Bacteria; phylum Actinomycetota; class Thermoleophilia; order Solirubrobacterales; family 70-9; genus AC-56. The sequence continues at coordinate 4,353 of DATAOX010000077.1, forward strand.
GCCCCTCCACGGCGGCGCCAATGAGCAGGTCCTCCGCATGCTGCGCCGTATCGAGTCGGCGGACAACGTGCCCGACTTCCTCCAGGGCGTGAAGAACCGCGAGGAGCGCCTGATGGGCTTCGGCCACCGCGTCTACAAGAACTACGACCCGCGGGCACGCATCATCAAGCAGCACATGGACGACGTTTTCGAGGCGACCGAGTACAACCCGCTCGTCGAGATCGCCCAAGAGCTCGAGAAGCGCGCGCTCGACGACGAGTACTTCACCTCGCGGAAGCTCTACCCCAACGTCGACTACTACTCCGGGATCATCTACGAGGCGCTCCAGATCCCAACGGACATGTTCACGGTGATCTTCGCGATCCCGCGAACGTCCGGGTGGGTCGCACAATGGATGGAGTCGAACGACGACCCGGAGCAGAAGATCGCCCGCCCGCGACAGATCTACACGGGCGAGCGCGACCGCGATTACGTTCCCGTCGACGAGCGCGAGGGGCCGGAGAAGATCACCGGTCCCCCCGCGCGTCGGCCGAAGCGTCAGCGCCGCGGCGCGTAGCGCTTGACCGGCGATTTGTTGTCGCCTTCCGACAGCAAATCGCCACACCGGGGTGAGTAGGCCGGCCGCCGCGCATCCGGGCCGCATCGCCTCGGCGGCAATCGCCGCCGGCGCCGCCCTGGCGCTGGCCGACGGCTCGATCGTCGTCCTCGCCCTGCCCCAGCTCCTCTCGGCGCTGGACACCGGCGTCGAGGGCGTGGCCGCGGTGATCGGTGTCTACACGGCGCTCCTCAGTGTCGCGCTGCTGCCCGCGGACGCGCTGCGGCGGCGTATCGGTCCAGCGCGCCTGGGTGCTGCCGGTCTGGCGGCGTTCGGCATCGCGTCGCTCCTCTGCGGGCTCGCTCGTTCGCTCCCGCTGATGCTCTCCATGCGCGGGCTGCAGGCGGTCGGGGGCGCGGCGGTGCTCGTGGCCGCGTTCGCGCTCCTCGACGCGGGGGCCCGCCGCGGAGGTGGGGGACGGCTCTGGATGCTGGCGGCAATCGGCGGTGCGGCCGCCGGCCCGGCGATCGGTGGGGCGCTCACCCAGGCCTTCAGCTGGTCGGCGATCTTCTTCGCCCAGGTTCCGGTCGTCCTCGCCGGCGCCGTCGCGTGCTGGACGAGTGTCCGCGAGCCCACGGAACCCCCCTATCCGACCCCGGAGGCCGAGGTGGCGGATTCGGGGCTACGTGCTGTGCCTCGGGGCCTCCGGTGGCGAGCGATCGCGGCGCTCGCGCTGCTGTCGGCGGCGCTCACGGCGATCCTCTTCCTCCTCGTCCTCGTCATCGTCGCCGGCTGGAATTACGAGCCGCTGGCCGGTGCTGCGATCCTCAGCGTGCTGCCCGTCGCGGCGATCGCGGGCATGCGAGTGCGCGGTGACCCTCGCGTCCGCGCGGCGGCCGGCTCGCTCCTGGTGGCGGGCGGCGTCGCGGCCCTCGCCGCGATGGTGACCGCGTCGGCCTGGGGGGCCATCGCGCCCGAGGTCGCCGCGGGCATCGGCATGGGGATGGCGTTGCCGGCTCTGAGCGAGGCACTGCTCCCCGAGCGGACCCCCTCCGATGCCGCGCGCGTCCTCACCGCCCGCCACGTGGGCATCACCGTCGCCCTCCTGGTACTCGCTCCTCTCATCGCGAGCCGCCTGGATGGGGCCATCCAGCAGGCGCGCGAGCGTGAGGTCGCCGTGCTGCTTGACGCGCGGATCGACCCGTTGTCGAAGATCGATCTCGTCGGGCACTTCGCCGGAGGCGTGGGCGAAGACGACCCGCGCGCCGACCTGGACCGGTCCTTCACCGAGATCAGCGCGGACGTGCCGGCCGACCAGCGCGCGGAGCTCGAGAGCACGAGGAGGCTCGCCGACCAGACGGTCATCACCGCCGTCAGCGACACCTTCCGCCCGGCGTTCCTGGTCGCCGCCGCCTTCGCGCTCGCCGCCGCCGTCCTGCTGGCGCCCCCACATGGGGTCCGCCGGCTGCTGCCCGCCGCGGGCGCGGCGCTGGCGGTGCCCCTGATCACGACGGCGGTCGCCCTCGCAGTTCGGCCGACGGCCGTGGCGCTCGCCGACCCGTGCGAGTCGCGCAGCCTGCCGAATACCGGCGGGATCACGGGAGCGGCGCAGGATGTGGCATTGCGCGGGATCGACATCGCGGCGTGCCAGTTCGGCTCCACCCGCGAGGAGCTCGTGCTGGCGCTGGCCAACGAGGACGACGCCCACAGATACGAGGCCGAGTACGGAGTCGACCCTCGCTCGCCGACCTCGGTGTTGAGCAACCTGCTGCACCAGGTGCCCGGAGCGGAATCGATCGGCGCGCTCCTGAACGGGCTGGCCCCGTGACCGGCACGAGTCCGCTCGCGCTCCGCCGGGCGTGAGAGCGGACCCCGATTAGGATCGGGGCGTGGCCAAATGGCGCCTCGTCACCAGGCACGGTCCCCGCGTGCGGCACGAGAGCTTCGACGACCTGGACGCCGCGATCGCGGCTCTGGAGCGCAAGGCGAAGGAGATCCGGCGCGAGGGACCGCTCCGAGAGGTCAGCGCCATTCGGGACTACCAACCGGGCCAGCGCGTGCACGCCCGCCTGGAGCTGTCGACCGGCGGCCCCCTTCGCGGTCGCGAGGCCGGCCTCGATGTGATGGGGAACGGGGCGCTGGTGCCGTACGTCGGCGTGATCCGCAGGCGGCCACTCGAGCCCGAGAGCGGCGAGTCCGCCTTCGACGCGGTCCGGGCCGCGCTGACATGACCCGCGCAGAGGAGCTCGAGGTCCCGAAGGGAAGCGTGGCGGCCGGACGCCGCGTGCGCCTGCCCGCGGGAGCGGAGCCGCCGATCACGGTCTTCATCAACGGGATCGCGCAGGACGAGGGGCGCGACTACCGGCGCGAGGGGTCCCAGATCGTGTTCTCCCGCCCGATCCTCAAGGAGCGTGTCAGCGGCCTCCGCTGGCTCGCGATGTTCCTCGGTCTCTTCGGGACCTACCGCAAGCACGAGACGGTGGACATCGAGTACCGCTCGGGCGGCCAGGTCAAGCTGGCCTCCGACGTCGAGATCCTCCCCGGCTGAACCCCTCGAGCGGCTCGCCTGAGCCCATCCAGCGTCCCGGCTGAACGCCGAACGGTGCATTTTCCGCGCCAGGCGCGGATTTTGCACCGCTCGGCGGGGTTTTGGGGGGGTCAGGTCGCGAGCCCGGCGAGCGAGGCGACTCGCTCGCGGTGCATCCGGGCGTCGCCCAGGAGCTCCGCGCCGACCTTCGCGCGCTTCAGGAGGAAGTGCAGGTCGTGCTCCCAGGTGAAGCCGATGCCCCCGAGCACCTGGAGGGCGTTGTTCGCGACGCGCCAGGCCGCGTCGGATGCGCGAGCCTTGGCCATCGACGCCGCGAGCGGAAGCGATTCGGGCTCCGCATCGGCGCACCACGCCGCGTAGTAGGTGAGCGAGCGCGCCTCCTCGGTGTCGTAGAGCATGCCGGCGCACCGGTGCGAGACCGCCTGGTAGGCGCCGATCGGCCGATCGAACTGCTGGCGTTCCTTCGCGTAATCGACGGCCATCTCGAGCGCTCGCTGAGCAATGCCGGTCAGCTCCGCCGAGAGCGCCACGACGGAGCGGTCGGCCGCGGCCTCGACATCTCCCGGGAGTGAGTCGCCGTTCGAGGCCGACACCTTTGCGTATGAACGGGTCGCGTCGATCAACTCGACGGGCTCGATCCGCGCGGCGCTCGCCTTGACCGCGACCGCTCGGTCCCCGTCGTTCAGCACGAGGACGGCCGCTCCCTCGGCGTCCGCCACCAGGTCGTTGCTCCGCGGCTCGAAGGCGGCAGCACCGCGGCCCTCGCCGGTCGCGATCCCGCCCAGCCACCGGTCGCGCAGCTCGTCGTCGCCCGACCGCTCGATGAAGATCCCAGCCGAGGCGTTCGAGAGGAACGGCGTCGCGGCGCAGGCGTAACCCAGCTCCTCGCTCAGGATGACGAGCTCCACCATCCCCAGGCCCTGACCGCCGCGCTCCTCGGCGATCGCGATTCCCGGCCAACCGAGCTCGCAGATCTCCCTCCAGAGAGCGTCGTCGTAGGTCCGCGATTCGGCCGCCGCGCGCACCGCGGAGAACGGCGAGCGGCTGGCAAGCATCTCGCGGGCCGTCTCCTTGATCGCCCGCTGCTCGTCGTTGAAGCCGAAGTCCATGGCGGCGGCAGTCTATTGCGGGCCGGAGGCCCGGCAGGCCGGCCCGCGATAGCGTCCCTGCGATGGCTTCGGAAGCGCTCGGCGTCTGCCTGATGATCGAGGGACAAGAGGATGTCGGGTGGGAGGACTGGCGGGCCGTCGCGCATGCGTGCGAGGTCGGCGGCTTCGACGCCCTGTTTCGCTCCGACCATTACCTCTCCGTCGAGGACCGCCGCGAGCGCGGCTCGCTGGACGCCTGGGGAACGGTTTGCGGACTCGCTGCGGTCACCTCCACGATCAAGCTCGGAACGCTGGTCTCCCCCGTCACCTTCCGCCATCCGTCCGTACTCGCGAAGCTTGCGGTCACCGCCGACCACATCTCAGGAGGTGGACGGATCGAGCTCGGCCTGGGCGCAGGCTGGTGGGAGGTCGAGCATCGCCTCTACGGATTTCCGTTTCCCCCGACATCCGAGCGGATGGAAATCCTCTCCGAGCAGCTCGAGATCGTCAGGCGCCAATGGGGAGACGAGCGCTTCTCGTTCGCGGGCGCTCACTACCGGATCGAGGAGCTCGAGGCTCTGCCCAAGCCCCTTCGCGCGCCCCGGCTCGTGGTCGGCGGTCGCGCCGGGCCGCGGAGCGCCGAGCTTGCCGCCCGGTGGGCGGACGAGTACAACACGGTCTTCGCCACCGCCGAGGAGTGCGCGACTCGCAAGCGGGCGATCGCAACGGCCGCGGAGAGGATCGGCCGCGATCCGGCGGAGCTCGGCTTCTCCCTGATGACCGGGTGCATCGTCGGCGCCGATGCCGCAGAGGTACGCGAGCGGGCACGGCGCCTCGCCGAGCGGCGCGAGGGACCCGGCGCGGACCCCGACGAGTTCCTGGCGGCACTCCCGGAGACCTGGGTGGTGGGAGACCCGGCTCAGGTCGCGGAAAAGCTCGGTGCGCTTCGGGCCGCCGGGGTGGGCCGCGTAATGCTCCAGGACCTCCTGTTCGACGACATCGAGATGATCGAGCTGATCGGGCGGGAGGTCATTCCCGCGGTGGCCTGATCCAGCCTCAGCGCAGCCTGGGCAACCCGAGAACCCGCTCGGCGACGATGTTCTTCATCACGTCCGTCGTCCCGCCCTCGATCGAGTTGGCGCGCGAACGGAGCAGCCGGTAGGACCACTCCGTGCCCCGGCGCAGCGCGTCCGGGCCCAGAACGTCCGCGGCCAGCTCCGTGAGCTTCTGGTTCAGCGTCGCCCACTCCCACTTCGCGATCGACCCCTCCGGCCCGGGAATGCCCACCTTCATCTGCTGGGTCAGCGCGCGGAGCGCGCCCAGCCGCAGCGCCTCGACCCCGATCTTGAGCTCGGCGATGCGCTGACGGATCAGGGGGTCATCGCCCAGCCCTCGCTCGTTGATCTGAGAGATCAGCTCGTCGAGATCCCGCCGCACCGAGATCGCCGAGGCGGCGCCGAGGCCCGCCCGCTCGTGCATCAACGTGGTGATGGCGACCATCCAACCGTTGCCCTCCCCGCCGACGAGGTTCTCCTCGTCGACGTGCGCGCCCTCGAAGAAGATCTCGTTGAACTCGGCCTCGCCCGTGATCTGGCGCAGGGGTCTGACCTCCACCCCCTCCTGCTCCATGTCGCAGATGAAGTACGTAAGTCCCTTGTGCTTGGGCGCGTCGGTGTCGGTGCGGGCGAGGAGCATGCACCACTTGGCCTCATGGGCGTATGTCGTCCATACCTTCTGGCCGCTGACCCGCCAGCTGCCGTTGTCGCGCACGGCCCTGGTCTTGAGCGATGCCAGGTCCGACCCGGACTCGGGCTCCGAGAACCCCTGGCACCAGATCTCCTCCGCGGACAGGATCGGCTCCAGAAACCGCTCCTTCTGCTCCTCGGTGCCGTGGGCGATCACGACCGGGCCGCCCATCACCAACCCAAGGACGTTCGCCGGCGCCGGAGCCTTGGCGCGCGCCATCTCCTCGCTGAAGATCGCCTGCTCGATCAGGGTGGCGCCGCGTCCGCCGTACTCCTTGGGCCACGAGATCCCGGCCCAGCCGGCGTCGTGCAGCCTGCGCTGCCAGTCGCGCCGGAACACGAACTTGGCCTCCTCGCCATCGGGCTCGGGACCGGGGTTGTTCTCCCCGAGCCAGGCACGAACCTCGTCGCGGAATGCCTCCTCCTCCGGAGTCAGCGTCAGGTCCATCGGCCGGCGGACTCTATACGCCGTGCGTCAGTCAACGGCGTAGAGCATGATCAGAGCGGTCCCGATCCACGAGAGCCCGGCGAAGATCATGCCGGGGTCCTCGGTGAGGATCGCCGCCGTCGACCGCACGTCCCGGCGGTCGTAGATCAGGTAGAGGTACCGGAAGATTCCGTAGAGGACGGACGGCAACGTGGCGAGCATCTTGCTGCCGATCAGCGGGCTGTTCACCGCGTAGATCGCATAGCTCATGATCGCCCCGGCGGTCACCAACGCAACCGCCTGGTCCAGGAACGGGAGCGAGTAGTGCTCCAGCACCGGCCGCGCGGCCCCGCTCTCCGTCATCTCCTCCATTGCCTCCTGGCGGCGCTTGGTGAACCCGAGGAAGAGGGCCAGCATCCCCGTGCAGAGGAGCAGCCACTCGGACGCGTGCGCCTCGACCGCGACCGCGCCGGCCACGACGCGCAGGATGAAGAGCGACGCGATCGTCATGACGTCGATGATCACCAGCCGCTTCAGGATCAGCGAGTAGGCCACGGTGATCACGCCGTAGAGCGCGACGAGCCCCGCGATGCTCGCCTCGACCCACGCGAACGAGATCCCGATTCCGATTGCGGCCAGGAGGACGGCGGCGATCCCCGCCACACGCTCGGACAGTTCGCCGCTCGCGATCGGGCGGTACCGCTTCTCGGGATGGCGGCGGTCGAGCGAGGCGTCGCGGATGTCGTTGGCGAGATAACCCGCGCTCGCGATGGCACAGAAGGCGACGAAGGTGATCGTGGCGTCGAGGACCTGAGGGCCCTGGCGAAGCTTCTGCGAGAACAGAAGCCCGGCGAACACGAGCACGTTCTTTATCCACTCCGGCGGCCGCATGGCGACCAGAAGTGCGATGGCCTGCGACCGTCGCCGTGCCGGCCCCGCCACGCGCTCGGTCGTCAGCTCACGACGCTGCTCCTCGGTGAGCGTCTCCATCGCCGGGAAGGTTACGGGCCTAACCCGCGTCGATCAGCACGCCCGGGTTCAGGATGCCCCTCGGGTCGACGACGCGCTTCGCTCCGCGCAGCGCACCGGCGAAGGTTTCCGGGCGCTGGCGGTCGTACCAGGTGCGGTGGTCGCGGCCGACCGCATGGTGGTGCGTGATCGTTCCGCCCGCGACGATCACCGCCTCGGAGACCGCGGCCTTGATCTCGTCCCACTGCTCGACCTCGCCGCCCCGGCGCGCCGGACACAGAACCGTGTAGTACGGAGCCGGGCCATCCGGGTAGACGTGAGTGAAGCGGCACGTCAGGCGCGGCGATCCCTGGCCGTCGGGAGGCGACCCGCAGGACTCGGCTACCGCTCGCCGTGCCGTGTCCATCACCCGCTCGTGGAAGTCGGCGAAGCGATCCCAGGTGATCGCCGTCTCGAACGTGTCGCTGAGGACGCCGCAGGCGACGAAGGTGTCGCGCAGATAGGGCGCGGCGAGGAAGGCATGTCGCCAGGCGCCGACCGGGTCCCTGCCATCGCCCTCGGGGGGCGGGTTGGCGCGAAGCGCGCCCGGCCCCGGCTGCTCGCCCGCGCCCGGTGGGCGCTCCTCCTTCCCGCGAATCTCACCGGGGTCGCCGCCGTGGCCGCGCGCGACCTCGAGCGCCGTGTCCATTGCGGCGTCCATCGGATGGTGCGCCGACTCGAATCCCAGCACGAGGAGCGCCTTGCCGGCCGGTCCCGCGTGAGTCAGGGCGGACTCGGCCGGGTCGAGGAGCCGGCAGTTGGCCGGGTTGAGCCCCGACTGCGACAGCTCGCGAACGGCCGCCGCACCCGCCGCGAACGAGTCGTAGGCGACGCCGCATGACAGCTTGAACCGGGGTCGTTCCCGGATCCGCACCCACGCCTCGGTGATCACGCCCAGGATGCCCTCGGACCCGAGCAGCATCCGGTCGGGGCTGGGGCCTGCTCCCGAGCCGGGAAGCCGCCTGGATTCCCAGGTGCCGGAGGGAGTGACGGCCCTCGCGGACTCGACGAGGTCGTCGATGTGCGTGTAGAGCGTCGCGAAATGACCGCCCGCCCGCGTTGCGATCCAGCCGCCGAGGGTGGAGAACTCGAACGACTGCGGAAAGTGGCGCAGCGTGTAGCCGTGCCGGCGAAGCTCGTCCTCGAGTGCCGGCCCCGAGGTCCCCGCCTGAATGCGCGCCGCGCAGGATACGCCGTCGACCTCGAGCACCCCGGCGAGCCGCTGCAGGTCGAGCGTGACGGCGCCGCGGTACTCATCGCCCACCCTTGGCTCGACGCCGCCCACCACGCTCGTCCCACCGCCGTAGGGGATCGCGGCCACGCGGTCGGCCTCGCACCACTCGAGGATGCTCGTGACGTCGCCCTCGTCGCGCGGATGCGCGACGAGGTCCGGCGGATCGTCGATCTGGCCCCGAAAGCCCCGGACCACGTCGCGGTAGGCCTTGCCCAGAGCGTGCGCAACCCGCTCGTACCGGTCGGCGGCGAAGAGCTCCTCGAGCCCGGCCGGTGGCTTTATCCTGGGCGCCGGCAGCTCGATCGCTTCGAGCGGCACCGGCTCCTCCACCTGGCCGCCGAAGCCGAGCCGCTCGCGAATCCCCGCCGCCGCGGCCTCGAGATCCCCGCGCGACGGCTGGCGATCCGCGAATCCCCAGCCCCAGTGCTTTCGTCGTCGGCCCGAGTCGGTGCCGGCTACCAATGGATGCCGCGCGTCAGCGTCGCGAACAGAACCTGCTCGTTCGACACCTCCTCCGCGGGCGCGGGCTCGGGCTCGTCCGCCGTGCGGTCGCCGCGGGCTGCGCGCGAGTCCGGGAAGAGCTTGTAGGCGCTGTTCAGGATGTAGTCGATCGACTTCGGGTTGATCGCGTAGAGGATCTGGCCGAGCGTTCCCAATGGGGTCGCGATCCGCTTCGGCCTGTGGACGATCGCGTCGCAGATCATGTCGGCGGCCTTGTCCGGCGTGATCGTCGGGAAGCGATCGTAGATGCGGGTCGGCTGGATCATCGGCGTCCGCACGAGCGGCATGTAGATGGTGCTGATGTGGACGCCGTCGTCGAAGATCTCCGAGGCGATGCAGCGGCTGAACGCGTCGAGCGCCGCCTTGGACGCGACGTAGGCGGAGAAGCGCGGCGTGTTCGTCTGCACGCCGATCGAGCTGACGTTGATGATCTGCCCGGAGCGGCGCTCCCGCATCACCGGCAGCAGCTTCAGGATGAGCCTCACGGCGCCGAAGTAGTTCAGCTGCATCGTGCGCTCGAAGTCGTGGAAGCGGTCGTAGGAGAGCGCGATCGAGCGGCGGATCGAGCGACCGGCGTTGTTGACGAGGACGTCCACGTGGCCGTGCTGAGCGAGCACCTCGTCGGCCATGCGGTCGATGCCGTCCATGTCCGAGAGATCGGCCGAGTGCACGTGGGCCCTACCGCCACGAGCCTCGATCGTCGCCTTCGTCTCCTCGAGCTTCTCGGCGGTCCGCGCGACCAGGAGGACGATGCCGCCGGCGTCGGCGATCTTCATCGCGGCCGACTTCCCGATCCCGGAGGAGGCGCCGGTCACCATTACAACCCGTCCGCGCACCGCCCCCCCGAGCGACGCCCGGCCCCGAACCCGGCGGACGAGCCGCAGGAACTCGTCCGGAACCTGCTGCTCGACGACCTGGCCGGTGCCGCTGACGACGCCCCTGCGACCCCTCACGGCGCCGACGAGCGTCCGGTCCTCGAACAGGTCGGGATCGAGATGACGCTCCCAGTAGTCCCACAGCTTGTCGGCGTACGCCTCGAGCGGCGGAACCCTGATGCCGGTGCCCTCGAGCGCCGCCTGGGCTCCGCGCGAGTCGAACTTGGTCGGATAGTTGATGTAGGTCAGAACGGAGCGCGGGATGCCGAGGTCGCGAAGCAGCCAGTCGGCGACGACGTTCCCGGGTGGCACAGAGGCCGCCGTCTTGACCAGCGGGGCCGCCAGATCGATCGCCGCGCCGGGGATGCGCACCGAAGACTGCGGCGCATGCGCCGCGCGGGCGAAGATGTCGATCACCTCGCCCGCCGTCTTCGGGTTCGGGTCGGTCAGGTGGAATGCGCGGCCGTCGAGCCCGTCCAGGTGCGCGATGTGGTCCATCGCGCGGGCGACGAAGTCGACGGGGACGAGATTGATCTCGCGACCCTCGATGCCCAGCATCGGCACCCACTCCGGGACCGTCCCGCGAAGGCGGCGGATCAGCTTGAAGAAGTAGTAGGGACCGTCGATCTTGTCCATCTCGCCCGTCTCGGAATGGCCGACGACGATCCCCGGCCGGTAGACGCGCCACGGGCGGCTGCACTCGCTGCGGACGATGCCCTCGGAATCGTGCTTGGTGCGGAAGTAGGGATGGGTGCCGAGCCCCTCGGCCTCGTCGAACATGTCCTCCCGCCAGACCCCCTTGTAGAGCCCTGCCGCCGCGATCGAGCTGACCATGTGGACGCGCCCCGCCTCGACGGCCTCGGCAAACTCGACCATGTGGCGCGTGCCCTCGACGTTCGCGACGTTCTGGCTCGCCGCGTCGGCGGTCATGTCGTAGATGGCCGCGAGGTGAAAGAGGTGGTGGACGTGGCCGTGCAGGCGCTCGAGGTCGGCGTCCGAGACACCCAACCGCCGTTGCGAGAGGTCGCCGACGATTCCCACGACCTGATCGGGGCCCACCCCCCACCGGCTTCGAAGCTCCTCGAGACGTCCCTTGGAGCCCTCCCGGACGAGCACGAAAACCGTGCCCTCGCGCTCGAGCAGAAGCTCCACGAGGTTCCGCCCGATGAAGCCGGTTGCGCCGGTGACGAAGTAGCTCATCTCCTCTTCTCCGCGGTCACGCTGGTGCGAGCACGACCCTACACTCATACCCACAAAATGGCTTTCGAGCTACCAGTGGATCCCGGCGACCCGGGCCGACCAAGCACCGGGATCGGCCGCGTCGACGGTGCCCGAGCGGGGGCTCACCACCTCCTCGTGCGCGACGGCGTCCAGCTGCTCGCACACGGGGCGCTGGTCTGCCCCGCGTGCGCGCTCCCGATCGCCGCCTCCGGACCGATCTCAGCCGGAGCGCGGCTGGTCTGCGGCTACTGCGACCACACGGCGAGAGGACGCGATTTCCTGGCCGAGGATGTCTTCGACACCGCGTCGAACGAGGTCAATCTCGTCGCGCGCCTCGGCTGAGATCCGTCGCATCGGGTGACCGCATCCAACCGTCCAACGGCCCGACCGCGACTGCATAGACTGATTCCGGATGGCTGAGACCGTCGAAATCCAGATGCCCCAGATGGGTGAATCTGTGACCGAGGGAACGGTCCTCGAGTGGCACAAGGAGGAGGGGCAGTACGTCTCCGAGGGGGAGACGGTGGTCGAGGTCTCGACCGACAAGATCGACGCCGAGGTGCCCGCGCCGACGAACGGCGTGATCACTCGGATCGTCAAGGGCCCCGACGAGACGATCGAGGTGGGTGGCGTCCTTGCCGAGCTCGATCCGTCCGCCCAGGCTTCGGCGGACGGCACGGCAGCGAACGGCGGCGGGGAGGAGCGTCAGCCCGGTCCCGGGTTGTCAGGGGGCGCCACCGGAGAGGGCGACCAGGATCTGGGAGACGAGGGCGAGCCCTCGGCGACGCCAGATCCCGGGGTCGTGAAGACGGTGACGCCCGCCGAGGGACCGGAGCCCGGCGGCCCCGCGCGCGAGGCGCAGGCGGGGGGTCAGACGCTTCAGATCACGATGCCGGAGATGGGCGAGTCGGTCACGGAGGGGACGGTGCTCGAGTGGCGCGTCGGCGAGGGCGACGCGGTGAGCGAGGGCGACACCGTGATCGAGGTCTCGACCGACAAGATCGACGCCGAGGTGCCCGCGCCGGCAGGCGGCGTGATCGAGAAGCTTCTGGTGTCGGCAGACGACACCGTCCAGGTGGGGCAGGCGCTCGCTGAGATGACCGCCGGCGCGACCACGCCCGCGGATTCGGACGCCGCGCCCGCCGAGGCGCCGCCACCGACCGAGCCCCCGGCCGACGGCGGTAACGGCGGCCGCGCCTCACCGGTGGCGCGCCGGATCGCGGCCAAGAACGGCATCGACCTCGCCGGGATACACGGCTCGGGACCGGGCGGAAAGGTCACCAAGGCCGACGTCCTCCGGGCGGCGAACGGCGGCGACGGCGCGGGGGCCGCCGCCCCCGCCAGACCGGCGCCTGCCGCGGGCCAGGCGAAGCCGTTGCGTGGTCCGGCGGGAATGCTCGCTCAGGCGATGAACGAAAGCCGCTCGGTGCCGACGGCGACGTCGTTCCGCACCCTGCCGGTTGACGTTCTGGACGCCAAGCGCCGCGCCCTGAACGGCTCCCTCAAGGAGCGGGGGATGAAGCTCTCCTTCACCCATCTGATCGCATGGGCGATCGTCAAGGCGGCGACCGAGTGGCACGTGATGGGGCGCTCCTACATGGAGGAGGACGGCAAGCCGCAGGTGGTCGAGCCCGGGTCCGTCAACCTCGGCATCGCGGTCGATGTGGAGCGCAAGGACGGCTCGCGCAGCCTGATGGTGCCGTGCATCAAGGCCGCGGACGGCCTCGGGTTCGCCGACTTCCACTCCTACTACGAGGACCTCATCACCAAGACGCGCGAGAACAAGCTCACCGCGGACGATTTTCTGGACACCACCATCACCCTCACCAACCCGGGCGGTCTCGGGACCGTCGCGTCGGTCCCTCGCCTGCTGAAGGGACAGGGCACGATCGTCGCGACCGGCTCGATCGCCTACCCGGTCGAGTGGGCGCACGCCCCGGCGGAGAAGATCAGGGCGCTCGGCATCGCAAAGGTCATGACCATGACCTCGACCTACGACCACCGGATCATCCAGGGCGCCGAGTCGGGGTCCTTCCTGCGGCGCATCGACCAGTTGCTCCAGGGGGAGGACTCCTTCTACGAATCGGTCGCCGAAGCGCTCGGCGTCGCAACCAGCGTCGTCACGGGCGCCTACCCGGCTTCGGCCTCCGCACCGGCGCTCCCGGGCGGGGCCGCGGCGGCACCCCGGGTCGCGGCTCCTCCCGACACGGAGCTGCTCCAGGCGGTGCAGGCGGCCACCTCGCTGCTAAAGGCCTACCGGACCCACGGCCATCTGGCCGCCCGGCTCGACCCGCTGGGGTCCGAGCCACGCGGGGACCCGGCGATCGAGCCGAAGAACCTCAACCTCACCCCCGAGCTGATGGCGCAGATCCCAGCCTCGATCCTGCGCATCGGCGTCGAGGGCGAAACGCTCCTCGAGGCGCTCCCGCGGATGCGCGAGGCCTACTGCGGGACGATCGCCTACCAGATCGAGCACCTCTCATCTCACCAGCAGCGCGTCTGGCTGCGGGAGATGATCGAGACCGGAGCGCATCGCAAGCCGATTGCCCCCGAGGACAGGCGGGCGCTTCTGCGGCGCCTGATTGACGTGTTCGAGTTCGAGCGCTTCCTGCAGCGCGCGTACCTCGGCCAGAAGATGTTCTCGATCGAGGGGGTCGACGCCGTGGTGCCGATGATCGACGAGCTGGTGACGCTCGCGGGCCGGGAGGGGGCTCAGGAGGTCGCGATCGGCATGGCGCACCGCGGGCGCCTCGACGTCCTGACCCACAACCTCGGCCGCTCGGTCGAGTCGATCATGGCCGAGTTCGAGGGCGCGAAGGCACTCGAGCAGGTGAAGCGCGTCGCGGCGATCCCTCACGGGGGGACGGGCGACGTCAAGTATCACCACGGCGCCGAGGGCCGGTTCACGACGGCCGATGGCGACTCGGTCAAGGTTCGCCTCTCCCCGAACCCGAGCCACCTGGAGTTCGTCAACCCCGTCGTGACCGGAGCCGCCCGGGCGGAGCAGACCTCGCACTCCGGCCCGGTCCTCCACCACAGCTCGGAGCTCGCGGTGCCGCTGCTCCTGCACGGCGACGCCGCGTTCCCCGGCCAGGGGGTCGTCGCGGAGACGCTCAACCTGCAGTCGCTGGAGGGCTATTCGACCGGCGGCACCGTCCACGTCATCACCGACAACCAGGTGGGCTTCACGACCGACCCCGAGGAGGGGCGCTCGACCCCCTATGCGTCCGACATGGCCAAGGGCTTCAACGTGCCGATCATCCACGTCAACGCCGACGACGTGGAGGCGTGCATCGCGGCCATCCGGCTTGCCATGGCCTACCGCGAGCGCTGGAGCCGCGACATCGTCATCGACCTGATCGGCTACCGGCGCTACGGCCACAACGAGACCGACGAGCCCGCGTATACCCAGCCCAAGATGGCGGCCCAGATCAGGTCTCACCCGCCGGTCTCCGAGATCTATGCCGGCACCCTGGTCAAGGAGGGCGTCGTCTCCTCCGACGACGTCGAAGCGGAGAGCGCCGAGCATCGCGACCGGCTCCAGGCGATCCACAGGGAGCTGTTGGCCAAGATGGAGCGGGGCGAGTTCGAGACCGACACGTCGACCCACGTCGGTACCGCGGAGCTGGACCGCACGAAGAGCCCGGACGTGGACACGGCGGTCTCGGCGGAGCGGCTGAAGGCGCTGAACGAGGAGCTGCTCGAGGTGCCCGAGAGCTTCACGATCCACCGCAAGCTCCGCAAGCCGCTGGGCAGGCGCGTCGAGGCCCTGACCGATGGCGGGATCGACTTCGGGCACGCCGAGGCGCTCGCGTTCGCCTCCCTCCTGACCGACGGCACCCACATTCGTCTGACCGGGCAGGACACGGCGCGCGGCACGTTCTCCCACCGCCACCTGGCCTACTTCGACGAGAAGACCGGCCTGAAGTACGTGCCCATCCAGCGCCTCCCCGATGCTCTGGCGCCATTCGAGCTCTACAACAGCCCGCTCTCGGAGAACGCCTGTCTCGGCTTCGAGTACGGCTACTCCGCAGCCTCGCCCGACAGCCTGATCATCTGGGAGGCGCAGTTCGGCGACTTCACCAACGCCGCCCAGGTGATAGTCGACAGCTTCATCGTCTCGGGGGAGTCGAAGTGGGGGCAGACGACCCGCCTCACCCTGCTGCTCCCGCACGGGTATGAGGGCGCGGGGCCGGAGCACTCGAGCGCCCGCATCGAGCGCTTCCTGCAGCTCGCCGCGGAGGGGAACATCCGCCTCGCGAATCCGAGCACCGCCGGCCAGTATTTCCACCTGCTGCGCCGCCAGGCGCGGGTGGCAAAGGCGCGGCCGCTGGTCGTCTTCACGCCGAAGGGCCTGCTGCGCTTGCCGGCCGCCTCGTCGCGGCTCGAGGATCTCACGTCCGGGACCTTCGACTACGTGCTCGACGACCCACGCGCCCGGGACCGGAAGGACCGTGTGGAAAAGCTCGTGCTCTGCAGCGGCAAGATCTACTACGACATCGACGGCCACGAGCGCCGCGAGGCCGCGGAGACGGTCGCCGTCGCCCGCGTGGAGCTGCTGTACCCGTTCGCCCGCGACCAGCTGGCCGGTCTCGTCGGGAGCTATCCGAACCTGAAACAGGTCGTGTGGACCCAGGAGGAGCCGAAGAACATGGGCGCGTGGAGCGTGATGTGGCGCCGGTTGCCGGAGCTCCTTCCCGACGGCATCGAGCTGAGCTACGTGGGGCGCCCGCCGCGCGCGAGCCCCAGCGAGGGTTACCCGGCCGCCCATCGCTCTGAGCAGGAGCGGATCGTCCTCACCGCGCTGCAGGAGTGATGGGCGAACGAGGGATGGCCTCCGCGGACGGCGCCCGGGTCACGGTTCCGACGTGAGCACGCTCAGCGAGGGGCCGGTTCAGGTCGAGCGCGATGAGACCGAAGCCGAGCGGATCGACCGCAACTTCAACGAGCTACTCGGCGAGTTGCGGGTCGCGCTGCCAGGCGTCCAGGTGCTGTTCGCGTTTCTGCTCACGGTCCCGTTCGCCCAAGGATTCACCTCGCTAACGCAGTTCGAGCGCGATCTCTATCTGGTGGTGCTGTTGCTCACGGCCCTCGCATCCGCTCTGCTAATGGCGCCAACGGCGTATCACCGCGTTCTGTTTCGCAAGGGCTACAAGCCGCAGATCCTCATCTTCGCGAACCGCGCGGCGATGGCCGGGCTCGCCGTCCTGGCGCTGGCCATGACGGGTGCCATCCTGCTGATCTCGCACGTGATCTTCGGCGAGGCGGCCTCGATCGTCGTCGCGATCCCGTCCGGAATCGTGTTCGCGATGCTTTGGTACATCCTCCCGTGGGCACGCGGCCGGGGCAGCGAGGCAGACCTCTAGCCACCCGCCACGGGGCACCCAAGGAGCGGCCCGGCGCGCCGACCGTGGACTCTGTCAGGCCAGGCCTGACAAACGGCACTCTCGAGGCGGCTCGTGCGAGACGACAGCTAACCTCGCGCCGTGGCCATCGCGTCCTCAGAGCGTACGGAGACCCCGACGTCGGAACCGCCGGCCGAGCCGCTTCGGAAAACGGAGCCGGGTCCGCTGTGGCCGTGGGTCAAGCGGGCGAGCTGGGTCGAGCTCGCGATCTTCGCCGCGCTCTGCTTCTTCTGGCTCGCGCCGGGCTTCGATCATGAAGCCATGATCTTCGGCTGGGCCCACGGCCTCGGATTCATCGCGCTTTGCGTCCTGATCTGGGTCGCGATCCTGCGGCGCGAGGCCCCCTACACGCTGCTGGCCGCGACCCTGACGCCGGTTGGCCCCCTGGGCAGCGTGATCGGGATCGAGGTGATCGAGCGCAAGCGCAGGGGCTAGCCCGGACCTCTCGCAATCCGACGGTGGACGGGCTGGGTAGGGCAGGCGGCCAACTCTCTGGGCGCGTCACCCCGCACATTCGATGGCGAGTGTGCACTTGAGGGCGCTATAGCACCGGTAAGCGCACACTCGGTACTTGGCGGCTCCGGCCGCCACCCCCTGGGTGCCCATCCGGGGTGCCGGATGCGGCTACCCAGCGGGCTCTACGAAGAGATGGCGGGGCGGGGCTGTGGGAGGCAGGGGGTCCACACAGCCCGCGCCCACGCCTGCGCGTCGGTAGCCAGGGAGGGATGCCGACGCGATCGCCCCCGGAGGCGGGACTGGCCGGGGACGAGTTTCGAAATCTC
>DATAOX010000078.1:0-2695 GCA_036265555.1 Solirubrobacterales bacterium
GGGCAGATCGTCGAGATGCCGCACCTGCATCCCGTCGAGGCGGCTGCCGACCTTCGCGGGATCCACGTCGATCAGCGCCGCCACGCGGAACCCGCGCTCGGCGAACCCCTTGTACCGTGCGAGCGCCTGACCGAGGTTTCCAACGCCCGCGATCAGGATGGACCAGTGCTGGGTCAGCCCCAGGGCTTGCCGGATCTCGTGGATCAGATGAGCCACGTCGTAACCGATCCCGCGGGTGCCGTAGGAGCCCAGGTGGGAGAGGTCCTTGCGGACGTTGGCGCTCGAGACCCCGGCGGCGTCGGCGAGAACGTCCGACGACACCGTCGCTTCACCCTGGTCGGCCAGCTCCACGAGTACCCGCAGGTAGAGCGGCAGCCGCGAGACGGTGGCGTCGGGGACGGGCCGGGTGGTCACCGGGGAGATACTCGCTCAGCCATAGGTTTAGCGTATCCGGACGAGCCCTTCCAACTCGTGCTCGTCGACGGCGATCTCGAAGCGCTCCTCGCCGTCCACCGTGACGACGGGGATCCTGATCCCGTAGTCGCGCACCAGATCGTCGTCCGAGTCGATGTCCACCTCGTCGTACGCGAACGGTTCGCGCGCGCGAACCGACAAGATCGCGTTCCGGGCCTCGTCGCACAGGTGACAACCGCGACGCGTGTAGAGGACGACGCTTCGCATCGGCTGGGAGGATACGGTCCGTGCGCGACGGCGACCGCGAGGACCGGGACCTCCATCGGCGACTCGCTTCGGGCGACCGTGGCGCGTTCGATGAGCTCTATCGGCGATATTCCGGCTCCGCATACGGGCTTGCCTATCGCGTGACCGGACAGCAGATCCTGGCTCAGGACGTCGTCCACGATGCCTTCATGGCGCTCTGGCGAGCGCCCGAGGCGTACGACCCGGCGCGGGGTCCCTTCCGAACCTTCTTCCTCGCGCTCGTGCACCACCGGGCGGTCGACCTGGTCCGGCGGGAGTCCCGCCTGCGAGCCAGGTCCGAGCGCGCGGCGAACCTCGAACCCCTGGTCGGCGAAGACCCTGCGGAAGCCATCGCCGAGGAGTCGTACCTCGGCGTGCGCCGGAAAGAGGTCCGAGAGGCACTCGTCGGCCTCCCTCCCGAACAGCGGCAGGTGCTCGAGATGGCCTACTTCGATGGGAAGACCCAGGTGCAGATCGCGGAGGAACTGGAGATCCCGCTCGGGACCGTCAAGACGAGGACGTTCGCGGCGATGCGGAAGCTTCGCGCGGCATTGGAGGATGCAGGGTGATCGAGCGCCACGCTGAAGCGCAGGAGCTCCTGGCCGGATACGCGCTCCAGAGCCTTTCGGGCGAGGACGCCGCCGAGGCGGACCGAATCCTGGCCGAGCACGTTCCCGGCTGTTCGGAGTGCCGTCAGATGGTCGACGCCTTCCAGGCCGTCGCCGGCGAGCTCGCCTTGGAGGCCGAACCGATCCCGCCTCCGGATCCGCTCCTCCCCAGGATCCACCGGGAGATGGAGCCGCGGGCCCGCTCGGGCGGACGCTGGACCTCCGGGCGGCTCGTCGCGGCCGCGGCGAGCGTCGTGCTGGTGGTCGGTGCCGGCGGGCTGGCCATCACGCAACTCGGGGATCGGAAGACGCCCCAGGTCCCGGCGGCCGACGTGCAGGAGCTCGTCGATTTCGCGATCCACCACAAGACCCAGGCGCAGACCCTCGGCGGGAACGCGCAAGAGATCTCCGCGCGCGGCGTCCAGGAGCTCTACGTCTACGGCAGGGGCGTTCCGGCTCCGAGGCCCGGGTTCGTCTACCGGCTCTGGGCCATGTCGGCGACGGGTGCCACGCACCTTCGTGACTTCCTCCCGTACCCGGACGGAACGGTGCTGGTCCGCCTGGAGGTCGACCCGTCGACCTTCGATCACCTCCTGGTCACCATGGAGCCTGCCGGTTCGGAGCCCTTGGTGCCGGGCGAGCCGGCGTGGCCGGAAACCGGCTAGCGCTACGAGCTCAGAGCGCCGAGGCGGCTCGCACGGCGATCGCGAGGCCGGCGATCACGATCGCAACCGCTGAGACGAGCGGGAGCGCGAGCGCGACGCGTTCGGACGCCCTGCGAGCGATCGCGTCGCGGGCGCGGAGCGCGCCGATCCCGACCCCGAGGAGCGCGCCGGCCAACCCCGCGCTGAACGCCGCCACGAGCGCCAGCCCGTAGACGACCCGGTGGGCCTGGATCGCGGCTAGCATCGCCAGGAGGGCGCTCGGCGCCGGGAGGATGCCGCCGGCGAAGGCGAGCGTGAGGATCCCCCTCCTCGACAATCGACCGTCGGGCCGCAGGACGAGGACTCGATCGTGGTGCACATGGGCGTGGTCATGTCCGTGCGCATGGCGGCGACGGTGACGCCAGTCGCTCGATCGGGTCCACAGGAGGGACCCGCCGAGCGCCACCGCCGCGACGCCCGAAAGGGTGCCCAGCCACGGGTAGAGCACCTCGGGACGGAAGGTCTGCTGGAGCCCCACGACGGCCAGGCCGAGCGCGATCACCGCCGCCGAATGCATCGATGCGACCGCCGTCGCGACCGCGAGCGCCTGGCGAGGCCGCGCGCCGGAACCCACCATCGCGCCGGCCATCAGCGTCTTGCCGTGGCCGGGGAGCAGAGCATGCCAGGCGCCGAACCCGAACGCGAGCACGAGCCCGAGCAGCACGAGCGGGAGTCCGCGGCGGG
>DATAOX010000079.1:0-30113 GCA_036265555.1 Solirubrobacterales bacterium
CGGCGTGCGGGGGCGGCCAGCGCCAGGACGCGACCGTGCCCTCCGGGAACTATCCGGTCCAGGTCACCCAGGCCAAGTTCGCCAACCACCAGAAGCTGTCCGAGACGGGCTACCTCCAGCTCGGGCTCCGTAACGCGGGCAGCAAGACGATCCCCAATCTCACGGTCACGATCAACACCGTCGAGCAGGGGCAACCCAATCTGAAGTCGCCCGCGTATTCGACCGGCTCGGGCCAGGGGTCATTCAACGTGAGGATCGACGATCCGCATCTCGCCTTCCCGTTCCGGCCCGTGTGGATCCTCGAGGAGCACTATCCCAAGGTCATAAAGCCCGGCCAGCCGCTGAGCGGGCAGCTTGCCAAGACGCCGACCTCCAGCGCGGCGTCCGCGGCAACGGACACCTTCCAGTTCGGGGCCGTGAAGCCGAATGACAGCAAGGACATCGCCTGGCGGGTGACGCCGGTCCGCACCGGGACCTTCACGGTCCGTTACGCGGTCTCAGCGTCTCTGACCGGCGGCGCCAGGGCCGTGACTCCCAACGGTGGCCCGGTCAAAGGGGAGTTCGCGGCGACGATCTCGGGGAAGCCCCCACAGTCCTGCGTCACGGGGAGCGGCCAGGTGACCACGAACTGCGGCCCATGAGCCGGAAGTGATCCGCGGCGCGCATTAGATGGCTCAATCTCATGGCGGCGTCGCTCGCCGCCATGGTCGCGTTGGCGGGCTGCGGCGGCGGGTCGCCCTCATCCACGAGCACATCGGGCGGTGGTGCGCCGGCATCCACGCATGGCCAGGCTCCGGAGCGGCCGACCGGCGGCGGTCAGGTTCGGCTCGAGCGGCTCGGAGACTTCCACCAGCCGCTCTACGTGACCCAGCCGCCCGGCGACCGGCACCATCTGTTCGTCGTCGAGCAGACCGGACGGGTGGTGGTTCTCACGGACCGCGCGCCGGAGGGCCGGCCGTTCCTCGACGTCTCCGACGAGGTCTCGTGCTGCGGTGAGCAGGGGCTCCTGTCGATCGCCTTCGCGCCCGATTATCGGCGGAGCGGCCTGGTCTATGCGGACTACACCGATCGCGCCGGCGACACGCGGGTTGTCGAGTACCGGCGCTCGAGCTCGGACCCGCTCACCGTCGATCCGGAAAGCGCCCGGGTCGTCCTGCTCGTGAACCAGCCGTTCCCGAATCACAACGGGGGGCTGCTGATGTTCGGACCCGACCGACTCCTGTACATCGGATTGGGCGATGGCGGCTCCGAGGGCGACCCGGATCGGCGCGGGCAGGACCTCGGGACCCTGCTCGGGAAGATCCTGCGCATCGACCCGCACCCGAGCGGCGGCCACCCGTACTCGGTCCCGGCGTCGAACCCCTTCGTGGACCGGCCGGGCGCTCGGCCGGAGATCTACTCGTATGGGCTACGGAACCCGTGGCGCTTCTCGTTCGACCGCCGGACCGCGGCGCTGGCGATCGGCGACGTCGGCGGGAGCCAATGGGAGGAGGTCGACCTCGTGCCGCAGGGCGCGGGAGGTGGCGCGAACTTCGGCTGGTCCGCGTTCGAGGGGCCCGCCCGGTTCAACGTCGATCAGACCGCCCCGAACGCGATCCCGCCCGTGCACGCCTACCTTCACGACGAGGGCTGCTCGGTCACGGGTGGCTACGTCGTCCGCGACCCCTCACTCCCCTCGCTCGACGGCCGTTACCTCTATGGCGACTTCTGCTCCGGGGATCTGCGCAGCTTCCCGGCGACACCGGGTCACCGCGCAAGGGACGACCGGCCCCTGGGCCTGAACGTCCCGTCGCTCAGCTCGTTCGGCGAGGACGACGCCGGCCACATCTATGCGACCTCGCTCGCCGGACCGGTGTATCGGCTCGCCCCCGGCTGATCGTTCAGACCGCCCGGATTCGCCCGAACCCAACCCACGGCCGGCTGTAATCTCCGGCGGCTTGGCGGCAATGGGGGATCATCGGCGGCGACTTCTGCTCGTCGGTGCGGCGATCGCTGCGGCCGTGAGCATGGCCTCGGTCCTGCTCGGCGACCGCGCTTCGGGCAAGGCACCCGCGCTGGCGCTGCGAAACGTCGGCGGATTCGACCTGCCGATCGACATTCGCTCCGCGCCCGGGGCGCCGGGCTTTCTGTATGTGGCGGAGCAGGACGGACAGATCGGGGTCGTCGATCACGGCGCGGTACGGCCGACGCCGTTCCTGGACATCCGGAACCGCGTCGTTTACCGGGGCGACGAGCGGGGACTCCTCTCGTTCGCGTTCGACCCGCACTACCCGACCAACCACCTCCTCTACGTCGGTTACACGAACAACAACGGCGACATCGAGATCGACGAGTTCCATGCCGCTTCGAACAGGGCCGCCAACCCCGGTTCGCGGCGCACGGTGCTGGTGATCCCCCATCCCGGCGCGAGCAATCACAACGGCGGCACGCTCCAGTTCGGTCCCGACGGATTCCTCTACATCTCGACGGGCGACGGCGGGGGGCAGGACGATGGCTTCGACAACGCCCGGCGACTGAGCGTCCTGCTCGGCAAGCTGCTGCGCATCAAGCCTCACAAGAACGGGCCCTCCGCGTACACGGTGCCCTCCACCAATCCTTACGTCGGCCGCGCGGGGCGCGACGAGATCTACTCCTACGGCCTCCGGAACCCGTTCCGGTTCTCGTTCGACTCCGCCAACGGCAACCTCGCGATCGCCGATGTCGGGCAGAACGCCTGGGAGGAGTTCGACTACGTCACGCGGGCCCGCGCCGACGGCTCGTATTTCGGCTGGCCGACCTATGAGGGGATCGTTGTGCACGACATCAGCCGGCCGGACCCGCACCGCAATCACCGGCCACCGATCTTTCCGATCAAGGTCTTCAGCCACGGCAACGGCTACTGCGCGCTCATCGGCGGTTACGTCGTCCACAATCCGAACCTGAGCCTGCTGAACGGCCGCTATCTCTACAGCGACAACTGCAGGGGAGACATTCGCAGCCTCGTGCCGAGCATCAGCGGGTTCAGCGGCGACGAGAGGACTGGGCTCCACGTCGACAGTCCCACGGCCTTCGGCGTCGGAAGCGCCGGGCAACTCTACGTCACGTCGGGGAATTACGCAGGAGACGGTCACGTCTACCAGATCGTCCAGCGGCCCTGAGGAACCCGCGAAGAGCCGTGGGGTAGAGTCAGCACCGCGATGGAGAGCGTCGCCGCGACTCAGAGCGCGCAGCCCGCGGCGGGAAACGGAGCCGCGGGAGATGGCGCGACCATCGAGGTCCACCGCCCCGCCGACGGCACGCTGATCCGCTCGATTCCGGTCGATTCGCCGGAACGCGTCGCTGAGGTCGTCGGGCGCGTCCGCGCCAATCAGGCGGAGTGGGAGGCGATCGGCTTCCCGGGCAGGCGCAGGTGGCTCGAGCGCCTTCGGGACTGGATGATCGACAACGAGCCGCGGCTCGCCGACGTCATGCAGGAGGAGACCGGGAAGGTGCGGGCCGAGGCGGAGTCCGAGGCGCCCCTCATCAGCGCGGCGATCAACTACTACTCCAAGCACGGCGAGGAGTTCCTGGCGGACGAGACGCCGGCCCCCAACATCCTTCCCCTGAGGGTCAAGCGGCTTCGCATCGTCTACCGCCCGTATCCCGTGGTGGGCGTGATCACTCCCTGGAACTTCCCCCTCCTCCTGGCGTTCGACGATGCCGTCGGAGCGCTGTTCGCCGGTTGCGCGGTCGTGATCAAGCCGTCCGAGTTCACCCCGTTCTCGATCATGGAGGCGGTTCGGGGGTGGAAGGAGGACATCGGCGGCCCCGACGTCCTGGATGTGGTCAACGGCCTCGGTGATACGGGCGGCAGGCTGATCGACGAGGTCGACTTCGTGCAGTTCACGGGCTCGGACCGGACCGGAAAGGTCGTGATGAAGCGCGCCGCCGAGACGCTCACCCCCGTGAGCCTCGAACTGGGGGGCAAGGATCCGCTGATCGTGCTCCGCGACGCGGACCTGGAACGGGCGGTGAACGCGACGGCGACGGGAGGGCTGTTGAACTCGGGTCAGGCCTGCACGTCGATCGAGCGCGTCTACGTCGAGGAGCCGGTGTACGACGAGTTCGTGGCGAGGCTCGGCGACCGGGTGCGGGAGCTCCGCCAAGGGCAGGACGGACGCTCGTACGGCGCCGAGATCGGTGCCATGGCCACCCCGGCGCAGGTGGACATCGTCTCCGCCCACGTCGAGGACGCTCGCCAGAAGGGCGCCAGCATCGTCACCGGTGGAAAGCGCAGGGAGGGTCCCGGCCAGTGGTACGAGCCGACCGTGATCGCGGACGTCGATCACTCCATGAAGGTGATGACCGAGGAGACCTTCGGGCCGGTGCTTCCCGTGATGAAGGTGCGCGACGCCGATCAGGCCGTGCGGCTCGCGAACGACACGCGCCACGGGCTCTCGGCGTCGGTGTTCGCCGGCACGAGCGACGAGGGTGCGTCCATCGCCAGGCGAATCGAGGCGGGCGCCGTGAACGTCAATGACGTGCTCACGAACTACTTCGCGCTGGGCCTCCCCATGGGCGGCTGGAAGGAGTCGGGCATCGGCTTCCGCCACGGCTCGTACGGGATCAAGAAGTTCGTGCGGCCGAGCTCGGTCATCGTCCCGCGCGTGAAGCAGGGCAAGCGCGACCCGCTGTGGTTCCCGTACACGGGGACCCGTCGCCGGCTCGTCAACCGCGTGAACCGCCTGATCAACGCCCGCGGCCTGCGTAACCGCTTGGGCCTGTAGCGCACCGGCACGCGCTCGCCGGAGTAGCCTCGCGCCTGGATGGACGAGGCGCTGGAGAGTCGCATCCGGGAGTTGGCCGAGCAGCTCCATCGGGTGGAGGCATCGACGTGGCGGCACCCGGCGGTCGCGTTCGGGCGTCGGCAGCTGGGCGGCCTCGATGGTCGTCCCGCCCTCCGCTCGGCGCTGTTCCGCTTCGTCGACGCCGCGCCGGCCTGCCGTGGCCCGTTCGACCGCGGAGCCCATCTGCGCGCCTTCGTGCGCGATGTCGACGGCGAGCCCATCCCGGTCGCCCTCCGCCCGCTGCGAGGGGGACCTGCCTTAGGCCCCCTGCTCACCGCCTACGGCCTGGCCAGCGGTCCGGCTACCGCGCTGCTCGCCCGGCAGTTCATCGCGGGACGGGACGTGAAGGACGCTACGCGAACCCTGAGGGCGATGTGGCGGCGCGGCCAGGCGCTCGCCCTCGACCTGCTGGGCGAGTCGACGGTATCCGAGGCGGAGGCCGAGGCGTATTTCAAGCTCTGCGCCGAAACGCTTCGGGTACTTGCGGAGGTGACTCGCGGATGGCCGGAGCAGCCGCTTCTGGACGCCGATCGTCACGGCCGCCTGGCGCGGGCCAATCTGTCGATCAAGTTGACGGCACTGACCCCGCTGCTGCGCCCGCTCGCACCGGAGCGCGGGGCCGCGGACGCGGCGCGCCGACTGCGGCCCCTGCTTCAGCTCGCCCGCGAGCTCGGCGCGCACGTCCACCTGGACATGGAGGACTTCGATAGTCGCGAGACGCTGCTGTTGGCGTTCGAGGACGTGCTCGCGAGCGATGAGTTCCGCGACGCGCCGTCGGTGGGCGTTGTCGTTCAGGCGTATCTCCGCGACGCGGACCAGACTCTGGAGCGGATTCTCGCCTCCCCCTCGCTCACCGGCCGGGCGATCCCACCGACGATCAGGCTCGTGAAGGGCGCGTACTGGGACCATGAGCGGGTGATCGCCTCACAGCGGGGCTGGGAGGCGCCGGTGTGGATGGAGAAGCGAGAGTCCGATGCCTGCTTCGAGCGGCTCACGCGCCGGTTGATCGACGCTCGCGATTCCGTGCGCCCCGCGATCGCGACCCACAACCTGCGCTCACTCGCGCACGCCATCGCGTATCTGGAGCACCGGGGAGGGGAGGCGCGGGAGCTCGAGCTGCAGGTGCTGCGCGGCCTCGGCGATGACCTGGCCGAGGGCCTGTCTCGCATCGGATACCGCGTCCGCATCTACACGCCGATCGGCGACCTCGTCGCCGGCATGGCGTATCTCGTCCGGCGGCTGCTGGAGAACTCCTCCAATGAGGGATTCCTCTTGCGCCAGCGACACCAGTCCCTCGACGAGCTGCTGAGGCCACCAGCATGAGCCGCTGAGACCAGCATGGAAGACTTTCGAAACCACCCGCTCCTCGAGCTTCGGCGCGCCGAGGTCCGCGAGGAGCTCCTCTCGGCCATGAGCTCGCTCGACCGCGAGCTGCCGCTGCGGCCGGCGGCGCTCATCGGCGGCGAGGAATCGCGCGGCGATGGGGCGACGTCCACGGATCCGTGCGAACCCGACCGCGAGGTCGCGAGGCTCGCCTGGGCCGGCGTCGATGCCGCGGAGCGGGCGCTGGGGCTGGCGCTCGCGTCGCGCTGGCCGGCGCGGGCGCCGGAGGACCGGGCGACGGTGCTCGACCGCGCCGCCGACCTGCTCGCCGCCCGCCGGCACCGGATGACCGCGCTCATCGTCCGCGAGGTCGGAAAGCCCTGGGAGGACGCAGACGCCGAGGTGTGCGAGGCGATCGACTTCCTGCGCTACTACGCACTGGGCGCGCGGCGCCTCGGCGATGACCTGGTCCAGGTTCCGGGCGAGCGCAACGAGCTCCGCGTGCGCCCCCGGGGGCCGGCCGCCGTCATCAGCCCGTGGAACTTCCCGTTGTCGATCCCGCTCGGAATGACCTCCGCTGCGCTCGTGATCGGAAGCCCGGTGCTGTTCAAGCCAGCCGAGCAGAGCCCAGCGTGCGGACGGGAGATCGCGCGCCTCCTGCTCGAAGCGGGAGCCGACGAGGACGCGCTCGCCTACCTGCCCGCGGGCGGCGAGCTGGGTCAATGGCTGGTCGCCGAGCCGCGAATCGCGACGATCGCGTTCACGGGGTCCGCGGCGGTTGGCGTCGACATACAGCGCCGCGCGCATGAGGCCCGCGGCCAGCGCCAGATCAAGCGCATCATCGCGGAGCTCGGCGGCAAGAACTGCGTGTTGGTCGACTCCGACGTGGACCTCGACGAGGCCGTTCCGGCGATCGTGCGCTCGGCCTTCGGTTACGCCGGACAGAAGTGCTCGGCCGCTGCGCGGACGCTCGTGCACGAGGCGACCATGGACCGCTTCGTCGAGCGGCTGGCGGGCGCCGTCGAGATCCTGCACGTCGGGCCGGCCGACGACTTCGCGACGGAGGTCCCGGCTCTGATCGATCCGGACGCGGTCGCCAAGTTCAGCCGCTACGCCGAGCTGTGCCGGGGCGCCGAGCTGGCCCGCGCCGACCCGGCGAGGGGACCGCAGTACGTGACGCCGATGCTCGTGGACGCGGGAAGGCTCCCCGATGACACGCCGGTGGTGCGGGAGGAGATCTTCGGCCCGCTGCTCACGGTGGAGCGGGTCCTCGACCTGGAGGAGGCGATTGCGCGAGTTCGCGACCTGCCGCAGGCGCTGACGGCTGGCATCTTCAGCCGCCACCCCGCCCGCATCGATCGCCTGATCGAGGCCCTGCCGGCCGGGGTCGTGTACGTGGACCGCCCGATCACCGGCGCGATGGTCGGGCGCCAGCCGTTCGGCGGCAACGGCCTATCGGGCACCGGAGCACGCGCGGGCGGCCCGAGCTACCTGCGCCACTTCGCGGACGAGCAGGTCATCTCGACGAACACCGTCCGCCACGGCGTAGTGCTCTAGCTCAGGCGTGCAATTGGGCGAGTTGGGGTGGGCCGGGAGCGGATTTCGGGTCAGGTGGCGAACTTGCGTGCCGAGAGAGAGGTTGACCACGTTATGCGTGGTCAATCCTGCTCTCGATCGCCGAGTGAGTGATTCGGGAGAACTATTCCCCCAAACATTCGCTCGCCGACATGGACGCGGGGGTAGCACTCGAGGAAGCGGCTTGGGCCGCTACTTGCCCGCAGTTGGAGCCTGCGATCCGCCTAGGGCTCAGCCCGCCGGGACGAGCTCCTCGCGCAGCTGCTTCGCCGCCTGGACCAGGTTGCGCAGAGCCGCTTCGACCTCCGGCCAGGTGCGGGTCTTCAGGCCGCAATCCGGGTTCACCCAGATCTGCTCCGGGTCGAGGACCTTCGCGGCCGCCTGGAGCAGCTCGACCATCTCCTCGGCGGAGGGGACCCGCGGCGAGTGGATGTCGTAGACGCCCGGCCCGATCTCCTGGGAGTACCCCGTGCGCTCCCATTCGTGGAGGAGCTCCATCCGCGAACGGGCCGCCTCGATCAGGGTCACGTCGGCATCCATCTCCTGGATCTGCTCCATGATGTCGCCGAAGTCCGAGTAGCACATGTGGGTGTGGATCTGAGTCTCGTCGCCCACGACCGACGTCGCGACGCGGAATGAGTAGACGGCCCAGTCCAGGTACTCGTTCCAGCGATCGCGTCGCAGCGGCAGACCCTCCCGGATCGCGGGCTCGTCGACCTGGATCACCTTGATGTCCTCGGCCTCCAGGTCCTCGACCTCGTCCCGGATCGCGAGCGCCAGCTGCTCGCAAGTCGCCGAGCGCGGCTGGTCGTCGCGGACAAACGACCACTGGAGCATCGTGACCGGGCCGGTGAGCATTCCCTTGACGGGCTTGCCGGTGATCGACTGGGCGTATGCGATCCAGTCGGTCGTCATGGGGTGGTGCCGGTTCACGTCCCCGTAGATGATCGGCGGGCGCACGTAGCGCGAGCCGTATGACTGGACCCATGCGTTCTGGGTGAAGACGTACCCCTCCATCTGCTCGGCGAAGTACTGGACCATGTCGTTTCGCTCGGGCTCGCCGTGGACCAGGACGTCGAGACCGATCTCCTCCTGAAAGCGGATGACGCGGTCGATCTCGGCACGCATGAGGCGGTCGTATTCGACCCGGTCGATCTCTCCCTCGCGAAGCTCCTTGCGCGCTTGGCGGATCTCGGCGGTCTGGGGGTACGACCCGATCGTCGTCGTGGGGAAGAGGGGCAGGCCGAGCCGTCCGCGCTGGGCCTCCCGGCGGACCTCGAACGGGGCCGAGCGGCGGGCGTCGTCCTCGGTCAACGCCTCCACGCGGTCCCGCACGGCTGGATTGCGCGTGCGATGCGACCCGCGGCGGGCGTCCAGCGCGCGGTCGTTGGCGTCGAGGCGGTCCGCGATCGCCTCGCGTCCCTCGGCGAGGCCGGTCGCAAGCGTCACGACCTCGCCCACCTTCTGCCGCGCGAATGCCATCCACGAGCGAAGCTCATCGTCGAGAACCTCCGACGGCGGCTCGGCGTCGAGGTCCAGGGGCGTGTGCAGGAGCGAGCACGACGTGGACACGACGAGCTCCTTGCAGCGGTCGCGCAGGCCTCCGAGCAGATCGAGGCTGTGTTCGAGCTCGTTGATCCAGACGTTGCGCCCGTCGACGATCCCGGCGAAGAGCCACTGGTCCTCGATGCCGCCCTCGTCGGCGATCAGCTCGATGTTCTTCGGGCCCTCGCGCTCCATCACGCGGTCGAGATCCGGTCCTCCGCGATGGAAGTCGAGGCCGATGCCCTCGACCGGCAGATCGCGCAGGACGCCGTATGCGTCGCCGACGTGGTCGAAGTAGGTCTTGACACAGATGCGGGTGCGCTCGTGGACCTTTGCGAGCTCCTCGTAGGCGAGCCGCAATGCGTCCAGCTCGCGCTCGGAGCGGTCCTGGACGAAGCATGGCTCGTCGAGCTGCACCCAGGTCGCTCCCTGCTGGGCGAGGCGCTCGATGACCTCGCCGTAGACGGGCAGGAGCGACTCGATCAGGTCGAGCCGATCGAAGCCGGGCGGGGCGCCGTCGGCGGACTTGCCGAGCAGCAGGAACGAGACGGGCCCAACGATCACCGGAACGGTGTCGATGCCGAGCTCCTCCATCGCCTCCGCGTGCTCGTCGAAGGGCTTCCCGGTCGAAAGCGAGAACGTCGTGTCCGGCCCGAGCTCCGGCACGATGTAGTGGTAGTTGGTGTCGAACCACTTCGTCATCTCCATCGCGGTGACGTCGATCCCGTCCTCCTGTCGCCCGCGCGCCATGGCGAAGTAGGTGTCGATGTCGACACGGCCGCCGGAATGCTGGTAGCGCTCGGGCACGGCGCCGACGAGGGCGATGGTGTCGAGCACGTGGTCGTACAGGGAGAAGTCGTTCGACGGGATCAGGTCCACGCCCGCGCCCTGCATGAACCTCCAGTTGTCCGTGCGGATCCGCCTGGCGGTCGTCCGCAGCTCCTCGAGGGAGACGTCGCCGCGCCAGTAACCCTCGGTCGCGAACTTCAGCTCCCGATTGGGACCGATGCGCGGAAACCCGGCGATGTTGGAGAGCGCCATCGAGAAGCTCCTTGGCGGCCTAGGTTAGTGCGCCCGGTGGGCTAGGTGGACTCGGTCCCCTGCGCGCCTGCCGGCTTTCGCGGCGAGAGTCGGACCGGCGCCGTGCTCAGGGCGCGCAGGCGCATGTCGGACCACGTCATACCCTCTCGAACGAGCGCCGGGAGGCCGAGGACGACGGCCGTGGCCACCTCCACGGCCTGCAGGATCACGCCGTAGGCGAGCGCGTCGGCGGCGCCCACCCCGAACCCGGTCGTCAGCACGCTGATCACGGCCAGCTGGAAGACGCCGATGTTGGACGGGGTCGCCGGCACGACCGCGGTCACGTTGACGGCGAACAGGACCGCCGCTGCAGCGCCGATCCCGACGCCGTGCATGCCGAGCGCCTTGAACAGCAGGGCGCACGCGAAGAGCTGCACGGCCCAAGCGCTGAGCTGGGTGGTCGCGGCGATCGACCCGTAACGAGGATCCCGGAATACCGTCAGTCCCTTGCGGACCCGCAGGAGAGCCGTTCGGATCGCCTCCGCGATTCGGGCAAGACGGCCTGCTCCCCTCGGACGCCTGACGACGACTGGTGCGAGGATCACGGCCAGGAGCAAGAGAAGCGGAACGAGGCTGAAGGCGAAGAGCTTCGTCGACGCCGAGTGGAACAGATCGGTCGACGCGACGATGACCACGCCGAGCAGGACGAGCGCGGCGATGTTCAGCACGGTCTGGGACACGAGCGTGCCCAACAGCACGGGGAACGTGAACCGCATGCGGCCCGTGCGCCGCGCCAACACCATTGCTCGCGCGGGCTCTCCGAGGCGTGCCGGTAACGTCGCGGACATCAGGACGCCGATCATGGTCGCCGAGGTGACGTCGCGCCGACGCAGCGGGCTGTACGGCAGGGCGGCGCGCGCAATCGCGTACCACGACCCGGCCCGAAGCATCATCGAGCCCATCATCAGGCCGAGCGCCATGAGCACCAGCGACGGGTCCGACCGGACGATGCTCGCGACCACGTTCTGAAGGCCGATCTTGTTCGCGGCCAGCGCGGTCAGGCCGAGGCCCAGGACGCTCGCTGCGCCAAGCGCCAGCCGGCGCGCCAGGCCGTGTCGAGCCACCGCCCTGGCCGGCTCGGGATCGAGCGACGGCAGACGGGCCGCCGGTGTCGCCTCACTGCCGTCGATCGGGATGAAGCCACTCACCCGCGCGATGCGTTCGAGCCCCACTGCCGGGCGGGACGCAAGCTGAGTGTGCTCGTAGACCTGCTCGACCTGCGCCGCGACCGTCGGCCACGCGTACCGTTCCGCGCTCCGGCGCGCGGCCGCGCCCATGCGTGCGCGGCGGTCGGGCTCGAGATACAGCCCCTGGAGCTCCTCAGCCAGCCGCTGCGGATCGGCCGGAGGCACGAGGATCCCGTCCACGCTTTCCGTGACGACGTCCGAGTAGCCGGCGATCTCCGAGGCGACCACCGGCGTGCCGGCGGCGAACGCCTCCGTCAGCACCATGCCGAAGCTCTCACCCGCCAGCGACGGCGCGCACAGGACGTCCGCCTCGTGCAGCGTGTGCCATAGCTCCGAGCCGTTGATCCGTCCCCGCGCATCGATTCGTTCCTCCACGGATTCGTCGGCGAGGTACCGGCGGACGTCCTCGCGCGTGGATCCGATCACGGTGAGGCGGGCCGGAACGTGCTCGACGAGCCCCTCGAACGCCTGAAGCAGCACCGGCAGGCCCTTGCGCTCCTCCGAGCGGCCGACGAACAGCACGCGCAATTCCTCCGAAGGGGATTTGGGGCCCTTGGGCGGTGCGTCGATGTCGACCCCGTTCGGGATGACGCGGTAGGTGCCGCCGAACCACCGCCTTCCCGTCCATGCCGCAGCCTCGGAGACCGCGATCCTCGCGTGCAGCTGGTTGAACTTCCGTCGGGCCCCCAGCCCGTTGGCGATCCAGTTCGGCACCGCCTTCGTCGAGTACGAATGGAAGGTGCCCACGACGGGCGCCCCCCGGAACGAGCACGCGTCCCACGCGAGCGCCGGCGCCTCCGGAGAGTGAACGTGGACGACGTCGAAGCCTCCGGCGCGGAGCTCGCGACGCATCGTGTTCACGCCATAGTGGAAGACGCCCAGGTTGGATACGGCGCCATTCGCGCCGACGCCCACGGTCCGGCCGAGGGGAATCAGGTAGTCGGGGCGCTCACGAGGCTCGGCCGGCGCGCGGTGGAGCAGGCGCGAGATGCGATCCGGCGGATCCCAGGGCGCCATCACACGCACCTCATGACCGCGCTCGAAAAGCGACTCCGTCAGCGCCTCGACATGGCGGTTGACCCCTCCTGGGTACGTCCACGAGTATGGGCTGACGATTGCGATGCGCATCGAAGTGAATCCTGGACGCTTCTGAACGAGGGCCGCCTGAGCGCGAGTCGTCAAGCGCGGTCTCAGGTTACCGGACCCGCCTGGCTCCACAGGCCCGGGACGCGCCTGTCCGTGCGCGTGGCCCAGGCCACGCCGGCCGCTGCCGCGCACAGGACCGCTCCGATCATGAGCAGCAGCGCGCCCGAGTCATTCGCGAGCGTCCCGGCAAGCGTCGCGGCGATCGCGCCGAGAAATCCCGCCCACAGGACGTCGCGCCCGGCGAACCACGCACGCACCGAGCGCCAGGCGACGACGCCGACGAGGATCAGGGCCATGATGATCCAGAAGATCACCGAGCCGCCGTAGCGGGCGAAGCTGTGGGCCGACAGCTCGAGGCGCCGCTGGAACAGCTGCCCGAGGTCGCCCAGGCCACCGGCGTCCAGAACGCTCCGCGTGAGGTGGGCGTTGCCACCCGAGACGAGATCCGCGGCCACGAGCACGGCCAGAGCGGCGATTGGAGCCACGATCACCCAAACCCAGCGCCAGCGTCGCGCCCCCAGGCAGACACCGATGGCGACAGCTGTCCCGATTGAGATCCCGATCGCGGCGCCGACGTCCGCTCCGAATCGCCCGGGCGCGAACGCCGCGATGGCGGCGAGGCCGGTGACGGCGAAGGAGATCGCCGCGGTCATAGGGGAGCTTCGCGGTGCCCAGCCGGCGAGCGCCGCTCCGGTACCAATCGGCACCAACGCCGCGATCGTCGCCTCGAGCTCGTTGCCGATGCCATAGAAGCGGATCCCCGCGATGGGGTTCGGGCCGATCAGCGACAGCTCGGTCAGGTGGGATCCGGCGACCGCGTCGAAGGCGTAGGCGACGACCGAGAGTGCAGCCGCGATCGCCAATCCGCGAAGGCCGGGGGCGACCCACAGGATCAGCACCGCAAGCGCGGGACACCCCAAGCCGACGATCAGCCCCTCCGCGAGCTCGCTCGGCTCGATTGCGGCGCACAGCAGGAGGACCCCCGGCACGAGGCTCAGGGAGGTCCCGAGGATCGTCAGCGCGACCCGCAGGCTCGCGCGACTGAGGGCGATCCCCGCCAGGGCGGTGAGGACCACCCAGCCCAGCACGCTGAGCCCGATCACTGGTGCCCGCCGCGGCCCGATCGCCGCGAGCCGCTCCTGGAGATCCCGGAGGTAGGCGGCGTCGACCGTGCCATCCATCCGGATCGGCTCGCCGCTCATCTCGCCGGGAACCGCGATCCCGAGCCGGTCCAGGATCGTCGGCGCGAGGTCCGTGGAGAGGACGTAACCGCGCATCCGGGTGGAGTCGGAGGTCAGCGTCCCATCGAACCCGCGCCCCGCGATCCCGAGCGGGAGCCCGTGGTTCGCCGGCGGCGGCGGCCGGCCCAGCGCGATGAGCAGGTCCCCTCGGCGCAGGTCCCTCGCGAGCCTGTGCACGCCCGGCAGATCAGCTGACGCCACCGCGACGCTCGCACACCCGGGGTCGTGGCAACGCGGTGCCGGCACCCGGCCGCGCTCGTCGACGATCGGCAGCGCGGTGGACGCCGGGCTCCTCACCGCGTGAATGCGCGTTACGTCGGCGCGCGTCAGGGTGGAGCCGAGCAGGCCCGGAAGGATGTCCGCGGGCACCGATTCCGCGCGGCTCCGAACGTGCCGCCACTGCGATGCGCGCACCCGAAGGCCGCTGCCCTCCGCGCCCCTGATGGTCAGCCGCGGCAACGGCGAGTCGTACAACGACTCCTGAACGCGAGCCCCCTGCCCGATGTCGAGATACGTCTGGCCGGCGGAGACGTTCCCAACTCCCGCCGAGAGAAGCCCCACCCCCATCCCGGGCACCCGGGCCAGATCCCCCACCGTGGTGCGCTCCGGCACGACCGCGATCGTGATGTGGGCCACCCGTCGAGGGGCGGCGGAGGCGTCGGACGGCGACGCCGCCCCGAGAAGCAGGGACACCCCAAGCACTACCATCGCGGCAGTGCCCGAGCGGACTTTCGCCAAGTTCACGTTCTTCAAGCTCGACCCCGCGTGGCAGCGCCGCGATCCCGAGGAGCGCGCGGAGGATAAACGGGAGTTTCTGGCCGCTTGCGAGGATTTCGCCCAGGACCGGTCGCTCCGCGCCTACTCGACCGTCGGCACGCGCGGCGATACCGATCTCCTGCTGCTGAGCCAGGGCCCGGTCCTCGCCGACATCCACACCTTTCACGTCGTCCTCGCGCAGAGTGGCCTGGCGAAGTGGATGACGATCCCCCACTCCTACCTCGCGATGACCAAGCGCTCCCCGTACTCGGAGGCCGAGGCGCGGCCGGAGATCTGCACCTCGGAGCGCCGTTACCTCTTCGTCTACCCCTTCGAGAAGAAGCGCGAGTGGTACCGCCTGCCCGCCGATGAGCGCCAGCGCATCATGAACGACCACATCGCCGTCGGCCGCCGCTATCCGGAGATCGCGATCAACACGGCCTATTCCTTCGGGCTCGACGACCAGGAGTTCGTCGTGAGCTTCGAGGCCGACGATCCGGGGCAGTTCCTGGACCTCGTCCAGGAGCTCCGGGGCACCGAGTCGAGCTCCTACACGCTGCGCGACACCCCGATCTTCACCTGCCTCGCGATGTCGGTCGGGAGGGCGCTGGACGCCCTGGACGGCGCCGCCACGGCACGCAGCGCGCCGGCGCTGGCCTAGTCCCTAACCTTGCCGCCTCCATGACCGACCAGTCTCCCCTGCGCGTCGCGATCGTCGGCTCGGGGCCGGCGGGGTTCTACGCGGCCGAGCATCTCCTGCGTGCCGAGGCGCTCGATTGCGAGGTGGACATGTTCGACCGCCTGCCAACGCCGTTCGGACTCGTGCGGGCCGGCGTCGCGCCGGATCATCCGAAGATCAAGTCGGTCATCCGCGTGTACGAGAAGACGGCGGCGCGCGACGGCTTTCGCTTCTTCGGCAACGTGGAGGTGGGGAGA
This sequence comes from Solirubrobacterales bacterium, assembly GCA_036265555.1. Lineage (GTDB taxonomy): Bacteria > Actinomycetota > Thermoleophilia > Solirubrobacterales > 70-9 > AC-56. Next base: position 15,595 of record DATAOX010000079.1, read on the forward strand.
GACATGAGCGTTCCCGACCTCGCGGAGAGCTACAACGCCGTGATCTACGCGTATGGCGCCTCCACCGACCGCCACCTCGGCATTCCCGGCGAGGACCTCCCGGGAAGCCACGCCGCCACCGATTTGGTCGCCTGGTACAACGCGCACCCCGACTTCGCCGACCGCGAGTTCGACCTCTCTTGCGAGCGGGCCGTGGTGATCGGCAACGGCAACGTCGCAACCGACGTGGCGCGGATGCTGGGGCTGACCCGCGAGGAGCTCGAGGAAACCGATACGGCCGACCACGCCATCGAGGCGCTCGGCTCGAGCGCGATCAAGGAGATCCTCGTGCTCGGGCGCCGCGGCCCGGCGCAGGCGGCGTTCACGAACCCCGAGCTTCGCGAGCTCGGCGAGGTGGTGGACGCCGACATCGACGTGGACCCGGGGGAGGTGGAGCTCGACGAGCTCAGCCGCGAGTACCTGGAGTCGGAGGAGGCGGACATAACCACTCGCAAGAACGTCGAAATCTTCACCGAGTTCAGCCGGCGCCGGCCCGAGGGCAAGTCGCGGCGCATCGTGCTGCGATTCCTGCGCTCCCCGATCGAGATCCAGGGCGACGGCAAGGTCGAGCGGATCGTCGTCGCCCGGAACGAGCTTCACCGTGACGAGTCGGGCGCGATTCGCCCGCGCGATACGGGCGAGCGCGAGGCGATCGAGTGCGGGGTCGTCTTCCGGTCGATCGGCTACAGGGGCATCGGCCTCGAAGGCGTTCCGTTCGACGAGCGCCGGGGGATCATCCCGAACGAGGGCGGCCGGATCACGGCCCCCGAACCGGGTGAGCACGTCGCCGGCCAGTACGTCGTCGGTTGGATCAAGCGCGGGCCCTCGGGCGTCATCGGAACGAACAAGAAGGACGCCCAGGAGACGGTCGACAACCTCGTGGCCGACGCCACCGACGGGAAGCTCCCGTCGCCCGCCGCGGCCGCGGATCCGGACTCCGTCGTCCGGCTCCTCGACGAACGCGCGCCGGACTACGTGACCTTCCAAGGCTGGCAGGTGATCGACGTCGCCGAACGGGAGCGCGGCAGGCCGCTCGGGCGTCCGCGCGTCAAGTTCGTTCAGGTCGACGAGATGCTCGAGGCGGCCCGCGGGTCGCCCGTCTCCGGCTGACGCGGTGGCCGATCTCTCCGAGATCGAGCGGATGATCGCCGAGGCCCTGCCGGGTGCGGAGGTGGAGGTGGTCGACGAGACCGGCGGCGGCGACCACCTACGGGCGATCGTGCGCGCCTCGCAGTTCGAGGGCAGGAGCCGGATCGACCAGCACCGGATGGTCCGGGCGGCGGTCCAGGAGCGCATGGACGACGGCTCGATCCACGCGCTGTCGATTCAGACCAAGCCGCTCTGAGGTCGCCGTGGCTCGGACTCGCTAAGGTGGTTCCATGCCCGCGAACCCCGAGCTCAGGCAACAGGTCGAGGAGGTCCTTCGAGACAACCGCGTCCTCCTCTTCATGAAGGGGACGCCGGAGATGCCGCGGTGCGGGTTCTCGATGCGCGTGGTGGGCGTCCTTGAGCAGATGGGGACGGAGTACGGCGCGATCGACGTCCTGCCGATCCTCGACCCGTTGCGGGAGGTCACCGGCGAGATCGCCGACTGGCGCACGTTTCCCCAGCTCTACGTCAACGGTGACCTCGTGGGCGGGTGCGACATCGTCGAGGAGATGGCGGAGAGCGGCGAGCTGGCGGAGCTGCTCGGCGTGGAGCAGCCGGCCGCGGCCGGCGCCCAGGCGCAGCCCGAGGCCACCCCGAACCCTCAGCAGAGCCCGCCGCTTCAGGTCGACGGCACGTAGCGCCCCGGTTCGACACGGGTACCGCTAACACGTTCCTCACGATTTGCTAGCCTGCCGCTCGACCTGCTGAAGACCCGCCATATATCCGCGGGTAGCGGGGGACCCAGTCGTTTGGGGCGAATCGCGGCCTGATGGCCGTGTAGCGCCAGCTCTTCGGCGCGAGCCCGTCAGCTAACCCCGTAAGCAACGAAAGAGCATTGAATTGAACCTGCCCGGGGGCGCACCGGCGTCCAAGCTCAAGATCATCTTCCTGGTGGCAGCCGCAGTCGCGGCGCTTGGTTTGTTGGCGTTCGTATCGGCACCCGCCGGCGCGTCCAGCGGCGGGACCTCGACCACCACCTCGGGCGGCGGCGGTGACAGGTACCAGCGCCTATGGGAAAACGTCTCCCGCCGCAACAAGCGCTGGGCGAGCCATACCGCCAAATGCGAGTCGGGCAAGGACCCGAACGCGATCGGCGGCGGCGGCCTGTATCGAGGCGCCTTCCAGTTCATGAAGTCGACCTGGCGCGGCGCGCCGAAGTCGCCCGGCGGCGACCCGATCAAGTACTCCTACCGCACCCAGGCGGTGGTCGCCGTCTACCTCAAGAAGCGCGACGGCACCGGACACTGGCCGAACTGCGGCTAGCGCAAAGCGACTGACGGAGGGTTGCTAGACGGCGGCCTGCTCGGCCGCGTCCTCGCGAACCTGGAACGAGGAGCCGCAACCGCAGGCGGCGACGACGTTCGGGTTATTGACGACAAACCCGGCGCCCTGGAGGCCGTCCACGTAGTCGACCTCCGAGCCGAAGACGAACTGCATGCTCACCTTGTCGACGATCACGGAAACGCCCTGATGCTGGAAGACGTGGTCCTCGGCCTTCGGCTGATCGAGGGCGAGCGCGTACTGGAAGCCTGAACAGCCGCCCCCTCGTACCGCGACGCGAAGCGCCTGCTCCTCGGCGTTGCCGTTGGCGCCGATCAGCTCGGTGATCTTGCCCGCCGCCTTGTCGGTGAGTCGAACTGCCGTCTCGGGAGTATCCATCGGGCTTCACATTGTATAGGCCCGATCAGTTCTCATCCTCGCCGTACTTCCAGTCCAGGTACTGGACGATCCGTTTCGAGTCGTGGATGATCTCCTCCCCGTCCACGAGCACGGGGACCCGCCGCTGGCGAGTGAGCTCCACGATCTCCGGCCGGGAGCTCCGCCGGTACGGGACGCGCTGGGTCCGGTAGTCGAGGTCGAGCCTTCCCAGCCTCCTGGCGACCGCGCCGCATGGGCACAGCACGTTCGTCGGCGTGGGGCAGCGGTAGAGGACGAGGCTCGGCGGACGACCGCCCTTGGCAGCCGGCTCCCCCGTGCTGCGCTCCGGAGCGCTCTTCATGAGAGCACCCTGTCCGCGAGCCTCATGAACGGCGCCGCGGCGCCCAGGGCGATCTCGGGCACGCCGCGGTGCGTGGCGACGCGTCCGCCGAGTTGCTCCATCTGCCAGCGGACGGCATCCTCGAGGGTCTGCTCGTGCGGCCGCGGCGCGAATCCGAGCTCTCTGCGTGCCTTCGCGTTCCGATAGGTCCACCAGCAGCCGGCGGATCGCACCTCGTCGGGCGAGATCGGCAACGGGACGCCGGCCCGAGCCATCAATTCGACCGCGAGCAGGGCCGCCGCCCCCGGAAGCTTCACGGGCACGTGCTCGCGGCCCGACAGGCGGGCGAGGTCCGCGAACAGGCGATCGAACGTGAAGTTGCGTGCGGCGAGGATGTACCGCTCGCCGGGAACGCCCTTCTCGTCGGCGAGCACGTGGCCCCTCGCGACGTCGCGAACGTCGACGATGTTCAGTCCGCCGTCAACGTAGGCCGGGATGCGGCCGAGGAGGAAGCGGCGAACGAGCTCCATCGACGTCCCCCGCGGATCGTCCGGCCCGAGGACGAACGACGGGTTCACGATCACGACCTGCAGACCGTGCGCCGCGAGGCGCAGGGCCTCCACCTCTGCCTCGTGCTTGGAGTTGACGTAGGCGATGCCCAGCGAGCCGGCCTTAAAAGGGTGAGTCTCGTCCACGGTCCCGCGAGGGCCGGCAGGGCCGATGGCGGCGACCGACGAGGTGAACAGGACCCGTTCGACCCCATTTGCCAGGCACTCCTCCAGGACGATCCGGGTACCCCTGACGTTCAGGTCGAAGACCCGCTGGCGGTGCTGCGGGAGCATCGAGGTCGTGCCGGCGATATGAAATACGCGCTCGATGCCCTTCACCGCGCGCGCCACGGCCCTGCGATCCAGCACGTCGCCGCCGACCCGCTCGAACTCCACGTCCGCGAGGTGATCGAGGTTCGAGCCCCGTCGCACCAGCAGGCGCAGATCGTCCCCGCGCGCCGCGAGCGCGCGCACGACGTGCGAGCCCACGAACCCGCTGCCACCCGTTACCAGCGTCTTGCCCACGGACGCCGATGGTAGACACGGACCACTAGGGGACCGGGCCCGGCGGTCACCCGCCGAAGTGATAGAACCGCGCGGTGCCCGCGGACGCGAAGGGCCTCAGGACCGCCATTGTCACGGATACGACGGCCTACCTCCCGGAGGATCTGGTCGCGGAGCACGACATCAAGCGCGTCAGCCTGTACGTGTCGCTGGACGGCGTGCAGCGGCCGGAGATCGAGATCGGCGGCGACGACTACGGCGACTTCTTCGAGCGGCTGCGCTCGAGCCGGGAGGGGGCGACGACGTCGCAGCCGTCGGTCGGGGACTTCTGTGCGGTGTACGAGCCGCTGCTCGCCGAGGGCAGGGACATCGTCTCGATTCACCTCTCTGCCGGGATCTCGGGAACGTGCGAGTCCGCCCTGCAGGCCAGGGAACGCCTCACGCGCGAGGACAAGGGCGGCGAGCGCATTCGCGTCTACGACAGCCGCTCCTCGTGCGGCGGTCAGGCACTCGTCACGCTCGCCGCAGCGTCGGCGGCGGCGGCGGGCGCCGACGGCGCCGAGGCGCACGCCGCGGCGGAGCGCTGCCGCGACGCGCTGCAGATGTGGTTCGCCATCGACACCCTCGAGTACCTGCGGAAGGGCGGCCGCATCGGCGCCGCGCAGGCATGGCTGGGGTCAGCCCTACAGATCAAGCCGATCCTCACCCTCGGCGAGGAGATCACACCGGTCGAACGCGTGCGGACCAGGCGTCGCGCATTCGAGCGGCTGGTGGAGTACGCGCGCCAGCGCCGCGACGATGGCGCCGACGCCTGGATCGTCCAGCACATCCAGGACCATGAAACGGCCCAGCGCCTCGTGCAGCAATGCCGGGAGCTGTTCGACTCGGATCCCGTGTTCGTGTCCGAGATCGGCCCCGTGATCGGCGCCCACATCGGTCCGGGATTGCTCGGCGTCGGCGGCGCCCCCCACTCGGTGCTCCGCTCGACGACCGCGGCCCCCTGATCACCACACCAGCGCATCGAGCGGTGCGTTATCCGCGCCAGACGCGGGAAATGCACCTCTCGACGGCGGCGGCGGGCCGTCGTCAGCCGGCCTCGGCCGGAGCCTCGGCGGTCGAGTCCCCGGAGTCGGGCGGCGGCGATTCCTCCGGGTGCCTGAGGCGCCAGTAGTCGCGAACCACCGCCTGGACCGCCGCCGCCGCCGGTATGGCGAGGAGGGCGCCGAGGATGCCGAGGAGCGCGGCGCCGATCAGGATCGCGACGATCACGATCAGCGGGTGGAGCTGGACGGCCTTGCCATACACGAACGGCTGGATCAGGTTGTTCTCGATCTGCTGGTAGACGACGAGGACGATCACCCAGACGATCAGGCCGATCGGAAAGGCAACCGCGAACGCGACCACGATCCCGACGAGGATCCCGCCGAGCGTCGCCCCGACGAGCGGGATCAGGTCGAAGAAGCCGAACAGGATCGCCAGGGGGAGCGCGAACGGCACCCCGAGCACGCGCAGCGTGATGTACGTGACCAGCCCCGCCAGCACGCTGATCACGAAGTTGCCGAACACGTAGCCGGAGATCGCGTCCGAGATGTCGCCGGCGATCTTGCGGAACCTCCGCGCCCGGACCTCGGGCACCTGTTTGTAGAAGAACTCGAGTAATCGGTTGCCGTCCTTCACGAGGAAGAAGGTGATGACCAGGATCGAGAACAGCTGGACGATGCGCGAGAACACACCCACCGTGACGTCCTCCAGCGTGCCCACCGCGCCCCCGAGCTTGCTCGGCAGTTCCTGCGCCTGCTGCTTGAGGGTCCTCGTGATGTGGTAGTTCTGGTCGTAGTCGCGGAACGTCGGGTTGTTGCGCAGATCCTCTGCGTATCCGCCGAGGTTGCTCGACAGGTTCTGGACCCCGCTCACGAGCGGCGGCACGATCACCAGCCCGATCCCGAAGATCGCCCCCGCGATCGACAGGTACACGAGGAGGATCGCGACCCAGCGCGGCACCTTGCGGTGTTGGAGCCAGTTCACCGCCGGGGCGATCGCGATCGCGAAGAAGGCGGCGATCAGCACCAGGCCGATCACGGTTCTGATCAGGTACGAGAAGTACAGGGCCGCGATCACGCCGGCCGCGACCAGCACGACCTTCGCCACCACGCGGGCGGAGACCTGCGTTGGATCCATACCTACTGCGGCGGCTCCGCCGAACCTGGCCGACGTGTCGCTGGACGCTCCTCGACAAGCACCACCTGCGCCAGACTAGGCGCGCAGCCGGACGCGCCAACCGCCTGCTCTCCGACGCGTTTGGGGCTTTGGGGCCGCTATCGCGCCCCCAAGAGTCGAAGGAAACCGACTACCGGCGGCGGCGGAGCGCGATCATCCCACCGATCGCGAACCCGACGACGGCGGCGCCGATCGCCAGCTCCCGGCGGTGCTCCCGGATCTGCCGGCGCCAGTCGGTGAGCTCGGCCACCTTGCCCCGCAGCGCCACGACCGAATGGGAGAGCTCGGTTCGCTGGCGTTCGATGTCCGCGCGGATCTGATCGGAGCTGCGGCCGGGAGCGCCGGGGGCCCGGCGGCCCACGGGCTCGCCCGCACCGCTCACGTAGACGTCCTGGGCCCTGTTCACCGGGTGCCGGCCTCCAGGGTCTCCTTGGTCCGCTTGGCCTCCTCGATCGCGAGGTCGGGCGTCGGCGGAGCGCCGGCCTGGAAGGACCGGTAGGCGATCAGGCCGGCGACGCCCGCGACGATCAGCCAGAAGGCGCTCTCGATCAGGAACCCGGCCCACACGTCGCCGGAGAAGAAGAGGTCATTCAACAGCCAGGCGATGCCGTGCATGAACATCGCGAGCGCCATCAGGACGAAGACGCCGGCGGCGATCCCGACCACGGAGCCCTGCAGAAGCTTCTGAACCTTCTCGCGGACCTCGGTCTTCGCGAGCTCGATCTCCTCGCGAATGAGGGTCGACGTGCGCTCGGAGACGTCGACTACGAGCTCGCCGACCGATCGGTCAGGGCCGGGGCCGGGAGGCGGGCCCGGAGGAGGGCGTCCCGGAGGCGGCGGCCCCGCGGGCGGCGGGCCCGGAGGAGGGGGCTCCGGAGTGCTCATTCGGGCGGGTCCTCCCCGAAGACGCGGACCCAGATCGCGGCGGCCACCCGGTTGGCGACGACCGTGGCCAGGGCGCCGGTCCCGGCCACGAGGCCCGCCCACAGCAGTCTTCTGACGACTTCGTTCTCCATCTCGCTCAACCGCTGGCGGAGTAAATCAACTTGTCCTTCCGCTGGGATTCGCGCGAGGCACCCTCCGCAACCTCCGTGTCGCGCTCGTACCCGGCCCAGCGCTCGAAGAAACCGCGCACGACCGCGTAGAACCAGCGCCGGTCGATAGCGTCGATCGCCCCGTGGCCGCCGCCTGGGAGGATCCACACCCGGACGAGATCGTTCCCCCGCGCGGCGGTCGCCAGCTCGCGCGACTGCTCAACCGGGATCACCTCGTCGTCGGCCGGATGCAGCACGAGCACGGGGACCTTCGCGTCCCTGATGTGCTCCCGAGCCGCGGCGCGGCGCCAGAGCTCCTCCGGGGCCACCTCGTAGTAGGGCGCCGAGATCTTCTCGACCGGGTCGACGAAGTCGTGGACGTCGTCCCAGCGCGACTGGCGGATGCGTGATTCCAGCATGGCCCAGAAGACCTGGTTCAGCGCATAGGCCGGATGCGTTCGTGGGAGCTTGTGCGAGAGTCGCCCGGCCATCGCTCGCGGATCTCCGGGCGGAGAGACGGCGAGGACGCCACCGTCGAGGGCGTCGTCCGCGCCGCCCGGATGGCACGCGCCCAGGACGGCGGAGCCGCCCAGCGAGATGCCCAGCGCCCCGACGGTGGTTGAGCCGAGCCCCTTCAGATAGCGGGCGCACGCGAGGATGTCCTCTCCCTCCTTCCACCCGGCGCTCGTGGGCGCCTGGCTGGTCAGGTTGGTCTGGCCGAAGCTGCGGAGGTCGACCGCAGCGACGTTGAAGCCCCACTCGAAGTACGCACGGACCACGATGTCCCGCACATAGTCGAAGCGCCGCGAGGAGAACAGCCCGTGGGCCACGATCAGCCCCGGCCTGCGTGCGCCCTCGTGCAGCCCGACGCTCGCCGAGATGTGCTCGCGGTCGGCTCCCTCGAAGACGTGGTCCGAGAACTGCGCGGGGTACGCGTACCCGAGGTTGGCCCCCTCGCGCTGCTGGGCGAGCACGAAGGTGGAGATGTCCGGCAAGCCCTTGCGGACCATCGCGGCGTCGGAGTGATGCAACTCGTGGGGGATCGACTCGAGGTCGGCCATCAGCTCGTCCATCGTGCGCGGACGGGGTTGTGCGACCGGCAGCTCGGCCGGCTCCCGGTCCAGCCTGGCGAGCGTCCAGCGAAGCGGCTCGCGAAGGCGTTGACCCGCCAGCCACATCGGCAGGGCAACCGAGCCGACCGCGAGGTTGAGCGCCTTGGCGGCCCCGTGCAGGATCCGGTCCTGCCGATACGTCGATGCTGCCGACTCCCACACGGGCGGCTCCTAGGCGGCAGCGCGGGTCTCGAGGCCGCCGCAGATCGTCTCGACCACCATCTCACGCGCGCGGTCGAAGTCGCCCTCATCGCCGGGAATCAGGCCGAAGACCCAGCCCGACAGCAGCTGCTCGATCGCGCCGTAGAACCACATCGAGGCGAAGTCGGGGTCGACGTCCCTGCGGAACTCACCCGCAGCCTGCGCATCGGCGACGATCTTCGCGATCAGGTCGTAGGCGCGCCGGATCTCCGTCAAGTGCGTACGGCCGAACGAGTTCGCCGCCCGAGTGACCTCGACGATGATCACCTTCATCAGGTCGGGGTCGTACCGGTAGGAATCGATGATGAACCGCGCCACCGCATCCAGCTTCTCGCGGCCGCCGATCGCCTGGCTGTCGACCTCCTCGATCGCGGCCAGGAGGAGTGACCAGCGTTCCGCGAAGAGCTCGTTCAGGACCTCGTCTTTGGACTTGAAGTAGTGATAGACGAGGCCGTACGCGACGCCGGCCTCGTCGGCGATGTCCGAGACGCGGCAGGAGTGAAAGCCCTGGCGCGCGAACACGTGTATCGCCGCGTCGAGGATCTGGCGGCGCTTGTCGGCCGGGGGCGCCTCGGCGCTCATGACCGCACCGGATCAGGCATGCTCGGCACCTCGGGCGCCATCGCCTCGGGCCAGCGGTACGCCTCGGGACGGCGGTTGGCGAGGGACGGCAGCGTCGCGCGAACCCTCTCGACCACCTCGAGGTCCATGTCGGCTGCGACGAAGCACTCGCCCTCGCCCGCCATGGCGAGCACCTTTCCCCATGGATCGACGAGCATCGAGTGTCCGTAGGAGCGGTAGTGGGGCGGCGCCTCACCCACCTGGTTCGGTGCGACCACGAACGCCTGGTTCTCGATCGCCCGCGCGCGCACCAGGACCTCCCAATGATCCTTGCCCGTCTCGAACGTGAAGGCCGACGGCAACGCGAGGACGGTCGCGCCGCGAACGGCGAGGATCCGGTACAGCTCGGGAAATCGCAGGTCGTAGCAGACCGTCATTCCCAGCGTGACGCCGGGGAGGGCCGGCCCCAGCGCGGCGATCACGATGTCTGCGCCCGGCGCCTCGCTCTCGGACTCGCGATACGAGACGCCGCCGACGTCCACGTCGAACATGTGGATCTTTCGGTAGCGGGCGTGCAGCTCGCCGTCGGCGCCGATCAGCACCGAGGTGTTGAAGAGCTTGTCCGTGCCCTCCACGCGTTCCGGGATGCTGCCGGCGAGCAGATGGATCCCGAGCTCGCGCGCCCACGAGCTCGCCGCCGAGATGGTCGGCCCGCCGAGTGGCTCGGCTTCCCTCCGCAGGACCGCCGCCTCGCCCAGGACGTTCCATTTCTCGGGCAGGGCGACGAGCTCGGCGCCGTCGCCCGCCGCTTCGCGCACCAGCGCCTCCGCCGCCTCGAGGTTGCGGGCTTTGTCGCTCGTCGCATTCAGCTGTATGGCCGCCGCTCGCATCTCACATCACCCTGGACCGCGTTGACTGACCAGTCAATCTAGGCAGTATAGGTTCAGGCTCCGGACCGCCGCACGACGCGACCCGTTGCTACGCAAAGGGCCTCAGGGGCGTGTAAGGGGCGCCCGAACGGGAAGCGGTGGGCAGATGTTCGCTTTCGGACGTTCCCGGCGCGCGCGCGCGTCGTTCGAGCGGTTTCAGCGCGCTCGCACGCCCTTCGAGACCCGGACCGAGCTCTGGCGGCAGGTGGGCCTGGGAGCCGAGGTGGATCGCCGCGACGCCAAACGGGCGCGCGGCGGCGTCGTGGTGCTCGCCGCGCTGATCGCCGGCGTCCTGATCCTGTTCACCAACAGGGGCGCGCTGTTCCCCGGCCTCGGCACGTACGTGCGCGTCGCGACGGTCGCCGCGCTCGTGATCCTCGGGTGGTGGATGGCCCGGTTGCTCGGTCGCGGCCTCGCTCCGGCGCTGTTTCGCCGTATGGAGCCGGGCACCGCCGGCATCGTGGGATTCCTCATCCGCCTGGCGACGATCGTCGTCGTCACCGTGGTCGCCCTGCGGATCGCGGGCATCCATTCCAGCACGCTCGCCGTGGGCGGAGTCTTCACCGCCGTCATCGTCGGGCTCGCCGCCCAGCAGACTCTGGGCAACCTGTTCGCGGGCCTCGTCCTGCTGGGCACGCGGCCGTTCCGCGTCGGCGAGCGGGTTCGCCTCGTCGGCGGCGCCCTGGCGGGCTCGCTGGAGGGCATCGTCGGCTCGCTCGGCCTCTTCTACACCGACCTGGTCAGCGGGGCTGACCGGATCATGGTGCCGAACAGCATGCTCTTGAACGTCGCTGTGGTGCCGCTGCGCGAGCCGGAGCGAGTGGAGCTTCGCGCCCGCTTCAGCGGCGACATGACGCCGCAGGACGTCCAAGAGCTTCTCGCCCGCTCGATCACCGTGCCCACTCGCTACTCGCCCCATGTCGAGCTCGAGGAGCTCGACGGCGACGAGCTCGTCATGCGGGTCGTCGTCACACCGATGCGCCCGGCGGACGGCTCGAAGCTCGCGAGCGAGGTGCTGGCGGCGGTGCGCAACACGGACGGTGCGCGAGCGGCCACCGCTTAGACGCTGCCTACCGCTTGTGAATGTGCTGGGCCAGGCGCGCGACCAGGAGCTTCGTGTGCAGCGCCGCCATCAGGTCGTTCAGGGGGCCGATGCCGGCCTCGATGATCTCGATCGCCCGATTCAGGTCGACGTCACCGGATAGCCGGCTCGTCAGCACGTCCACCTCGTCGGCGACGAGCGGCTCGAGCGCGCGCTTGTAGCGCAGCGTGTCGTAGACGGTGAAGCCGAGCCGCTCGTCGTAGCCGCCCGCCCGGAAGCGGCCGATTGCCTCGACCACGCGCACGTCCGAGGGCGAGTAACCGTGCTCGTCGGGCGTCAGGACGCCAAGCCCGGTCAGGCGATCCAGCACCTCCTGCGGGACGCCGTAGCGTCTGCGGACCTCGGTGGCGTCGATTCGGTCCCGCTCACCGACCAGCGCGCGTTCGAGGATGCGGTCCTCGAGCGCGATCATCGCCCGCAGGCGCTCCGGCTCGGCGTCCTGGCGGTCCAGCAGGTCGCGGATCACGCGCAGCGGCAGGAACCGCTCCTCCTGAAGCTGCTTGATGACGCGGATGCGCTCGACGAATTCCGGCGGGTAGTACGCCATGTTCCGGCTCGTCTTGACCGGCTCCGGCAGAAGCCCCTCGCGCAGGTAGTGGCGGACCGTCGCCACCGGAACGCCGGACCGCTCCGCGAGCTCGGAGATCTTCAGCAATCCATTTCCGCCCGAATCCTCCGCTTCCGCAAACACACGCTGCCCTCGGCTACGCCTCGGGCCTTCTCGTTGTGCTCCGGCGTCCGGTTCGGGCGGGTTGGCAGCGGGCCGGTTCACGCCAGGAACCTCTGCGGCTCCGCCCGCGCGTTCGGGCCGGCGGCGGCGCCCGAGCCGACCAGCGACGTCACCTCCTCCGTCGAGAACCCGGCCTCGGCGAGGACCTGCTCCGTGTGCTCGCCCAGTGCGGGCGCGGGGCGGGTCGCGTCGCCAGGAGTCCGGGAGAACCTCACCGGCAAGCCCAGGAGCCGCACCGGCCCGAGCTCCGGCTGATCGACCTCCACGAGCATCCCCCGCTCGCGAACGAGCTCGGATTCGAGCGCGTCGTCCAGGTCGAGAATCGGCTCGATCATCGCGTCGTGCTCGTCGTTGAACTCCTTCCACTCGCTCTGCGTTCGCTCCCTGAAGACGGCTGCGATCGCCTCACCGTCCTGCGAGTCGGGAGCCGCGAATTGCTTGTCGACCAGGTCCGGCCGGCCGATGCCCTCGCAGAGGTTGCGCCAGAACTTCGGCTCGAGCGCCCCACAGGTCACCCACCCGTCGGCCGCCTCGTATGGGAGGTAGCACGCGATGCCGCCGTTGAGGTTGCCACGGCCGCGCTGCGGCAACTCGCCGTCGCACAGGTATTGGGCGGCCACCATCGCGAGCCAGGCAAGCGAGCCGTCGGTCATCGAGACGTCGACGAGCTGGCCAGCGCCCGATCGCTCGCGCTCGCGGAGCGCGGCCATCACGCCGAACGCGGCCATCAGGGCGCCGCCGCCCAGGTCCGCGATCTGGCCGGCCGACTGGACCGGCCGGCCCTCCGGCTCGCCGGTCAGGCCCAACAGCCCGTTGAGGCCGAGGTAGTTCACGTCGTGCCCGGCGCGCTGGGTGTTCGGGCCCGTCTGGCCGTAGCCGGTGATCGCGCAGTAGACGAGACGGGAGTTCGCCTCCCGCAGCACCGCGTAGCCGCAGCCGAGCTTGTCGAGGACGCCGGGGCGAAAGCTCTCCAGCACGACGTCGTACTCGCGGGCCAGGCGGAGGAACGCATCGCGCCCGCGCTCGGACTTCAGATCGAGCCGGATCGAGCGCTTGCCGCGGTTGAGGGCGAGGTAGAGGGCCGAGCGCGTGCCCAGCGCCTGCTGCTCCTCGCCGCCGTAGTAGGGCGGTGCCCAGCGCACGTAATCCCCCATCCCGGTGTCCTCCACCTTCACGACGTCGGCGCCGAAGTCGGCGAGCAGCAGCGAGCAGAACCCACCGGGGAGCAGACGAGTCAGATCGAGGACGCGGACATCGCTGAGCGGCCCGTCGCTCACTGCCCGGACGCCTCGGAGGCCTCGATGGGGTGCTTCAGAACCTGGCGCCGGGTCCGGTCCTCGCCCGCCGGCACGCCCAGCAGCTCCCTCGCCTCCGCCACCGTCGCCGCCCGGCGGCCGACGTCCTCGGCCATCTGGCGAACCTTCGCGATGAGATCGCCGTTCGAGCGGGCCATCTCGCCATCCGGCAGGTAGAAGTTGTCCTCGAGCCCCGCGCGGGCGTTGCCGCCCAGCGCGAGCGCGGCGCCGACGAGCCGCCACTGGTCGCGCGAGATCCCGATCACCTGCCACTGGTTCGGACCCTCCGGCCCGCCCGGGATCTGGTCGGCCATGAAGCTGACGTTGCGAGCGTTCGGGCGGATCCCGCCGTTCACGCCGATGACCAGCGAGACCTGGAGCGGCTCGACCAAGAGGCCCATGTCCAGAAGCGGATCCAGGTTGGCGATGTGGCCGGCGTCGAAGCACTCGTGCTCGGGCTTGATGCCGAGCTCGCGCATCGCCGTCAGGAACTCGATGATCGTGTCGAAGCTGTTCTCGAACACCGCCTTGAAGACGAAGTCCTTTCGCCGACGCGAGTACTTCGCATAGTTCATCGAGCTCATGTTCAGCGCGGCGACATCGGGGCTGAGCTCGCGCAGATAGGCGATCCGCTTCTCGACCGGCACCCCGATCGCGCCGGTCGAGTAGTTGATGATCACATCGTCGATCTCCGCCCGGATCGCCTCGGTGATCGCGCGGAAGTCGTCGATCTCGTAGCTCGGCACGCCCTCCCGCGTCCGCGCATGGATATGGATCTGCGAGCCGCCCTCGTCGACGATCCGGCGCGCCTCGGCCGCGTACTCCTCCGGCGTGTAGGGAATCGCGGGGCACTGGTCGCGGTTGGCGATCGCGCCCGAGATCGAGCAGCTGATGACGACCGGGTCCGCGAAGCGACTCATACCGGCACCCCCGGCGAAGCGAAAAACGGCGCGCCGAGGCCAGGCCTCGACGGCGTCGGCGACTTCTTGTCGCGATGCGAAAGCAAACCGCCAAATCCGGCCCCAAGACGGCTCATACCGGCATCACCCCGTGCTTCCTCCACGGTCGCTGCACGCGCTTGGCCGCGGCCATTCGCAGGCCGCGGATGATCGTCGGGCGC
>DATAOX010000080.1:0-8392 GCA_036265555.1 Solirubrobacterales bacterium
CGATCGTCCTGATCAGGTACGTCGTGAAGAAGGGCGCGACGACCGCGAAGAGCATCGCGTTCTTCCACTTCCCGCCCCGGAACGCGATCGCGTAGGCGAGGGGATAGCCGATGAAGAGCGCGATGATCGTCGCGGCCCCCGCGTACTCGAACGCCCGGATGAACGGATCCTTGTAGAGCGTGAGCGCGTCGTTGTAATTGGACCATTGCCAGGTGAACTTGAACCCCGTCTCGAGCGTGCCAGAGTCGAGCGAGAGCCGCGCCATGTAGTACATGGGCACGACGAAGAACAGGATCAGCCAGAACGCCCCCGGGAACAGGAGCAGGTACGGCGTGAGGCGGCGGCGGACGGTCGCCATCTGCTAGCTGCGCACCATCCGCCGCCGCCGCGACGTCAGCCGTTCACGACCGCGTTGAACGCCGCGGTCACCTTCTGCTCCTCCTCGCCGGTCAACTCCGGCGCGGCGTCGCACTTGGCGGTGAATTCCTTTGTCGGGAAGATGAGATCGCTCTTCGCCGCCGGCGGATCCTGCTTCTGGAGTATCTGCTTCACGCCCGAAACCGGGCTGAAGTAGTAGTTGTAGTCGGTGATCTGCGCCTGGTTCTTCGGGTCGTAGACGTAGTTCATCCATGCCTCGGCAGCGGTCGGGTTCGGTGCCCCGACCGGGATCACCATGTTGTCCGACCAGAGCATGCAGCCCTCCTTGGGCATCACGAACTGGATGTCCGGGTTGTCCTGCTGCAGCTGGATCGCGTCTCCGGACCAACCGATCACGGCGTCCACGTCGCCGCTGGTGAGATCCCGCGCATAGTCGTTGCCCGTGAAGCGGCGGATCTGACCCGAGTCGGCAGCCTGCTTGAGCTTGTCGATGGCATTGAGCCAATCCTGCTCAGTGGCCTTGTTGAGGTCGACGCCCTGGCACTTCATCACCAGAGGCACGGTGTCCCGCATCTCGGTGAGCATGTCCACCTTCCCCTTGTACTTGGGGTTGAAGAGGTCGCAGACGGACTTGATGTCCGGCGCGAGGTCCGTGCGGACGATCAGACCCGTCATGCCGCTCTGCCAGGGGACCGCGTACTGGTCCTTCGGGTCGATCGGCCGGTGCTGCAGCGTCGGCACCTCGTTCTTCTCGACGTTCGGGATCGCCGACTTGTCGAGGTTCTGCAGGTAGCCGAGCTGGTACATCTTCTGCGCCATCCAGTCGGTGACCACGACGATCGAGCGGCCACCCGACTCGCCCTTCGCAAGCAGCGGCTGGATCTTGCTGAAGAATTCCTGGTTGTCGTTCACGTCCTCGATGTACTTGACCTGGACGCCGGTGGCCTTCTCGAAGTCGGGCACCGTCTGCTTGTCGATGTAGAGCGGCCAGTTCGAGATCGTGAGGTCGCCGCTGGGCTTGCCCGAGACGGTCACGGTTTGGACGCTGGTGTTTCCGCCCCCGCTCTCTTCGATGCCGCCACCGCCGCCGCAGGCTGCGATCGCGAGGCTCGCCGCGAGCGCCAGCGCGGCGACCACCACGAGTTTCAGTCCCCGCGTGCTTGCCCGCCCGGTGCCATCCGTCCTACCCCATGCGTTACGCATTGCCGCTCTCGCCTTCTCGGCCGCCCTGGCCGTCAGTTGTATTGGTCTTCCAAACCTCATGCCGCCGGCACCGTCTCCTCGATGTCGGCGCGCCGGATCTGCGATTCGCGCACCACGTGCATGTGCTCGGGCTCCCAGCTCAGTCGCACGGGGGCCCCGCCACCCGGGAGCCTCGCGCGCTCCGCTTCGCTGGCGTTCGGCACGAGCACCGTCATCGGGACGTCCCCCGGCAGGCTCACGACGATCTGGGTTGCGGTCCCGAGGTAGACGGAGCTCTGGACCACGCCGTCCACGCCGGGCAACCCATCCGTCGATGATCCGGAGGAGGCGGCCGAGATCCGGAGCTTCTCCGGCCGCACCACGGCGTGGCAGCGCTCGCCGCTCTGGATTCCGTCGACGCCGGCCTCGACCTCCACCCCGGTGTCGAGCTTGATCGTGCCGCGGCCGGCGCTCACGGTGGTGACCGTTCCCGGCATCAGATTGGAGACGCCGATGAAGCCGGCGACGAACGTGGTGCTGGGGCGCTCGTACACGTTCTCGGGCGTGTCCTCCTGCTCGACCACCCCGTTCGACATGACCGCGATGCGGTCCGACATCGTCAATGCTTCCTCCTGATCGTGCGTCACGTAGACGAAGGTGATGCCGACGTCGCGCTGGATGCGCTTGAGCTCCAGCTGCAGACCCTTCCGCAGCTTGAGGTCGAGCGCCCCAAGCGGCTCGTCCAGCAGCAGCACCTTGGGCAGGTTGACGAGCGCCCGGGCGAGAGCGACGCGCTGCTGCTGACCGCCTGAGAGTTGGTTGGGGCGGCGGTTGACCTCTGCCGCGAGGCCCACCCGCTCGAGCTCCGCTTGCACCCGCTGCTTGATCTCGTCCTTCGGCACCTTCTTGCGGCGTAGCCCGAAGGCGACGTTGTCACGGACGCTCAGGTGGGGAAAGAGGGCATAGCTCTGGAAGACGGTGTTCGTCGGCCGCTTGTAGGAGGGAAGGCCGGCGACATCGGCCCCCTCGATCAACACGCGCCCGGCCGTCGGCTGCTCGAAGCCCGCGACCATTCGCAGCGTCGTCGTCTTGCCGCAGCCGCTGGGGCCGAGGAGGGTGAAGAATTCGCCGCTGCCGATGTCGAGGTCGAGGTCACGCACCGCGACGAGCTCGCCGAAGTGCTTGCTCACGCGCTCGAGCCGAACCGTGGGCTGTTGGCCGTCGCCGGTCACTGCGGGTCGCTCGTCCTCCAGGCGAGTCGCGCCCGATTCCGGAGAGCTCCCGGCCGGAGAGCTCCCGGGCTGGGTTGTCGCGCGCTCGCCATCGGTGGCTTGATCGCTGCGCGCGCCGGAATCGAACTTCGCCATTCTCCGTTCCCTCGAGGGTATTGCCGCCCCGTACTGCCTGCAGTCCGAAAACTAACCGCTAAGGCTAATGGAGCCTATGCATCGGGTAGCGGGGTGGCAAGGTGCGGAATCCCCAAATCGTCCAAAAGTCGTTATGCGGTTCGTACAAGAGATGGTTAAGATCTTTGAACCTAATCCCGGTTGTGCGGTTGATCAGAGCCAGATACGGTTATACGGAACGTCAATCGACGGTGGACACTGAGTCGCAGGACAGGAGGAGGAGTTGATGGCAACCACGAGCGCAACGGTGACGGCGACCGAGAGCGGTCTCCAGGATCTCGCCAAGCGCCACCTCTGGATGCACTTCACGCGCCACGGCGCGTTCCGGGACGCCGATGTGCCGATCATCGCCCGTGCCGAGGGCCCCTACGTGTGGGACGAGCGCGGGAACCGCTATCTCGATGGCCTGTCGGCCCTCTTCTGCGTCAACGCGGGCCACGGCCGGACCGAGCTGGGCGACGCCGCCGCCCACCAGGTGGCCGAGCTCGACTTCTTCACCCTCTGGAGCTACGCGCACCCGCGCGCGATCGAACTCGCATCGCGGATCGCCTCGCTCGCCCCAGCCGATCTGAACCGAGTCTTCTTCACCAGCGGCGGATCCGAGGCCGTCGAGTCGGCGATCAAGCTCGCCCGTGCGTACCACCAGCGCACCGGCCACCCACGAAAGATCAAATTCATCACCCGCGAGGTGGCCTACCACGGCACCACCCTCGGTGCGCTCGCGGCGACCGGGATCTCGGACCTCCGCCAGGAGTTCGAGCCGCTCGTGCCCGGGGGCTATCAGGTACCCAACACGAACAGCTATCACTGGCCGGAGGGACGAGATCCGCTATGGGCTGCGGACCAGATCGAGGAGAAGATCCTCTACGAGCATCCGGACACGGTCGCCGCCGTGATCCTCGAACCGCTCCAGAATGCCGGCGGTTGCATTCCGCCCCAGGAGGGCTACTTCGACCGGGTGCGGGAGATCTGCGACCGCCACAGCGTGCTGCTGATCTCCGACGAGGTCATCGCCGCCTGGGGCCGGCTGGGCCACTGGTTCGGCTGCCAGCGCTACGGCTTCGTGCCCGACATCATGACCGTGGCCAAGGCCCTCACATCGGCCTACGTTCCGATGGGCGGGATCATCGCCTCCGACCGCGTCGCGGAGCCCTTCATGAGCGGCAAGGAGATGTTCACCCACGGATTCACCTTCGCGGGCCACCCGGTCGCCTCGGCGGTGGCGATGGCGAACCTCGACGTGTTCGAGCGCGAGGACCTGAACGGCCATGTCCAGCGAAAGCAGGGCGAGTTCCGTGCGATGCTGGATTCGCTGCGCGACATCCCGATCGTCGGCGACGTGCGCGGCGACGGCTTTTTCCACGCGATCGAGCTGGTTAAGGATCAGGAGAGCAAGGAGGGCTTCTCGGACGATGAGTCGGAGTGGCTCCTGCGGGGCTTCCTCTCGGGCGAGCTGTTCCGTCGCGGCTTGATCTGCCGGGCGGACGATCGGGGCGATCCGGTCATCCAGCTCGCGCCGCCCCTGATCTGCGATACCGAGCAGTTCGAGGAGATCGAGAACGTGCTGCGCCCGGTTCTGACCGAGGCCTGGGAGCGGATCGACAAGTAGGGGGGGGCGAATGCTCACGGTCGGCAGCCTCGTCTCCGATTGCGGCCTCGAGCTGATCGCCGGGGTCGATGGAGCCGAGCGCGCCATTCGGTGGGTGCACATCTCAGAGATCGAGGACCCCACCCCGTGGCTGTCGGGCGGTGAGCTTCTGCTCACCACCGGCATTCAGCTGAGCTCCGCCGCTCGGCAGCGCAGGTTCTGCAACCTCCTCGCGGACAACGGCGTCGCCGGGATCGGCCTCGGTACGGGCTTCGAGCACAAGAAGGTGCCCAAGGCGCTCATCGACGAGGCGTCGAAGCGGGCGATACCCGTGTTCGAAGTCCCCTATGAGATGCCCTTCATCGCGATCACCGAGCGGGCCTTCGCGCGCCTGGTGAACGAGCAGTACGCGGTGCTCGAGCGGGGGGCACGCGTTCACGAGAAGCTCGAGCGTCTCGTCGTCGAGGGGCGTGGGTTGGACGCGGTCCTGGGCTCGCTTGCGAGCACGATCGGCGGCGCGGCCATCCTCCAGGATGCGGGCGGGCGTGAGCTCGCGCGACAGCCCGCGAAGGGCGGACCGCGCCCCGCGGCGATGAAGGCCCTCAGCGCTGAGATCGCGGCCCGCCACGGGTCCTCCGCTCTGGCTGCGTTCGAGCCTCGTCAGGGCTCGCTCGCCGAGCGCGCGCTCGCTGTTCCCGTCCCGGGAAGCAGGGGCGGCGCCCCGATCGCGTGGCTCGTCGTTGTGAGTCAGCATGGTCCGCTCGGCGACTTCGAGCGGCTGACCGCCCGGCAGGGGGCGATCGTCGTGGGCCTCGAGCTCATGCGCGAACGGGTCGTGAGGGAGACGGAACGCCGCCTCGCGGGCGACGTGCTCGCGGAAGCTCTCGGGGGCAGGCTCGACTCCGATGAGCTCCGCAGCCGCCTGCGCCCCTTCGGGATCGGCGCCGAGGCGGCGATGCTCGTCTTCGACCTCGAGGACACCGACGGTGGGGAGCACGCCCTGGAGCGAGAGCTCGCGGAGGCTGGAATCTCAGCCCTTGTCGCCACCACGACGGCATCGGGGCGCCCGCTGCTGGTCGCGATGATCGACGCCCGCTCCGGCGAGCCGGTGGAGATCGCCGCATCTCTTCGCTCCGCGCTGGCCGCCGCCCACTCGCCGGTTCGAGCAGCCGCCAGCCGGCGCAGCCCCGTCGGCTCACTGCGGCGGGCGTTCCACGAGGCGCGCTGCGCGCTCGAGGCGACATCGCTCGCCGACGGCGACGCGCCCGAGGTCGCGAGCTACGAGGACCTGGGCGCCTTCACGCTGCTGCTCTCGCTGCAGGATGAGGACGCGCTCCGGCTCTACAGCGACGGGCTGCTCGATCCCATCGAGCGCACCGAGGGCGAGTACGGCGGTGAGCTCCTGCGCTCGCTCGAGGCTTACATCGAGCACAACGGGAATTGGGAGCGGGCGGCGCGAGAGCTCTACTGCCATCGGCACACGCTGCGGTATCGGATTCGAAAGATCGAGGAGCTGACCGGCCGAGACCTGTCACGGGCCACGGACCGGATCGAGCTGTGGCTCGCACTGCGGGCGAGGGAGTTGGTGACATGAGGGTCGCCGTCCTCGGAGCCGGCGGGACGATCGCACCGGCGATCGTGCGCGACCTCGCCGAGTCGGACGAGGTCGAGGAGCTCCTGCTCCTGGACATCGACCTGGGACGCGCTCAGGCCGTCGCCGAGAGGCACGCCGGCGGCAGGGCCCGGGCGCTCCGGGCGGATGCCAGGGCCGAGCCGGAGGCCGAGGGATCGCTCGTGCGGGCGCTCGACGGGGTGGGTGTCCTGGTCAACTCCGCGAGCTACCGGGTGAACCTAGATGCGATGGCCGCGTGCCTGCGCGCCGGCTGCCACTACCTCGACCTCGGCGGTCTCTACTGGATGACCGAGCTCCAGCTGGAGCTCGACCGCCAGTTCGAGCGCGACGGGCTGCTGGCGCTCCTGGGCATGGGATCCGCGCCGGGCAAGACCAACCTGATGGCTCGCATGGCGGCGCGCGAGCTGGGTGACGAGATCGCGTCGATTCAGGTCGCGGCAGCGGGACGCGACCTCGATCCACCGGACGGGTTCAGCGTCCCGTACGCGCTGCAGACCCTCCTGGACGAGATCACGATGCAGCCGGTGGTCCTCCGGGGCGGCTCGCCGGAGCACATCGACCCCCTGTCGGAGGGCGGTTTGGTCGACTTCGGCGACCCGATCGGCGGCGCCGAGACGATCTACACGCTCCATTCTGAGCTGCGCACGTTCGGCGCCAGCTTCGGCTGCCGGGAGGCGAGCTTCCGACTCGGCCTGTCCCCGGAGCTCCTGTCCGTCCTGCGGGAGCTGACCACCGCATCCGACGAGGATGTGCATCGCAAGGCGGTCGAGGCGTTGCCCCCGTCCGCGAACACGGTGTCGGTGCATGTGGTCGACGCCGCGACGAACGGCCGAGCGGTGAGGGTGAGGGCCGTGACGGAGCCCATGGCGGAGTGGGGGCTGGGCGGAGGAATCGTCTCGACCGCGACGCCGGCGGCGGCCGCGGTGCGCATGCTCGCGCGCGGGGCGATCACCGAGCGCGGCGTCCTGCCGCCGGAGGGTTGCGTCGCCCCGGACGTGCTGTTCGCCGAGCTCGAGCCGCGCGGCTGCCGGGTGGAGATCGAAGCCGCTGCGGCCGTCCCAGGAGACATGGCGTCGTGAGGGTTGGCGTTCCGACCGAGATCAAGGACGACGAGTACCGCGTCGCGCTAACGCCGGTCGGGGCTCGCGAGCTCAACGAGCACGGGCACGAGGTCGTGATCGAGAAGGGGGCGGGCGAGGGCAGCGCGATCAGCGATGCCGACTACGAGGCGCAGGGGGCCAGGATCGTCTCGGTCGACGACGTCTGGAGCGAGGCGGATCTCGTGCTCGGCGTCAAGGAGCCGCAGCCCGAGGAGGTGGAGCGCCTTCGCCCCGACCTGACCTTGTTCACGTACCTGCACCTCGCGCCGGCCCCGGAGCTCACACGGGCGCTCTGCGAGTCGGGCGCGACATGCGTCGCCTACGAGACGGTCGAGGACTCGAACGGGCGCCTGCCGTTGCTGGCGCCAATGAGCGAGATCGCGGGGAAGATCGCCACGCAGGCGGGAGCGTTCATGCTCGAGAAGCCCCTCGGCGGCCGCGGGATCCTGCTCGGCGGCGTGCCGGGGGTGCCCCCCGCGAACGTGATGATCATCGGCGGCGGGGCCGTGGGCATGCACGCAGCCTTCATCGCGATCGGCATGGAGGCGGACGTGTTCGTCTACGACACCAACATCGACCGCCTGCGCGCCCTGGACATCGCTTTCGGCGGCCGGGCATCGACGGTCTTCTCATCGGTCCTCTCGATCGAGGAACGGCTGCCGCAGATGGATCTCGTGATCGGGGCGGTCCTCCTGCACGGCGCGCGGGCCCCTCACGTCATCAAGCGCTCCCAGCTCAAGCTCCTGAGGGACCGCGCGGTGCTCGTGGACGTGGCGATCGACCAGGGCGGGTGCTTCGAGACATCGCGCCCGACCACTCACCACGATCCGACCTTCGCGGTCGACGGGGTCATCCACTACTGCGTTGCCAACATGCCGGGCGCGGTGCCGATCTCCTCGACCTATGCCCTGACCAACGCCACGCTCCCCTACGTGTTGGCGCTCGCCGATCACGGGATCGCCGAAGCCGCCCAACGAGATCCCGGGCTCCGACTCGGCATCAACGTGGCGGGCGGCAACGTCACCCACCAGGCAGTCGCCGAGGGAGTTGGAATGGAGTACGTTCGGCCCGAGGATGTGCTTGGACTCGGGCCGCCGCGCGGCGA
>DATAOX010000081.1:0-8436 GCA_036265555.1 Solirubrobacterales bacterium
CGATGCGGGAGTTCATGGAGCGGATGGCGAGAGCGCGCCGGCGCTATGAGGAGGTCAGCCCGCCGGGCCGCTAGCGATTCACCGATCGCCTGCCCGCTCGCCTCCGCCGCGAACAGGTCACTCATCCTCGCCGTCTGCTTCAATCGTGTTACCGGAGAAAGGAGGTGGTCCTAACTTGATTGGAATGTTTCTGGGGACGCCGGAGGTGCAGGGCCGCTAGGTGGCGGCCGGCCGGTGCTTCGTCGCCGGCACAGGCAGGTCAGGCGGCATGGCGCCGCTGCTGATCAGTGCGGGCCGCCCAGTGGAATCCACCCCGGGCACCGGTGAGACCGAGGAGGCAGGAGCACGTCCCGCCCCGCCGTGAATCCCCGGCTCGCTTCCCAACCGCACCTCGAGTGAAGGGCCGCCTCCGGGCGGCCCTTCCTCACGCTTCCATCCGTTCCGGAGGGCTAGGCGGCGACCAGATACGGCTCCCACGCCACGGGGATCCGCGGGCTGGCGAGCTGGATGAAGACCGTTGGCCCCGGCGGACGCGGGCTGGACTTCGGGTGCATGCTCGCCTCGCGCGGCGTCTTGTTCCCCTTCTTCCGGTTGCAGGGAGCGCAGGAGGCGACGATGTTCTCCCACACCGACAGTCCACCCTTGCTGCGGGGGATCACGTGGTCGACGGTCAGCCCTCCCGACTGGCGCCCGCAGTACTGGCAGGTCCAGGCGTCGCGAGCGAGCACCGCCTTACGGGTGATCTTGCGCCGGTGCACGTCGCGCGGCACGCGCACGTAGCGAACCAGCCTGATCACGCAGGGCCGGTCGAACGTGAGCCGTTCGGAGTGAAGCGCCCCCTCGCCGCGCTCGAGGATCTCCGCCCGCTCCTTCAGCACCAGGACGGTAGCTCTCCTGACGTTGCAGACGTTGATCGGCTCGTAGCTCGCGTTCAGGACCAGAACCCGACCGCCGATGGTCGCGTGCGTCCGGTAACCGTTCAGATGGGCGAAGTGGCCGTTGCCGTTCGCGTGCGCTGCCGCCGCAACCCCCGTGAGCTCCGAAGCGCCGTCGCCTCGAAGCCCTACATGAGGGTCGGCCGCGGTGTCCATAGCGCCACGATTGTAGACAGCGGTTCAGCTCGTTCCCCGTGAACCATGAGGCCGCGGTGCGCCTCAGCCTCCCGGAATGCCGTTGGCGGCGATCGGGTAGCTCCCCAGGATCCGCACCGATTCCGCCTTGCCCCGGAGCGCCTGGATCGCCCCCGCGACCGGCTCCTCGCCGGCGGCGCCCTCCAGGTCGCAGAAGAACATGTAGCGGCCGAGGCCCTGCCTCAGCGGCCGGGACTCGATCCGCGTGAGGTTGACGTCACGGCTCGAGAACTCGGTCAGCGCCTCGACCAGCGCGCCGGGATGATCGGCGCCGAGCTCCGAGAAGACGAGGGTCGTCCGCCACGGTCCCGCGCCGCTCGGTTGGGTCCCCTCCGGCGCGATCCACACGAATCTCGTGACGTTGGCAGGGTTGTCCTCGACGCCCTGGCGCAGCACGACGCACCCGTAGATCCGCGCCGCCGACGCGGCACCGAGCGCCGCCCACGGCTCGTCGCCCGCGGCAACCGAGCGGACCGCGTCGGCGGTGCTCGGTGCCGCCCGGACCGCGGCCTGTGGCAACTCCTCGCGGATGAATCGCGCGCACTGCGCGCTTGCCTGCGGGTGCGAGAGGACGACCTCGACTCGCTCCAGCGGCATCTCGCTGCGGGCGATGAGGCTGTGCCGAATGGGGTGATCGTGCTCGCCCGCGATCGCGACGCCCTCCGCCTCGAAGGCCAGGGTGTCGAGGGTCGAGCGCACCGCGCCCTCGATCGAGTTCTCGAAGGGGACGAGCGCCCGCTCGGCCTCGCCCTCGGCGACGGCGCGAATCGCCGCGTACACGCTCGGGCGCGGCACCGGGTCGACGGCCGCGCCGCATGCCGCCGCGAGCAAAGCGTCCTCCGAGAAGGTGCCGACGGGTCCCAGGAAGGCGACGGTGGTACCGCTGGTCGTCATCGGCGCGCAAGGTTACGGCGCGGCGGGCCCCAATCGGCGCTCGGCTAACGGAACGTGAGCTGGTAGGTGAAGCGGTTGTTGGTCGTGATCGTCTCACCCGGCACCGGCAGCACCGTGATCTCGAGCGTGAGCTCGACGTTCCGCTCGGGAGAGGGCTGGACCGGAAGGGACGCGGTCTGGACGCCGCCGGCCGTAATGGACGGGATCGTGGTCGTGCCGTCGATCGTCTGCGGCCCGCCGGTCAAGCTGTAGCTGACTCCGATCCCCTTCTCGGTCGCGCTTCCCTGATTCGAGACCTCCACGTCGATCGACGGCGCTCCGGATCCGCCCGAGACGGTCGTCGGAGTGTCGCTGCTCAGGACCACGCTTCCCGGCTTGACCATCGTCTGGACGATCGCCACCCCGTGCGAGCCCGACGTCTTCTTCGCCGAGATCGCCGACAAAGCCGATGCGACCTGGAGCGGGTCCAGCCACCGAGTGGGATCGGTCATGAAGACGCTCGCCGGGGCCTTCTCGTCGATCCCCTGGTCGGAGAGCACCGTGTCGATCTCGCTCTGCGCCTGCTTGTAGAGGACGTCACTGGCGAGGAAGGACTGCATGCTGTCGGTGATCGAGGCGAGCGCCTTCGTCCGTTCCGGCCCCGGGTTTCCGAGCGCCGTGGAGATCTGCGCGGAGATGCCGCTGAGGGCCTGGGCGCGCAGGTTGTATGAGAGCTCGAGCTTGCTCTGGGCATCGCTCAACTCGCCCGGGGTATCGATCGCGTCGACCCGGCTCGCGAGGTTCTGGGCTGTGCCGCGATCGGTCGCGATCCCGGCCTCGAAGTCGAGCGGGCTGGCGTTGCCGGGATCGCTGAGCTTGCCGAAGAAGTCTCCGGAGAGTTGGTTCGTCTGCGCCGTTATCGCCTTCAGGTCGGAGACATAGTTCTCGAAGCTCCGCGTCTTGCGGGCATCGAGACATCCCTTGATGCCCAGGACGATGAGGATCAGCACGACCACGACCACGCCGATGCCGACCGCGCGGCGCACGAGGATCTGCCGCTGGCGGTCGGGGCCGCGGCGAGAGGGCGGTCGGGTGCCGCCGGGCGGTGGTGCCAGTTCTTCCTCGTCGAGGAACGCCAAAGTCAGCCCGTGGTGGGTGCCTTGAATCCGGTGCGGCCGAGAGTATGACCCCTCGGCACTACGCAACATGCCCCGAGCGAGCGGTGCGCGCGAGGCGTGCAGGTTCAGCAGGCCGCACGGCGAAGCCTAAGCAGGAATGGTGGGCGAGGTCGTGATGGATCGCTTCCGGCTTCTAGAGCGTGTGGGCTCTGGCGGGATGGGGACGGTCTACAGGGCCTTCGACGAGCGTCTCCAGCGCCAGGTAGCGGTGAAGGAGATCGCGAGCTCCGACCCTGGTCGCGTTGCGCGGGAGGCGCAGGCGGCCGCCCGCCTGAATCATCCTGGCATCGTCACGCTGTACGAGCTCGGGTCCGATGAGGATCGAGCCCTCCTGGTGAGCGAGTTGGTGGAGGGCGCCACGCTCTCGGCGCTCGCGCGGTGCGGCGATCTCTCAGACCGCGAGGTGGCGGAGTTCGGCGCCGACGTATGCGAGGCGCTGGGGCATGCGCACGAGCGCGGAGTGATTCACCGCGACGTGAAGCCGCAGAACGTGATCGTCCGCGTCGACGACGGCGCGGGCCGGCGTGCCAAGCTCATGGACTTCGGCATCGCCTCGCTCGCCGGCGCGCCGACGCTCACCGCCACCGGCGAGGTCGTCGGCACTCTCGCGTATATGGCACCGGAGCAAGCGGCTGGGATCGGCGCCTCCGAGGCGTCGGACGTCTACGCGCTCGCCCTGACGCTGTACGAGTGCTGGACGGGAACGAACCCGGTGGCCGCCGATACACCGGCCCAGACGGCCCGGAGGATCGGCAATCCCATCCGGCCGCTCCGCGATTACCGGCCCGACCTGCCCCGGCACCTCGCCGACCGCATCGACGCCTGCCTCGACCCAGAGCCGGAGCTGCGGCCGCCGCTGGACGAGCTTGACCATCACCTCGACGCATCGATCCCCAGGCTCGACGCACAGTCCGCCGTACCCGTCGGTGACGACCTGGGGGAGCCCGCCCCGCGCGAGCACGGGGCGGTGCTCCGGGTGGCCCAGCTCGCCGCGCTGTGTGCGTGGGGGATCGGCGTGATGCTGCTCGCCGTCCCCGCCGAGCTCCCGGGCCTTGCCCTCGTGCTCGGCGTCCTGAGCGCACCGGCGATTCTCGTCTCGTCGTGGCTGCCGTGGGCGGGAATCCCGGCTCTCGCGCCCCTGCTCGGCGCGGCTTCCGTCGGCGCCGCCTATCCGGCGCTCGCCGGGTCGCGGGGCACCATGCGCGAGCGCGCCGTTTTCGGCGCACTCGGCTGGTGCTGGACTCTGTGCGGCGCCGCGGCGTTCGGCCTCGGCTCGACGGCGGGCCTCATGGACGATCCACCGCATGACTGGATGCGCTCCACAGGTGACGCGGCGAGCGCTCTGCTGGCACCCTTGGTGTCGCCCGAGGCCCTGCTCGGGGCGGGGATCTTCGCGGCCGCGTCGGCGGCGCTGGGACTGATCCTGCGGGCGGGCCACATCGCGGTGGCGCTGCTCGGGGCGGTGATCTGGGCCGCCGCGCTGGACGGGGCGCTGCGGGTGGTCGGGGACGGAGGGCTGGCCGGCGTGCCGGTCGTCGCGGTCGCGGCGGCAGCGATCGCCGTGATCATGGAGTTTCGCCTGCGGGGAGCCCGCCCGCGCGCCCGACCAGCTCCGGTACCGGCGGGTCTCGGGGCGGAGCCCCCGCATCCCATGCCTGGCGCCCGCACAGCGATCGGCGGCAGCACCGCCGCTCCGGGATCCTGAGGCCGCAACACCCTAGGATTCAACGCGCGCGTACAGGGGCAGTTCCGTTCCCTGAGCCTCTGCACGCCGACGTGCGGAACCCGGAAGGGAGCTTGGCATCAGCGTTCTGAGAAACCTGGAGCAGCGGATCGAGAACCTCGTCGAGGGCGTGTTCAGCCGCGCATTCTCGTCGCAGGTCCAGCCGGTCGAGCTCGCGCGCAAGCTGGCGAAGGAGATGGATGCTCACCGCACCGCGTCCGTATCGCGCACCTATGTGCCCAACCAGTACACCGTCTGGCTGTCGGCAGAGGACCACCGACGCCTCGAGGGATATGAGCGCTCGCTCGAACAGGAGCTGTCGGGGTACCTCCTCGAGCATGCGCGCCGCAAGGACTACGCGCTGCTCACCCGCCCCGAGGTGAAGCTCCAGACCGACGACCGCCTGCGCCTGGGGGAGTTCGGGATCCAGACGCGCCTGGTGAAGCCGCCCGCGCGCCAGGGCGAGGAGCCCTCGCAGGGAGAGGAGGGGCACACCATGGTCTACTCGGTGCCGGCGAAGCAGAGCCGGCGCGACCGCCGCCGTCCGGAGGGGCGTTTGGTCGAGACGAAGGCGATCGTGACCATGGACGATCGCCGTTACGTCCTCGATGGTCCGGTGGCGGTGCTGGGGCGCTCGCGGGACTCGGACTGCGTCTTCTCGGACCCCAACATCTCGCGCCACCATGCGGAGCTTCGGCGCGGCTCGACCGGGGACTGGCAGATCATCGATCTCGGCTCGACCAACGGGATCAAGGTGAATGACCGGCGCGTGGATCGCAGCCGGCTCTCGCCGGGCGACGAGGTGACGCTCGGTACGACGAGGTTCGTCTTCGACATCGAGCAGTAGCCAAGTCGCAGCCGATGGACACCGAACCGATCGCGGTCGCGCTCAAGTTCGGCTTCCTCGCCGTCCTGTACCTGTTCCTGCTCTGGGTCGCGCGGAGCGCCTTCCGCGAGCTGCGCACTACAACCGCTCCAGCCCCCGAGGCGACCGGAATCCACCCGACCGGCCCCGGTGGGCGCGCCGCCGCAACCGACGCCTGGCTCGTGGCGACGAAGGGAGGGGGCCTCGAGGTCAGTGAGCGGTTCGACCTGTTCGGCGGGATCTCGATCGGACGCTCGTCGGACGCCGACGTTCGCATCGAGGATCGATACGCCTCGGGCATCCACGCGCGCGTCTATTCCCGAGGAGCCAACTACTACGTAGAGGACATGAACTCGACGAACGGCACGTTCCTGAACGGCGGGCGCCTGAACGGGGAGGCGAAGCTGAACGACCTCGACGAGGTACGGATCGGGAACACCGAGTTTCGCTTCGAGCTCGACATTCCCGGGAGCTGACGCCGGCCGACATCCATGCTGAAGGTCGTCGAACAGGCATTCCGAACCGACACCGGGCGGCAGCGGGACGCGAACGAGGACACATTCTTCGCGAGCTCGCCCGTCTTCGCGGTGGCCGACGGCATGGGCGGCGCGCAGGCGGGGGAGGTGGCCTCGCGGCTGGCGGCCGAGTCGTTCGAGGCGATCGAGCGAGGCAGCGAATCGCCGGAGGCTTACCTCCGCGCGATCGCCAAGACGGCGAACGCACGCATCCACCGGCTGGCCGAGTCCGACTCCACGCGGTCCGGCATGGGAACGACCCTGACGGCCGCGCTCGTCGAGGGCGAGGAAGTGGGCATCGCGCACGTCGGGGACAGCCGCGCCTACCTTTTCCGGGACGGCGAGCTGAAGCTCCTCACGTCCGACCACTCTCTGGTCGAGGAGCTTCGCCGCCAGGGGCGGCTCACCGACGAGCAGGCGGAGGACCATCCGCAGCGCTCGATCATCACCCGTGCGCTGGGGCCGGAGCGCGACGTCGAGGTCGACACGATGACCTACCGGGCGCGGCCCGGCGACGTCTACCTGCTGTGCTCGGACGGCTTGACTACGATGATCAACGAGGACCGGCTCGCCTCCATCCTCAGCGAGTCGCCGACCCTGGATGAGGCGGTCGTTCGCCTCGTCGCCGAGGCGAACGAGGCCGGGGGGCGCGACAACATCACCGTCGTCGCGTTTCGGTTGGCGGACGCGGAGGCCCCGGTGGAGCGAGCGGAGGACCTCACCCTCGTCGGTCCTGCGGCCGAGGAGGCCGGCCTGACGGCGGCGGGCGTGGAGGCAGCGGGCGAGCGGCAGCGGGTGGCGACTCGCGAACGGGCGCGCGCCCGCCGCGCGGCGCCGGCACGCCGCGAGCGCCGCTGGCCGCGCCGGGTCGTCACGGTGGTAGCGGCCGTCGCGGTGGTCGCCGCGGTCGCCGTCCTCGCCGTCTGGGGGTTGCGCCAGATCTACTTCCTGGGCACCGACTCGGGTGGGCGCCTTGCGCTGTACCGCGGTCTCCCGTACGACCTCCCACTCGGCATCCACCTGTACACGGAGGTCTACACGGCGCCGGTGCAGGTCACTTCCATACCGCCCGGCCGCCGCGACAACGCGACCGATCACACGCTCCGCTCCCACGACGACGCCGCCTCACTCATCGACGATCTCCAGGCCGCGGCCGAACGCCGGAGCACCCAGCGGCCGGCGAGCCGGGCGCCCGGGGGAAACGGGGGGAGGAAGAGTGGCGGCGCCGGGAAGGGCGGCGGCTCTCCGCAGGGAGGTGGCGGCGGCGGGAGCAACCGCGGCACCCGAGGAGCCGACGGCGGCGCCGGCACCAAGAACGGCGGCGGCCGATGAGCGCGCGTAACCGCGAGCTTCTCGCCCTCATCCCGGTCGCGATCCTGGTCACGGCGGGGTTCACCGCCGTGTTCATCGTCGAGTCCAGCCAGATCGGCGACATCAGCCTGATCTACGGGGGCTACTTCCTGGCCGTGTGCGTCGGGGTCCACCTGTTCATCCGCGTGCGACTGCCCTACGCGGACCCATACCTGTTTCCGCTCTGCGCCCTGCTCGCGGCGATCGGACTCGTGATGCTGTTCCGGATCAACGATGACCTGGCGCTCAAGCAGGCGTCGATCTTCGTGGGCGGGGCCGTCCTCCTCGCGCTGACGATTCTCTTCGTGCGCGACTACCACGCGCTGCAGCGATACCGGTATCTCATCGCGACCGGCGGGATCCTGCTCTTGATGGCGCCGCGGCTTCCCGGCATCGGGGCGCAGGTGAACGGCGCCTACCTGGGGATCAACCTCGGCCCGTTCTCGTTCCAGCCGGCGGAGATCGCCAAGATCTGCATCGTCATCTTCCTCGCCAGCTATCTGGCGGAGAAGCGGGAGCTCCTCACGGTCGCCGCTCGCCGCGTCGCCGGTCTGACGATCCCGCCGATCAAGCACTTCGGCCCCCTCCTGGTCGTCTGGGGCGCGACCATGATCATGCTGATCTACATCCGCGACCTGGGGAGCTCGCTGATGTTCTTCGGCGCGTTCCTCGCGCTCCTCTACGTCGCCACCGCGCGGCTCTCCTACGTGATCACGGGCCTTGCGCTCTTCCTCGTGGGCGCCACCCTGATCGCCTCGCAGATCACCCACGTCCGGGATCGAGTCGACATCTGGCAGAACAC
>DATAOX010000082.1:0-13892 GCA_036265555.1 Solirubrobacterales bacterium
GTGGGCACCCCGCACTCGGGAGCGGGACTCGATCCCCTCGTCCCCGGCGATCCCGCTGAGGGGCTGCGCGCCCTGCTCGCGCTTCGCGACCTGGTGGCGGACCCTGCCATTCCGCTCGGCGAGCCTCTCCACGCGCTCGAGGTCGCGGCCGACGGCTGGCTGGCGGCGTCGGACGGTCGCGCCGTACACGCGCCGTGGCCGGGTTCCGACTTCGCGCCGCCGGCCTTTGCCCCGCTGCACGCCTCGGTTTCGAGCGCCCGTGCCGTCGTCGGCCAGACCGACCCGGCGGCGTTCACCGAACTCCTGCGCGCGGTACTGGTGGCCGCGGCCTCGCGACTCGGCGGCTTCGACCCGGATCTACAGCCTCCATCGGCCGTCGGCCTTGCCCTGCGTCAGGTTCGGGAGCCGGCCGAGCTGAGGTTCGACCTCTGCCCCCGGCGGCGGGTGAGGGCCCGCGCCACCCTCACCGGCGACGGCGGCTGGCTCGTGGGCGACCCGGGCCAGGGACCCGGACCGCGTCTGCGCTGGGCCGAGCTCGAGCTCGACGCGGGGCTCGACCCGCTCGACGTCGAGGCGCGGGCGGTGCTCCACGAGGCGTCGGTCTTCGGCACCCCGGCTCGGACCTGGACGATCGACCGGGACTCGCTCGCGCCGGAGGCGCGGGTGCTGCTCGGCGAGTTGATGCGCGGCCTTGGCCCACTGCCCGCGACCGGGGGTATCGCGGCGCCGGGTGACGCGCTCGCCGCGCTCGGCGTCGTTGCCATCGCGCCCGACCGCACCGCGACCCTGGCACCGGACGGGATCGAGCGCTTCATGATCGACCCCGCGGGTGTGCTTCGCGAGCGCGCGGCCCGCGATGCGGTGCTTCCTGCCGTGCTCGCGCGGCTGCTCGGCGCGCCCGCGCCGGCCGCCGACGGCGCCATCGTGCTGCCGCTCTCCCCCGGCGTCAACCTCGCGCTTGCCCTGCGACCGGTGCCGCACGCCGAGCTCCGGGCGGCCACCGGTCCCCTCACCGCGGAGATCACGCTCGACCGAGACGGGCGCCTTCACGGCCAAGCCACCACCCCGCCGCTCGTCGGCACCCTCGACACGGCTCACGCCGAGCCCTGGACGCTCACCCTCGACGGGCTCGCGCTCCTTCCCGACCCCGACGTATCAGCAATCCGCCGCCGCGCCGGCCTGCTGATGCTGGGGGAGCTGCTACGCAC
Organism: Solirubrobacterales bacterium; assembly: GCA_036265555.1. Classification (GTDB taxonomy): domain Bacteria; phylum Actinomycetota; class Thermoleophilia; order Solirubrobacterales; family 70-9; genus AC-56. Next base: position 1,209 of record DATAOX010000082.1, read on the forward strand.
GGCGCTCGAGTGGGCGCGCTCGCGCGAGCCCGCGCTGGCGCCGGTGCTGGACGCGCTCGCCCTCAGCCGTTCTGCGATCGCGAACCCGGCACCGCTGCTCGACGATCCCGGCCGCTGGCTCTCGCGCCCCGACGTCGCCGGTACCCCGGCCGCCCTCATCCGCCTGCTCGACGCCCTGCGCGGCCTGGTGGCCCCGGCCTCCCCGGCGGGAGCGCTGCCGCTTCCGTGGGGACTGCGGGCGCGCGCCGCGGCCGACGGCGACGACGCGGTCCTGACGATCGACTGGGCGGCGCCACCCGGTGGCGGAACCGTCTCGCTCGACGGCGAGCTCGTGCTGCGGATCGCCCCGGGGCCTGTGGTCAGCCCTGCTCTGGAGGCCACGGTGCGGCTCCATGACCTCGACGGAATCGACTCGCTGGCGCTCGATGCCGCTTTCGACGGGCATCAGGCGAGCGCCCGCCTGCGAGTCCGTGTAGCGGACCAGGCCGAGGCCGTCATCCCACTCGTGCCCCCCGGCGGCGGCTTGGGCGCGCTCGGCGCCCTCTCCGCGGATGCCGCTCTCGAGGCGATCCTGCCGCTGGCCCTGGACGCCCTGGCGGGATGTCCAGCACCACTCGGACCGGCGGTGGCGAACGCCGGCGACAAGCTCGCGCTTCGTAGCGGCGGGGAGTTCGACGCCGCCGCCGTGCGCGACTTCGCCGCCGATCCCTGGCCCCGCGTCCGTGCCCACGCGGCGGCTGCGCTTCCATGCGCCGCGGAGCTCGCCGCGACGATCCTCCCCGCCGCCAGCGTGGCGGCTGGACTGCGGCCGGCGACGGACGTCCCGTTCCTCGCCGTTCGCCCGCTCGACCATCTGAGCATCGAGCTGGAGGTGCCGTCTGCGGGACCGCTGAGGCTCTGCGCCCTCCTCACCGGTGCGGCACCCGTCGCCGGCCTCGCGCTCGACGCACGCGCCTGCGCGACCGACGGTGGGCTCGATGAGCTCGAGGTCGCCGCCGAGGTCACCGACCCGGCCCTGCTGCGACTGGGATCGGTCTCCCCCCTCCCATTGGCCCGGATCGACCGCACGGGCGCGGAGGCCGGCGTGTGGCTCGCACCCCCGGGGGCCGTCGAGCGCCGCGCGTTGGTGGCCAGGCTCTCGTTCGCTGGCGGCGGGATCGAGCTCGTCTGCCGACCCGCCGCAGGCCCCGACTCGCCGGACATCGGCCCCTGCGCAACCGCGGCCGTCGGGGCCTACCTGGTGCCGCTCGCCACCGACCTCTTGTTGCGGGCGCCGCGGGTCGTCGCTCGCCTCGACCGGGCGTTGCCCGGGGTGGCGGCGACGCTCGGCGGCGTGCTGGAAGCCGCCGGGATCCTGATCCGGACTGGCGGCGGCTACGAGCTCGCGCCCGACGCTCTCGATCCGTCCGACCTGGCCTCGCGCATCTTCGCCCTTCTCGCCGGGCTCGCGGACGCCTTGACGGCGCCGCTCGCGCCCGGCGGGCTGCCGGTCGGGGTCCAGTTGATCCATGAGGATGACGGTGCCGGCCGAACCCGTTACGGCGCCCGACTGTCGCTGCCGCGTCCTCTCGAGCTCTTCGCCACCGGCGGCGTGCGACTTCAGCTCGAGACCAGCATGGAGCGCTTCGCCGCCGGCGAGCCGGGCGTCGAGTTGCTCGTTGCCTCGCTCCCCACCGGCGGGGTCGACCCCACGATCAGGATCAGGGGACTGGGCCTGCGCGCGCTCGGCGAGGAGGGCGGCCACTTGGTCGATCTCGTCGCGTCGATCGACGCGCTTGCGATCCACGGCGTCTACGAGCGCGACGGCGCCGACGTGACCCGCGCGGGCGGGCGGATCCTGCTCGTCAACCTGGGGGTACCGCTCGGCCGCGCCGGCGGCGGCAACCCGGTGGCCGCGAAGGTCCTCTCGGGCGGCGCCGAGGAGCGCCCGGCTGGTGACCAGCAGGAGCTGCGGCCGGCGGTCTCACCGCAGCTCGTGATCCTCCGCGACGGCTCGCCGCCGGCGCGGGTTTCGTTCTCGGCCGGCGAGGGCGATGGACCCTGGTGGCTGCCGATCCAGAAGCGCTTCGGGCCGCTCTACGTCGAGCAGATTGGGGTGGGAACCGAACCGGTCGACCGCGCGCGCTTCCTGATGGACGGCGGCGTCTCGCTGGCCGGCCTGACCGTCGGCGTCGACGACCTCTCGCTGTCCGTTTCCTGGCGGCGACCGCTCGAGCTTTCGGACTGGCGGATCGACCTCGCCGGCCTCGCGGTCGGGTATGAGGGCGGCGCGATCGCCATGGCCGGTGGCCTTCGCAAGCGGCCCGGTGTCGCACCGGCGCCGCCCGACTACGTGGGGATGCTCCAGGTCAAGGCGGGCCAGTTCCAGCTCGGCGCGGTGGGCGGCTACGCCGAGCTGCCGGAGTCACCCGGGTCGGACCGCACCTACACCTCGCTCTTTGTCTTCGCCGCACTGTCGCACCCGCTCGGTGGGCCCCCCGCCTTCTTCATCACCGGGCTGGGCGGCGGCCTGGGGCTCAACCGCGACCTGGCCCTGCCCGCCGACGTCAACGAGGTGCCGCGCTTCCCGCTCGTCGCGGCGATGGATCCTGCCTCCCCGTTCGCCGCCGACCCGATGTCGGCGCTCGAGCTGGTGGGGCAGGACTTCCCGCCCGCCCGCGGCGCCTTCTGGGGCGCGGCCGGGGTGCGCTTTCGGTCGTTTGCGCTCGTCGAGTCGATCGCCGTTCTCTCCGTCGAGATCGGCGACGGCGTCGAGGTCAATCTCCTCGGCCTCTCGCGGATGGACATTCCGCCGGCGCTGCCCCTGGCGCGGATCGAGCTCGCACTGCGCGCTCGGTTCTCAACCCGGGAGATGGTGCTCGCGATCCAGGCACAGCTCACGGACAACTCGTGGCTGCTCAACCCCTCATGCCGGCTGACCGGCGGCTTCGCGTTCGTGATCTGGTTTCGCGAGGGCCAGTTCGTCCTCACCCTCGGCGGCTATCACCCCCGCTTCGCGAAGCCGGCCAAGTTTCCCGACGTCCCGCGCCTGGGCTTCAACTGGTCGGTCAGCGACGCGCTGGCAATCAAGGGCGAGTCCTACTTCGCGCTCACGGCGACCTGCGTGATGGCGGGGGGCCGGCTGGAGGCCGCGTACAACACCGGCCGCGTGTGGGCCTCGTTCGCGTACGGCATGGACGCGCTCGTCTCCTGGGACCCGTTCTTCTACGACGTCTCCGGCTACGTGCGCGTGAGCGCCGGGGTGCGGATCAGCGTCCACATCCCGTTCGACGGCGACATCGGTGTGACTCTGTCGCTCTCGATCGGCGCCGAGGTGCACGTCTGGGGCCCGGAGCTGCGCGGCCGGGCGACGCTCGACCTCGACGTGACCTCGGTAACGGTCCGCTTCGGGTCAACCGGCGCCGAGAACGGTCGCGACAAGATCGGCTGGGCGCAGTTCAAGGAGCGCTACCTGGTCGCGGGCGACCCCGACGGGGCGACGATGAGCGCGGCCGTAACCGCGGGGCTCCTGATCCCGGATCCGGGCGCCGGCCGGCGCGAGCCAGGCACGGGCCAGGTCGCGGACCCCTGGCGCGTGATTCCCGACTTCGCGCTGCGGACCGAGACGCGGGCGGCATCGAACCTGGTCGCCTTCGGCGATCCGGCGCAGGAGTCGAGCCTGGCACCGATGACGACCGAGCACATCGACCTGGGCCCGATGTTCGTCACCAACGTCACCTCGCGGCACGCCGTGCGCGTGAGTGAGGACGCCGCCGGCGCCGCGGATCGCACGGGGCGGCTGCGGTGCGAGACGGTCACCACCAACGTCCCGCAGGGGATCTGGCGCTTTCACCCCGACGGGCCGCCGCCCGCGGCCGAGGTGCGTCCCGCATTCACTGGGGTAATTCTCGGGGCCGAGTCGCAGCCGCCGCCCGCGGAGGTCGTGGTGAGCCTGCTCCAGGTCGAGACCACCGACCATCCGCTTCCGCTCCCATTCGGCGACGAGATCGCCGACCGGTCGGAGTTCGAGCCCGACGCCGATCGGGCTGCCGCCTATGCCGCGGCGCAGCCGCGTGCGGCCGGGGCAATCCTCGGCCGCGCCGCCGAGCTGATGGGCACCAGCGCCCGCCGACTGACCGTCGAGCGGGTCGCGCCGCCGCGGCTCGCGCCGCTCACCCAGGGCATGGTCGATGCGATCAAGGCTCCAGTGGAAGTGGAGCCGGTGCCCCCGCCCGAGTCGCCGGACCCGCCCGATCGCCGCGTGTTCCCGCCGCGCCTCGTGGCGCTTCTGCGCGAGGGCCCAGCGCCCGCGCTTCGGGGACCTGCGCCGACGAGCGTCGACGAGGCAGCCGCCAGCGTCCCCCGGGCAGCGCCGCCGTCACTGGCGCGAACGGTGATCCCGGGCGGTGCGCGCCTGGCGTTTGCTCCCCCGGCGGCGCAGGCGATCGCGGGCACCCTGGCCGCCCCGGACGGTGGCCCCGCGACCCGCGTGGCGGGCGCCGGCATCGAGGGGCGCTCGGGGTTGCGGGCCTCGGATCCGGTCGCCGCCGCGCTCGAGGAGCTCGAGGCGGCACTCGCCGCCGGAAAGCCGGTCCCGCTCACCCCGGGCGACGTCCAGGTCTGGGATCTCCCCAACGCGGCATTCGACGCCGACAACCCACGGCCGGTCCTCACCGTGAAGGGCGACCAGCTCGCCCGCGCGCTGGCCCTCGACCGCGCGGGCACGCTCCTCGCGGAAGCCTCGGGGGAGGCGTTCGAGCTCGAGCTCCCCGAGGGAGCGAGCCGCATCGCGGTGGTGGGGGATGGCCGCGCCGAGGGCGCCGGCGCTCCACCGACCGCAGCCGGTTGGCACGCGGGCACCCGGTTGCGGCAACTGTCCGCGATCGCCTTCGCCGCCCCCGGCGCGGTCGTGACCGGCGCCGCTCCCGCGACCCTCCGCGATCTCCAGCCCGTTACCGCTGCCATCATCGCGGCCGCCGACGCCGTCGCGGGCCGCGCCACGGTCAGCACGCGCTTTCCCGCAGGTGCCCGGACGCTCCTCGTGGCGTTGGAGCCGGCGCCTGACGTGGACGCCGGGCTCGACGGGCTGGTGCTCGGACTCGAGGGCGCGACGCGCGACGGCACCGAGCCGGGGACGGTGGTCGCCGGAGCGCGGACCTGCCGCGTGTTCGGGCTCGAGCCCGACCCCGAGGCGACGGCGGTCATCGCCACCATCGCCTCCGATGAGCGCTGGACGCTCGCGGCGGTGATCGCGTCGAGCGCCGCGCCGGACGTCCTCGCCGACGAGTTGCTTCACCGTGGCCTCGAGGCGCTCCTCGACCCGAGCTTGCGGTCCCCGCTCGGCGTGAGCGAAGTGCAATGGCAGGCGATGCAGGAGGTGACCGCATGAAGCCGCCGGAGAGGGGCCAGATGCGCCTGTATCCGTCGATTCGCCCGCGGTTGAACGCGGGTGCCCACACCGTTCATCTCGAGCAGTCGGTATCGGCCGCCGGGCCCATCGACCCCGTAGAGCGCCACCTCGTGGTCGACGCCCCGCGCTTCTCGATGGCCGGCGCCGAGGTGTTGAGCGTGTTCCCGCCCCCGAACGCCGTCGGCGCGTTCGGCGACCGCCTGCCGCAGATCGCGCTCAAGCGTCGTACCTTGCCCTGGGAGCGCGCGCCGCGGACGCTTGCCGACCCGATCGAGACGCGCGCGCCGTGGCTCGCGCTGGTGGTGCTCGCCGATGGTGAGGGCAACTTCCGCACCGGGGTGCCGGTGGACGAGGCCATGCCGGCGGACGTGCGCTCGCGCATGGGCGTGAGCGAGACCGGCACCTGCGACGTGATCGAGGTCTCGCGCACGGTCGTGGACAAGGTCTTCCCGCGCGAGAACGAGGTCGAGATGCTCTGCCACGTGCGCGAGGTGAACCTCCTCGACACCGAATTCGCCACCTCCGACGACGATGGTTTCGTGGCGGTGGTGATCTCGAGCCGCCTGCCCCGTCCCCAGACTCGCTACGGCGCATACCTCGTCTCGCTCGAGGGTCGCATCGGCGAGTTGCCCGATCCCGGCGCTGGTGGGTTCTCGGAGACGATCGAGGGCGATCCTCGCCTGTTCCCTCGGGACCGGATCGAGGCGGCGGTCGAGGCCGCCCGCGCCGGGGAGGCAAGCAGCTTCCTCACCCCGACGCCAACCGGGGAGGCCAAGCGCGCGCTCCCCACGGTCGGCTGGGCCCGGGCCGCGGAGGCGGCCACGCCGGCGGGCCCCGGGGCGGAGGCCGGCGCCGCCACCCCTGCCGGGAGGTTCGCGGGCTTCGTCGCCCACGACCTCGATGTCTCGAAGCTCGAGACCCTGGTCGAGGCTCTTCGCTTCCCGGTGCTCGCCCACTGGGAGTTCACCTGCGATGAGGGCGGGGACTTCGAGTACCTGATGACGCACCTCGACGTCGGCCTCCTGGGGACGGTTCCCGAACCACCCGAGCAGCCCTCGCCGGATGCCGCGCCAGTGCGGCCGATCGAGGTGGCGCCCACCGGCCACACGACCCTCGCCCACCTAACTCGCGGGGGAGAGCCGTCCGTGGCCTGGTATCGCGGTGCCTTCACTCCCCGCGAGGTCAGGCGACGCGATCGGGACGAGCCGCCGTACCAGGTCGCCGATCAGGCGCGGTGCATAGCCGAGGACCGGCGCGAGGACCTCTCGGAAGCGGCGGCGTTCGAGATCGGCCGGCTCCTGGCCCTCGCCGATCCGCGTTTCGTCGCCGAGCTGCAGGCGTGGCGCCGGTCGGGCTACGAGGTGAATCGGGCCCGCAGCGTGCTCGATCACATCGGGCTGCTCGAGCGCGTCGGGGAGCTGCAGGACGCCCTCGGTCGCCGGCTCGGCGCTGATGTCCTCGCCGGTGTGGGGAGCGAGGCGGAGCGCTTGGCCCGTGTCCAGCCCGGGGACGTCGAACACCTACTCCACGGAAGCGACGCCGATGCCATCGCCCGCGGTCTGGGCGTCGATCCCAAGGCCGTGGCGCAGGTGCTGGCCCGCGGGGTGACGACCGCCGCGTTCAGCGAAACGCGTCTCGACGCGGCGGGACTCGAGACCGACCCCGGAGTCCTCGCCAGGGATCCGTCGGTGCTGGAGGGCCTGCGCGGGGGTCTCGACGAGACCGTCGAGGAGATGGCCAGGCAGGCGGAGAGGGGGATCCGATGATCGGGACCATGTTCCACAGCGACGTCGCGCTCGAGCTGATGCGGGGCGCCGCAGTCTCGCCGGTCGAGGCCCCCGATCCCGAGGCGGAGGATGGCTTTCCCGCCCCGGTCATCGACTGGCTCGCGCGGCTGCGGCTGCTCTACGGAGTTCCGTTCGCCTACCTGGTGCCCGATGAGGCGCTCCTCCCCAAGGAGTCGATCCGCTTCTTCTACGTCAACAGGAACTGGACCGACGCGGCGGTTGACGGAGCGCTGTCGATGGGCGCCGCGACAACCCGGGATCGCGCCAGGCTCGAGGCGCTGCACGCCGAGGTGCGCGATGCCGTCGACCGCCACGAGCGGAAGGTGTGGGCGGAGGATGCGGAGCAGCAGCCGATGCAGGGAGACGGCGGCGAGGTCGTGACAGGCCTCCTGCTTCGATCCCGCGCGGTCTCCGGCTGGCCGGCGCTTCAAGTTCGCGCCTGCCGCCAGGGGTCTGAGGTCCAGCTCCTGCGAATGGAGCGCCTCGCGCCCGCCATCCTGCTCGTGCTCATGGACGGCGTGCCCGATCGTGTGGAGGTCGAGGAGCCGCGAGCCGGCATCCAGTTCGGGGTCGAGGAGCCCGACCTCGACGCCGGCCAGCCCCCGAACTCACGACGGCTCGTCGTCCGCGATCCCGACACCGGCGAGCCGACGGACGACGAAGAGGTGCGAGTCCCGTTCCGCACCGGCTCGCCGGGGGTAATCGACGTTGCGGAGCTCAGGTGCCGGCTCCAGAACACGGTGGCCGCCGGCACGGACGGCGCCGTGGGCACGGGCGAGATGGCGCTTCAGCTGCTGCAGTTTCCCTTCAAGCAGACCTTTGGCGCCCCGGCGGGTGGGATGGGGAAGGTGTTTCGCGTGACGATCGCGCCGGAGGAGCTCCGGCGGCGGCTGCATCTGGAGGGGTGAGCGCATGGACCTGAACAGCGTCACCTCAGGTTCGTTCTCGCGCGTCGCCGAGGCACGTCTGAGCCCCAGGGTGATCGCCACCTGGGACCCCTCGCTCGTGCGCGACCCGCGCCTGCTGGTGCCCGTCGACGTGCGGGCGCTGGCGGTGGCGCCGGGCGAGGACGTCGGCCACGCCGACGTGGCCACGACGCTTCTCGCCGGCGGCGAGCCCGGCACCAAGGTTGGGCCGCCGCCGTTCACGGACGGCACCGCCCGGCCGCCGGGCGTCTACCTTCACTGGGCGCTCCCTGACGCCCTCACGAGGGGCACCGGCGACGAGACCGCGGGGGTCCAGATGCGCCCGCTGCCCGACCGATGGCTGGTCGCCCGTCTCGAGCCCGGCCCCCCGCGCGCGGTCAAGGCCTGGGTGATCGAGTCGGAGCGGGCGCGTCGCGTGGCGCTCGAGGAGTGGTCCGAGGGCGAGGCCACCGAGCCGCCGGGCCTCAGCGCCGAGCAGCTGACAGCGGTGGCCGGGGGTGACCCAGCGTGGGCGGCGGTTTGGGACAACGTCGTCGACCGCTTCGCGATGCACGACGACCTGGAGGGTCGCTTCGAGATGCGCGACGTCGCCTACCTCGTTGCCGGGTGGTACTCGAAGCCGGAGCTCGATCCGATCTGTCCCACCCCGGGACGACCTCAGTTCGACGAGCTCCTTCGCCAGCTGGGCTGGGAGCTCGACCCCCGCAGCCTGGCGCGCCTGGCCGCCGAGCGCCGCCGCCGCCAGGAGGCGGCTGAGAAGGCCGGCCTCGAGGCCCGCCCCGCGGGATTCGCGGGAATCGCCGCCAAGCTCGAACCGGATCTCCGGGCATCGCCGGGGGCGGTCGAGGGGGTCGCCGCCGGGCCGGAGCTGGGCGAGGCCGTCGCGTCAGAGCGGAGCGAGCACGCTGAAGCGCCCTGGGTGCCGTTCCCGGCTGCGCCGGCGAAGCTCGTCGGCAACGCCCGGCTGCTCGCGCTCGCGCTTACGCCGTGGTCTCCCTCGCAGACGCTCTACCACGGCGCGATCCACGGCGTGACAGTGGACCCGGGTGCCCGGCTCGATCCCCGGCCGGACGCGGCAGCGCTTCGACTCGCCGCGGGCACGACGGGGACGGAGGCGCTGGCCCGCCTCACCGCCGGCGTGCTGCCGGGCGGTGACGATCTCCTCGAGGAGCGCCTTCAGACCGCCTTCGCCTACGGCCTCGTGGCCCGTTTCGATCAGACCGACGGGGTCCCGGCGCTGGAGGAGGAGCTTCACGCGCGCGCGTTCGGCTCCACCCCGGGCGGCGACCCGGTGCTCGAGAGGGTGCGCTCGGGAGACCCGCTCGCGGCCCCGGCGCAGGAGGCGGACGCGCAAGCGCGCCGCGTCTCTGGCCTGGCGCGCGTCGCCGAGGCCGCCCGGGCGGCGGTCGAGTTCGAGTGGCTGGGCGCCGACCGTTCGACGATCACGGACGTCCTCGACCTGAAGACGCGGCCCGAGCGCCTGATCGGCGCCGAGCGGCCAATCACCTACGAGACGGTTCGCCGCGCTGCGCCGCGGTTCTTTTACCCACAGGACCCGGCCATCTGCCTCGAGGGCCTGGAGCGTTCGCTGCGCCACGGTCACGACGGCATCCACACGCCGAGCGGGGCGCTCGCGTGCCGGCTCTCGGGCGATGAGGTCACAGCCCTATCGAGCGTGGTGGCGGGAGCCGAGCTCTTGGCGCAGGGCCTCGAGCACGGAGGGATCCCGCCCGAGGTGGAGGACCTGCTGGCGGAGGCGGCGCTTACCGACCACACGGCGACCGACGAGACCGCGAAGCTCGCGGCGGAGCGCCGCGGCCTGCCGCCGGATTCCGTCCGCGCCCGCCTCGACGCCGAGACCCGGCTGCGTCTCCGCGCCACGGTACCCGGCTCCGACGCCGCCCGGCTGTGCGCGCTGTCCGTGGCGGACGGCGTCCTGCCCTCCCCGGTTGCCCTGACCCCCTTCCGGCAGGCCTGGGTGCCGCTCTACCTCGAGTGGCGCCTCGAGCTGAAGGTCGACGATCGGCTCGACCGCTGGGAGCTCAGCGAGCTCGACTACGAGCCCGGGCCGGCGGGAGCCCCCGGGGAGGACACCGTCACCGTCGAGGGCCGCTCGCTCCTGACGGCCTCGGCCACCAAGTCCCTCGCCGACCAGGTCGCCACGTTCCTTGCCGAGGAGGACCGGCTCGACAAGGCCGGCCAGGGCGTCGTCGGCCCCGAGGATCAGAAGCTTCTACGCGCGATCGGCGAGGTCACCGGAACGCTCGACGTGCTCGCGGGAGGGTTCGATGGGCTGCGGGAGCAGCTCCTCGGGATCGAGGACGAGGTGGCCATCGATCCGGAATCGCCCCCGGCGCCGTCGAGCCCCCCGCGCCTCATCCGCGGCGGCGTCGCGCGCCTCGGGAGGCTCCGCGTGGTGGATGCCTTCGGCCGCGCGCTGGAGATCCCGCCTGCGCAACTGGCCGCGCTCGACTTGGGCGAGGGGCTGCGGGGCCCAAACGGCGATCCGGGTCAGTTGTACCTGCCTCCCCGCGTCACCTCGCCTTCCCGACTGCAGTTTCGATTGCTCGACGCCGGAGAGGACGACGCGGAAGCGCGCATCGACCAGGAGAGCCCCGAAGCGTCGGCCAGTCCGGTGTGCGCCTGGCTCCTTCCGGACCACGTGGACGATGCGCTCGAGTTTTTCGATCCCACCGGGGAGCCCCAGGGCCAGCTGCGCCATGACCTCGTGACCCAGGGCGTGGTCTGGGAGGGCGCGCCGGGCGTGCCCGCCCCGCTCGGCGCTGGTCCGGCCGAGTCGATGAATCGCCACGCCGCGGCGCTGGCGACCGCGCTCGTGCAGCGCGACGCCGCCGACCGGGCCGCGCGCGGGGCGCGGTCGGAATCGCCGCTGTCGGCGCTCCTTCGCGTGATCGACACGACTCTGTGGACGGTCGACCCGTTCGGTACCGCAGGTCGCGAGTACTTCGCGTCGCTCACGGGTCGCCCGATCGCGATCGTGCGTGCGTCGCTGCTGCTGGACGTCCCCTCGGACGCAAACGAATATCCGCAACTCTCGGCGGAGGACCGTGACGCCCGTGACGGCGCATTCCGCGCCCTTGCCGCGCGGAGCTTCGACGTCCGGCTCGGAGCGCTGACCCGCTTCGATGACGGCCTGCTCGGCTACTTCATCGATGACGACTACACGCGCTTCTTCCCAGTTCACGCCAAGGTGCCTGAGGAGGCGCTGCCGGCCGGTCGCCATACGGGCTTCCTGGAGCGAGCCGACGCGACGCCGGCCGAGACCGGAGCGCTGGAGCCGCGCCCGATCCGCCAGCCGTGGATCGTGAGCGATCCGACAGTGGCGATGCGCCCGAACAGGCCTGTGCGCCTCACGATGCTGATGGATCCCGGGGCCAGCGTCCACGCGACCTCCGGGATCCTGCCGCGCAAGTCGATCGCGCTTCTTCGCGACTGGACCGCCGAGGCGCTCGCGCGGATCAGCCCGTCCTTCCGGATCGGCCCGGCGCTGGTCGATCCGAGCACGATTCGCCTGCCGGTCGTCAGCGCGCTGCCGAAGCGCCAGTCGTGGACGCGCCGCGACAGCCCCACGACGTGGCGCGACGACCCGATCGTCGCGGCGACCCAGGAGGCGATGCTGCCGGACCAGCCGGCGACGGCGCAGGAGGGGTATGTGCGCGCACGGATCGAGCCGGAGGACAGCTTGGAGCCGCCGGCCACGGCCTAGCTGGCTTCACTCGAGCCTGGTGAGTTATGGGCGCGGCTGGTTTCGAACGAGCTCGGACGGCGAGTGGGTGAGAAACCAGCCCCGGCGCCAATCGGGAATGGGCGATCTGCTCCCGTGGCTTCTTCCCGCGGATTACCGGGGATTACGCACGATTACCGGGGATTCGGGCAGAGAGAACGGCTTTCTGCCCACGAAACCCTAGGATTTGTCTACAGCCCGGGTCACGCACCCGTGTCGCCCTCCCCGTGCGCCGCGAGCGCGGGATCGAGCCCGGCGACGTCGTCACGATCGCAGCCCCCGACCTGCGAAGGCTCGAGACGCCGGTGGTCGCATAGGCCAGGGCGCGCGGACCCTGTCCAGGAAAGCCCGTCGGATCGGCGAATAGGGCGCCGAGTGAGCATGCCCGCTGCCGAGTCCACTCCGCGCGTGATCCTGCGTAGCGTCCTGATCGTGGTCGCGGTCGCGCTTGTGCTGTATTTGATCTACCTGTTGCGGAGACCGCTGTCATGGCTCGTGATAGCGGCCTTCATCGCAATCGCCGTCTCGGGCCCCGTCAACTTCCTGTCGCAGTGGATGAGGCGCGGGCTGGCGATCGCCCTCGTCTACATCGCGCTCATCCTGATCCCGGTCGGCATCGGCGCGTTGATCATCCCCGGGCTCGTCTCCCAGGGTGAAGACCTCGGCAGCAACGCACCTGAGTACGCGCAGGACGTCACGGACTTCGTCAACGAGAACGAGACGCTCAGGAACCTCAACGACAAGTACGACATCACCGGCAAGCTCGCGGAGGAGGCGGACAAGCTGCCCTCGAAGATCGGCGATGCGGCTGGCATCCTCCGCGACATCGGGGTCGGC
>DATAOX010000083.1:0-5040 GCA_036265555.1 Solirubrobacterales bacterium
CCGAGGCCCTGACCACGGTGGTCGGGCTTCACGTACAGCTCGGCCAGGTTGCACTCGAGCGCCGAGCTATAGATCGACGGGCGGAAGCGGAGGACCGCGAGCCCGTTCGGCTCGCTCCCCACCAGGAGCACCGCGAAGTCCCCGGAGCCCATCAACGCGCGAACGCGGTCGGCGACCGCTTGCGGACCGGGGCTGGGCTCCTCGAACTCCTCGTTGAAGTCGTGGAGGAGCCGGCCGATCGCCCCGGCATCCGCCGGCCCGGCCCGACGAACCGCTGAGTCGGCGGTGCTTGGCGGTTTGTCGTCGCTATGCGAGAACAACTCGCCAAATGGTGACGTCACGGACTCGCCGGTGTCCCCCTCGTCTCGTCGACGAACGACGCGATCTCGGCGGCCAGGCGCTCGGGCTGGTCCTCGGATACGAACGTTCGCGAGTTCTCGATTCGCACGAGACGGGCATTCGGAATCTCGGCCGCCAGCCGCTCCGCGTAGCGGAGCTTGAAGAAGCGGTCCTCCGGCGCCCAGGCGATCAGGGTCGGGCGGTCGAAGCGCCGGAGCTTCTCGGCCGCCTCGAGCGTGTATCGATTCGAGATCGATCGCAGGAACTTGATCGTGTCCCTGCGGACCCCGCCGTTGCCCAGGAACGGGCGAACCCACGAGTCGAGGACGTCGGGGTCGATCGAATCCGGCGAGATCAAGAGGCCGAACGCCAGCGGACCTCGCTGCAGGGCCCGAAAGCGCATGGGCTGCACCAGGGCGGTGAGGAGCCCCGGGACCCCGGCGGCATACTGAAGCGGGCGGAAGAACGGTGGCAGGAAGTTCTCGTAGGCGTCGCAGGGCGTCAGAACGAGTCGGCCGAGCCGCTCGGGGTGGTTCGCGGCGACGAGCTGCGAGATCGCCCCGCCGGTGTCGTTGCCCACCAGCGTCACGTCCCGGAGGTCGAGCGAGGACACGAACTCGGCGAGGAGCCGTGCCACCCCGGGCGGTGTCAGGTCGGCGTCGCGCATCATCGGCTCCCGGTGGGAGCCGAGCGGGAGGTCCGGGACGACACAGCGGAACCGGTCGGTGAGGAGCGGCGTCACCTTGCGCCACAGCGTGCCGTCCACCAGCAGGCCGTGCGCGAAGACGATCGCGGGACCGGAGCCGGCTTCGCGGTAGTGGATCCGCCCGGCGTCGAGCTCGACTGCATTGCGTTCCGGTCCGGCGACGGTCATGGGCTCCTCCTCGCGCGATTTGTTACGTGCGGGTGGCACTAGAATCCAAGGGGATGAAGGCTGGGATCCACCCCGAATACGCGCTCGCGCACGTCCGATGCTCCTGCGGCAACGAGTTCTACACGCGTTCCACCAAGCCGGAGCTTCACGTCGAGATCTGCTCGGCCTGCCATCCGTTCTACACCGGGAAGCAGAAGCTGGTCGACACCGGGGGCCGGGTGGAGCGGTTCAAGCGCCGCGCAGCCCGAAGCCGCCGCTAGGACTGCCCCGGTCGTGGCCCGGGAGGGGGTGCCGCAGCCGAACCTGACCGCCGGCGCTCCGGAGCTGAACGGGCGTCCGCAGCTCGCCGAGGCCAGGATGCCCGACGGCTTGCCGGTCGCCCGGCGCGACGCGCCGGTCGGCGGGCAGGCGGTGCTGGAGGGCGTCATGATGCGCGGCGTCTCCACCTGGGCCGTCGCGGTCCGGAAGCCGGATGGCGAGATCGCGATGAGCTCGGAGCCGCTCGTCTCCTGGGCGAAGCGCCACGGGCTGCTGCGGTTGCCCGTGATCCGCGGCGTGGTGGCGCTCGCGGAGTCGCTGAAGATCGGGTTCCGCGCCCTGGCGATCTCCGCCAACGCGCAGCTCGAGCCCGAGGAGGGGGAGGAGGAGCCGCCACAGATCGGCGGATTCACCTGGGGCGCGACGATCGTGCTGTCGCTCGTGCTCGCGGTGGGCCTCTTCTTCGTCGTTCCCGTCGGCGCGACCAGCCTGATCAAGGACCAGCTCGGCTCGTCGATCCTGTTCTGGCTCGTCGAGGGCATCCTGCGGACGGCGATCTTCATCGGCTACCTCGCGCTGATCAGCCGGCTCGCCGACCTGCGGCGAGTCTTCGAGTACCACGGCGCGGAGCACAAGACGATCTCGTGCTACGAGGCGGGCGACCGCCTCACCCCGGCCAGGGCCGAGCGCTACTCGCGCCTTCACCCCCGCTGCGGCACGAGCTTCCTGCTCGTCGTCATGGTGGTGGCGATCTTCGTCTTCGCCCCGCTCGGCCTCCCGGCCTGGTACTGGCTGCTGGCCTCGCGGATCCTCGGGATCCCGCTGATCGCCGGCATCTCCTACGAGGTGATCAAGTGGGCGGGCCGCAACCGCCGGAAGCGTTGGGTGCGGGCGATCATGTATCCGGGTCTGATGCTCCAGAACCTGACGACCCGCGAGCCCGATCGCGACCAGCTCGCGGTTGCCATCGCGGCGCTCGACGCCGTCCTCGCCGTCGAAAACCCGGAGCAGGCCGCACGCGAGGGCGACATCGAGATCGTCGCCTAGCGACCGAGATCCCGCGATCCGCGGTGGCCACGTCACACTCTTGAACCCATGAACATGATCGACGAGCTCGTCGAGCAGATCGAGGGTCGCTTCGCGGACCTTCAGCGGCAGATGTCCGATCCCGAGGTGATCGGCGATCGCGAGCGGTACGCGGAAGTGGGGCGGGAGTACCGCGAGCTCGAGCCCGCGCACGAGCTGGCGGAGGAGTACGCACGCCTGCGCGACGATCTCGAGGGCGCCCGCGAGCTCCTCGCCGAGGACGGGGACGATCCGGAGCTTCGCAGTCTCGTGTCCGACGCCCCGGAGCGGCTCGAGCGGCTCGCCGAGGAGATCCGCCTGGCGATGGTCGAGCGCGACCCCAACGACGACAAGAACGTCCTGGTCGAGATCAGGGCTGGTGCCGGCGGTGACGAGGCGGCTCTGTTCGCAGGCGACCTCTTCAAGATGCTCACGCGATACGCCGAGCTCCGCGGCTTCTCCACCGAGGCCATCTCGATGTCGCCCGCCGAGGTCGGCGGGTTCAAGGAGGTCACCTTCGCCATCAAGGGCGAGGGCGCGTACTCCATCTTCAAGTACGAGGGCGGCACCCACCGCGTGCAGCGGGTGCCGAAGACGGAGTCTCAGGGTCGAATCCACACGTCGACCGCGACGGTCGCGGTCCTCCCGGAGGCGGAGGACGTCGAGGTCGACATCGACCCATCCGACCTGCAGGTCGATGTCTATCGCTCCTCGGGGCCGGGCGGCCAGTCGGTGAACACGACCGACTCCGCGGTCCGCATCACGCACGTCCCGACGGGAATCGTGGTGTCGATGCAGGACGAGAAGTCCCAGCTCCAGAACCGGGAGAAGGCGATGCGCGTCCTGCGGGCCCGCCTGTATGAGCAGAAGCTCGCGGCCCAGCAGGCGGAGATCGCATCCGAGCGCCGCTCGCAGGTCGGCTCCGGCGAGCGCTCGGAGAAGATCCGCACCTACAACTTTCCCCAGGGCCGGGTCACCGACCATCGGGTGAAGGTCACAGCGCACAATCTGGATGAGGTCCTCGGCGGCGACCTGCGCGAGTTCACGGATGCGCTCGCGGCCGAGGAGAAGCGCAGGCGCCTGGAAGCGCAGACCGCGGAAGCCCCCTCGTGATGCCGCCCGCGGCGACGGCGGGACAGGTCCGCGAGGCCCTGTTGGCGGCGACGGACGCGTTGACTGCCGCGGGGGTGGATACGCCGCGCCTGGACGCGGACGTCCTCCTGGCGGAGGCGATGGACCGGGACCGGACCGGGCTCGCCGCCGAGCCGGAGGCGCCGGTGGACGCCGCGGCCGCGCGCCGGTTCGGCGAGATGATCAGGCGCCGGATCCGCCGCGAGCCGGTCGCCTACATCCTCGGGCGGAAGGGCTTTCGAGGCATCGAGCTGAGGGTCGACCGCCGGGTTCTCATCCCGAGGCCCGAGAGCGAGCTGCTGGTCGAGGTCGCCCTGGAGCTCGAGCCGGAAAGCGTCCTCGACGTCGGCACCGGGTCGGGAGCGATCGCGCTGGCGGTCGCGGCGGAGCTGCCCGAGTGCGCCGTGGTCGCAACCGATACCTCCGGTGACGCCCTCGAGGTCGCGGGCGAGAACGCCGAGCGCCTCGGGCTCGCGGCCCGCGTGTCGTTCGAGCGCGGAACGGTGCCGGCGACGCGGCGCTTCGATCTGGTGCTGGCGAACCTGCCGTACGTCCGCGAGGGCGAGCTCGCCTCGCTCGAGCCGGAGATCACCGAGTACGAGCCGCGCCAGGCCGTCGTGGCCGGAGCCGACGGGCTCGAGTCGATCGCCGTGGTGGCGGCCGCATCGTGCGCCGCGCTGACCGACCGCGGCGCGCTGGCCCTCGAGGTGGGTGCCGGACAGGCCGGTGAGGTGGCGGAGCTCCTCGTCGATCTGGGGTTCGCCCAGGTCGAGGGTCGCCAGGACCTGGCGGGGGTTCCGCGAGTCGTGCTCGGCCGCATGGGCGGCTGATGGTCGTACAGATCGCGCGCGACGGAGCGGAGCGGGCGCGAGCGGAGCTCGAGCGCTGGATCGCCGGCGGGGGGGTCGCCGTCTTTCCGGCCGACACCGTTTACGGGCTCGCATGCGATCCGCAGAACGAGCCCGCGATCCAGCGGATCCATGCCCTCAAGGGCCGCGACGAGGGGAGGCCGTCGGCGGTCATGTTCCTGGCACCGCTCGCCATGCGGGAGATCCTCTCGACGCTGGGCCCGCGAACGCGCGACGCGCTCGGGTCGCTCCTGCCGGGGCCGGTCACGGCAATCGTGCCCAACCCTTCTCACCGCTATCCCCTCGCCTGCCGCGACGATCCCGAGCGACTCGGCCTGCGGCTGATCGCGGGCCCCCTGGCGGGCGCCCGGTGCGCACTCTTCCAGACCAGTGCGAACCGAAGCGCCGAGCCCGCGCCGAGCCGGTTCGAGGACATCGACACCACGATCCTCGCCGGCGTCGACCTCGCGATCGACGGCGGCGAGCTCGGCGGCGCGCCGTCGACGGTGGTGGACCTGACGGCGC
>DATAOX010000084.1:0-1815 GCA_036265555.1 Solirubrobacterales bacterium
TCGCTCGAGGTCTACATCGGCTACCTGCGCCGCAAGACCGAGGAGGGCGGCGAGCCGCGGTTGATCCAGACAATCCGCGGAGTCGGTTACTCGCTGCGCGAGAAGTGAGCCTGCGCCGCCGGCTTGCGCTGCTCTCCGGGCTGGCCGTCGCCCTGACGGTACTGCTCGCCTCGGTCCTCGTCTACACCCTGGTTCGCGACCGCCTTCGCGGCGACATCGATCACGATCTCCGCCAGCAGGCCGAACGCGTGACCCAGCGTTTCACCGCCGCGCCATCGCCGGCCGGTGCCGGCGCCGGCGAGGTGCAGGAGGTCGGTGGAGCCGGTGGGGTTCCGCCTCCTCCGGGAGCTTTTCCGCCCCAGCCGGCCGGCGCGAAGGCGAATGGCAAGAAGACGAAGGGGGTGGAGCGCGGCGAGCGGTACGCGCTGACGCTGCCCCCGCCCGCGCCCGGCGGGCCCGAGGCCATCGCTCAGCTGATCTCCTCCAACGGCGCGGTCGTCACCGGACCGAGCTCCTCGGTCCAGATCCCGGTCTCGAGCTCCGACCGGCAGCTCGCGGCGAACGGCGGGCAGGCGACGTTCGAGGACGTCCAGGCCGGCGACAACGACCTGCGGGTCCTCACCGAGCCGCTGTCCGGTGGCACTGCCGTCCAGGTGGCCCGCTCGCTCGAGGACACCAACCACACCCTCAACACCCTGATCATCATTCTGGCCGCGGTCAGCGCCGGGGGCATCGCACTCGCCGCGGCCCTCGGGCCCGTGGTCGCCCGGGCGGCACTCGCGCCTGCGGGCGAGGTCTCCGACGCCGCGGAGGAGGTGGCCCGGACGCACGACCTCACCCATCGCATCGAGGTCCGTGGAGATGACGAGCTCGGGCGCCTCGCCGCCAGCTTCAACGAGATGATGGCCGCGCTCGAGCGCTCCGAGAGCGCCCAGCGGCGGCTGGTCGCGGACGCCTCGCACGAGCTGCGCACGCCTCTCGCCACCCTGCGCACCAACATCGAGACGCTCGGGCGCGGGGACGGCCTCGACCCCGAGGAGCGCCGGCGGTTGGTCGCGGACGTCACGCAGGAGCTGGAGGAGATGACCGACCTGGTCGGCGACGTCGTCGAGCTGGCGCGTGCGCCGGGCCAGGACGCGATCGCCCGCCAGGACGTCGCGCTCGATGAGCTCACGCGGGACGCCATCGAGCGGGCCGAGCGGCGCGCGCGCGGGATCGCCTTCGAGCCGCGGCTGGGTCCTTCGCTGGTCCACGTGGACCCGCAGCGGGTCGGCCGGGCGATCTCGAACATGCTCGACAACGCCACCAAGTGGAGCCCGCCGGGCGGCCGGGTCGAGGTGGACGTGGATGAAGGGCGGATCACGGTGCGCGACCACGGGCCGGGATTCCCCGATGGCGACCTCGACAAGGTCTTCGACCGCTTCTGGCGGGCGGACGATGCGCGCGGTAGGCCGGGGTCTGGGCTCGGCCTCGCGATCGTTCAGCGCGTCGCCGAGGAACACGACGGAGTCGCCCGCGCCTCAAACGCGCCGGACGGCGGCGCCGTGGTCAGCCTCCAGCTCCCCACCATCAACGGCGACTCCTCGGCTACGCCTACACAGCCACCTGGCGTCTAGCCCTGAGCGCGAGCTCGAGCTCGAAGCGGGCATCCGGTTCGTCGAGTTGGTCACCGAGCAGCTCGCGCAGGCGCGTGAGCCGGTAGCGGACCGTCTGCGGATGCAGGTGCAGGGCGCGCGCCATCGCCGCCGCGTTGCCGCCGTGCTGGACGAAGGCGAGGGCGGTCTCCTCCATCCGCGCCCGCGCGGCCGGCGTGAG
>DATAOX010000085.1:0-10360 GCA_036265555.1 Solirubrobacterales bacterium
GTCCCTCACCCGACCCGAAGCTCTCGAGCGCGCCCGGCCCGCCCTCACGCTCGGCTCGTGCCCGCACCCGCGTCAGCACAGCAGCGATCTTGCCCTCGTCGGTGCCGACGATCAGGTAGGCGGGCTTGATCGCGCCCGCGCTCGACGAGCTGCTGGCGGACATGGAGCAGCGGCGAGTGTAATCGCCGTCCCGGTTGGCCTCCGGAGCTGAACCCCTCGACCCGGATCTGACTCAGCCGCTCCCGCCGTTGTCGTCGCCGGCCTCCTTCGTCGACGTCGACGTCGACGAAGTCGAGCTCGTGGTCGTGGTGGTCGTGGGCTTGCTGGTGGTTGACGTGCCCTGCGCTGATGACGGCGCCTGGGTCTTGATGATCGTGGTCGTGCCGCCGCCACCGCATGCGGCGATCCCGGTCCCTGCTCCGACGCCGAGGGCGATCGACGTCGCGATCGTCGCTAGCCGGTTCATCGTGCTCCTTTCATCGGTTTCTGAAGCGCGGGAGGGTAGCGAGAGCCCGCGCCGAAACCGCGCGAGGCGGATCCCGTTGGTCGGTCACCCGCCCTCCACCTGCCAGCCCGCCGCGGTGGCGTCGATCGCCACGTCGCCCTGCTCGTCCGTACGGAGCGTTAGCACGTGGTGCTGCGAGAGCGTTGCCAGCGTCTCCGCGGTGGGATGCCCGTACGGGTTATCGGCGCCGACCGAGATCACGGCGAGCCGAGGGACCGTGCGGTCCAGCAGCGCGTCGAGCCCCGCATCGTCGGAACCGTGATGGGCCACCTTCAGGACGTCGATCGGGCCGGGATCGAGTGGGACGTCCTCGGCCTCGGCGTCCGCGGTCAGCAGCATCGTGAACGAGCGCCAGCGCGCGAGCATCACGATCGCGGTCTGATTCAGGTCCTCCGCCTCACCCTCCAGCGAGGACTGCGATGGCCACTCCACCTCGAGGTGAAGCCTTCCGGAATCGATCTCGGAGCCCTCCGAGACGCGAAGCGTCGGCACGTGCTCGAGGCGAGCAGCCCGGAGGAAGTCGCCGCCCGGGCGAGCGTAGATCAGCCTGTGAATCGGAAACCCGTCGTAGAGAAGCTCGCCGATGCCGCCGACGTGGTCCGACTGGTCGTGTGTGACGACGGCCGCGGCGAGGCTGGACACGCCCTCGCGTTCCAGGTGATCGGCCAGGTCTCCACCGGGCGGACCGCCGTCGACGAGGATCGGGGCCCCGTCTGCGGGATCGAGCAGGACCGCGTCCCCTTGACCTACGTCCATCACGAGGACGCGGAGGCCGGCGGGTTGCGCGGAGGCGCCCGGCGCCGATCCGCTCCACAGGAGCGTGAGGGCTCCCAGGCCGGCGGCCAATGCGACGGCTCGCGCCGCGGGGCGGGGAACGGCGGCGCCCCGGCGCCGGCGAAGGAACGCGAGCAGCGTGGCGGTCGCGGCGCCCATCGCGCCGTAGGCGGCGGCCACCGATGCCCAACCGTGTAGCTCGATCCCGACCTGCGCCCACCCCGGCGCCGCAAGCCAGTGCGCGACCTGCGCGACGTATGCGGCCAGCAGGCCCGCGAGAGCGGTGAGCGGCGCGACGGGTACCCCGGGAACCTGCCCGACGATGGAGGCGAGCATCCCCAGCCACATCATGGGCGGGACCGCCGGAAGCGCGAGCAGGTTCGCCGGGAGCGAAGCGACCGAAACGGCGCCGAAGTGATGGGCGAAGAGCGGCGCGGTTGCGAGCGTGGCGGCGATGGTGACCCCGGCGCCCTCGGCGAGCGCACGGCTCGGTGGCGAGGGCGCCGCCCCACGCTCCCGTGACCCCAGGATCAGGTCGCGGATCGCCCGCGCGAGGAGCAGGATCCCGATGACGGCCGCGAAGCTGAGCTGCCAGCTCGGGTCGGTGACCGACCGCGGATTCAGGAACAGGGTGAGTGCGGCGGCCAACAGCACCGCGTACCAGCGCCAGCGCGGTCTGCCTGCGAGCATCGCGATGACACCCGCAGCGCCCATGATCCCCGCCCTCTGGATCGAGGGGCTGGCTCCCGCGACCGGGACGTAGACCGCGATCAGGGCGAGGAGTGCCACGAGGCGCGCCCGCAGCCCCACCCCCATGAGCCCCAGCAGCCAGGTCCCGAGGAGCGCGAGCAGCATCACGCAGTCACCGGAGACAGCCAGCAGATGGGCCAGGCCGGCTCGCTTGAAGTCGTCGACCGTCGCGGGGTCGATTCGATCGTCCTCGCCCAGTAGGAACCCGCGTAGCAGCGCTGCCTCGGGGTCAGGCGTGCCGCGCTCGAGCGCCGAGTCCGCACGCGACCTGATGTCATCGACGATCCCGCTGAGCCCGCCGCGACGGTCGCCGGTCAGTTCGATGCTGCGCGCGCGCAGGACCCGCCGGATCCCGTAGCGAGCCAGGTAGTCGGCCTCCCATGGAGGCGGCGCCGTGAGCGTTCCGCTTGCGACCACCTCGCGCCCGACCGGCAGGTCATCGACGGGCTCACGGGCCTCGACCGCGAGGCGCCCGGCGGCGGTTTGGATGCGAACTGTGACGTCGCCCTCGGAGCGGTGCGGGACCGCGGTGACGAAGCCTCGCGCCGTCCCCGGGCGGCCGATCGGTCCGGCGAACGCGCCACGGTCGATCGCCGCCAGCCGCATCGCGCCGAGCGAAAGGCCCGCCGCGATCGCGGCCAAGGCCACCGGGGCGACCTTCGCCCAGGCCCCGCGGCCCGCCGGCCACGGGGTCGCGGCGAGCAGCGCCCCGCCCACGATCGCCAGCCCCAGGACCGTTGCCGCCGTGGCACGCGCGTCCTGGGGAACGATGGGGGTTGCGGCCAGCCCCGTGGCGAGCCCGCCGAGGAGGGCGAAGCGCCAGCCGACCTGCCTCAGCCACACTTCACGGCTGCAGGCTCGACCGCAGCGTGTCCATCGTCGCCGGCCCGATCCCGTCGATCTGGTCGAGCTGGTCGACGGAGGAGATGCCGCCGTGCTGGTCGCGAAATTCGAGGATCTTCTGCGCCGTGACGGGGCCGATGCCCTCGATCGTGTCGAGCTCCTCAACGGTCGCCGTCCCGAGGCCGATGGGACCGGCGGGCTCGCCTGACGTGCCGGACGAAGCGGCCACGGACGTCGCACCGGCCACCTTCTCCGGCACGACGACCTGTTGGCCGTCGGTCAGCCGGGCCGCCAGGTTGATCGCCTCGACCGTCGCGCGGCCCGTCGCGCCGCCCGCACGCTGGACGGCGTCGTTCACTCGCGACCCCGCCGGGAGCCGGTAGACGCCCGGGTCTGCGACGGCGCCCGCCACGTCGACGACGACGTCGGTCCCGCCCTGCGCGTCCAAGCTGAAGCCGTCGGCGGTGCCGGACGCGGCGGTCGACGACCCGCTGTCGCCGTAGCTCACGCCACCGGTGTCGGCGCGGTCCGCGGCCCCGGAGCGGATCCAACGGGCCCCGACGAGCAGCAGCACGACCGCGACGGCTCCGTACGCGATGAGCTGCGAGCGGCTGAGCGACCCCATCGCCGCGATCGTGCGGGTCCGTCCGTGACCTGTGGTCCGGCGGTGTCAGAAGAGGGTGACGCGAGCGTGCCGATTCCGCAACGCCGCCTGAGCTTTGAGATCAGATCGTGTCTGACCTAGGAGACGCGGAATCCGGTCAGGCCCTCGGCCTCCTCGTCGAAGACCTCAACCCGCTCCACCCCGGCACCGCGTGGTCCCTCGCGCGCGAATCGCACCATCGCATCGACGGCGTTCGCCGGCCCCTCGAAGGCCGCCTCGACGCTCCCGTCGGGATTGTTGCGGACCCACCCCCCGACTCCGCGCGACTCCGCCATCCGCCGGGTCGTGTCGCGAAAGAAGACTCCCTGCACCCGGCCGTGGACGATGACGCGCTTGCGCACCACGTGCGCGCCGCCGCGCGGCGGCCCTCCGGCCCTACTCGTCCTCGTAGTCGTCGTAGCCGCTCGCCTGCGCGGCCAGCCGGCGGCTGAACAGCTCGTCCGCGGACACAGGCGGGGACTGCACGGAGACGAGGGCCATGGGGTCGGCGCCGTCATTGGCCACGGCGTGGTCCGTCGCCGGCGGAATCAGGACCAGGTCACCGACTGAGAGCTGCTGGGTGTCGCCGGTGGCCGACATCGTGCCATTGCCGCTGACGACCACGTACACCTGCTCGGCCTCCTCGTGCGAGCGGAGCTCCTCCGAGGCGCCCGGGGGCACCTCGAGCCAGCAGACGGACACGTTGCGCGAGCCGAGCTCCCCCGCGTCCATGAGGATGTGGGGACGCAACCGGTGCAACTCGGTGACGGCCGCGTCCGAGAAGCGCCTGACAAGCATGCGGCCGCCTTTCTAGCAGACGAGCGCCGCGGGCGTAGCCCCCGCCGGGGGCTACCTGACAACCAGGTTGACGAGCTTTCCGGGGACGACGATCTCCTTGACGAGCTCCTTGCCGTCGATGTGGCGGCGGACGGCGGCATCGGCTCGCGCGAGGTCGAGAAGCTCCTCGCGGGAGGCGCCGGCCGGGGCCTCGACGCCGGCGCGGCGCTTGCCGTTCACCTGGACGACGAGGGTGAAGACGTCGCTCTCGAGCAGCTCCGGGTCCGGCTTGGGCCATGGGTCCTCCCAGACTCGGCGCCCGGTGATCGCCTCGTACACCTCCGAGGACAGATGGGGGGCGAAGGGAAAGAGGATCGAAGCCGCGGTCCGCGTCGCGAATCGCAGGGCGGATTCGCCGATTGGGGTCCCGTAGAGGTCGTCCTTCAGCCGATAGGCCTCGTTCACGAGCTCCATGACGGCGGCGATCGCGGTGTTGAATCCGAAGTCGCGCTCGATGTCACGGGTGACCTTGTCGATCGCCCAGTGCGATTTGCGAAGGAGCTCTCCGGCTGGGCCCTCGGCGGCGTTCAGCCCGTCCGTGGCGCCCGCCGTGCGCGCCGTGACCTCCTTCATCAGCCGCCATAGCCGGGCGAGGAACCGGTGGACGCCCTCGACGCTCTCGTCGGTCCAGTCGCCGCCCTTGTCGGGCGGGCCCATGAAGCAGACGTACGTGCGCGCCGTGTCGGCGCCGTAGCGCTCGACCGTCTCGCCGGCGCTGACCACGTTGCCCTTCGACGAGGACATCTTCGCGCCACCGCGCGTGATCATCCCCTGGGTGAAGAGGCGGGCGAACGGCTCCTGGACGCCCAGGTAGCCCATGTCCGCGAGCGCTTTCGTGAAGAAGCGCGCGTACATCAGGTGGAGGATCGCGTGCTCGACGCCGCCGATGTACTGGTCGACCGGCATCCAGTAGCCGACCGCCGCGCGGTCCCATGCGGCCCGGTCGTTGCGAGCGTCGAGGTAGCGCAGGAAGTACCACGAGGAGTCGACGAAGGTGTCCATGGTGTCGGTCTCGCGACGCGCGGGGCCGCCGCACCGCGGGCACTCCGTCCGGACCCACTCGGTCGCCGCGGCCAGCGGGCTCTGTCCCTTCGGGGCATAGTCGTCGACCTCTGGAAGCCTGACCGGGAGCTCCCCCTCGGGAACCGGGACGATGCCGTCGGTCTCGCAGTAGACGACGGGGATCGGGCAGCCCCAATACCGCTGGCGGGAGAGGAGCCAATCGCGCAACCGGTAGTGAATCGAGGGCTTGCCGCGACCCTCCGCGCCGAGCCATGCCACGACCTCGTCGTAGGCCTCGCGGTTGTGCCTGCCGTCGAAGCGGTCGGAGTTCACCATCGGCCCGTCGCCCGAGTACGGCAGCCCGTCGGCGTCCTGCGATTCCTCGGGATCCGACCCCTCGATGACGCGGCGGATCGGCAGGTCGAGCACCGTCGCGAACTCGTAGTCGCGCGCGTCGTGAGCCGGGACGGCCATGATCGCGCCGGTGCCGTACTCCATCAGCACGTAGTCGGCCACGAACATGGGGATCTGTTCCCCGTTCACCGGGTTCGTGACCGTGCGGCCGAGCGGGACGCCGGTCTTCCGGCGCTCCTCCGCTCCGCGCTCCTCGGGCGACTCGCGGATCGCCTCGTTCACGTACTCGTGGATGGCGTCCTCGTGCTCGGTGCCTGCCGCCAGGCGCTCGACGTCGTGGTGCTCGGGCGCGAGAACAAAGAATGTCGCGCCGAAGAGGGTGTCCGGCCGGGTCGTGAAGACCGGGAAGTCGATGCCGAGCTCCTCACATCGGAAGATCACCTCGGCGCCGTGCGAGCGGCCGATCCAGTTGCGCTGCATCGTCTTCACGTGCTCGGGCCAATCGATGGTGTCGAGGTCGTCCAGGAGACGGTCGGCGTAGTCGGTGATCCGGAAGAACCACTGCTCGAGCTGGCGGGCCTCGACGAGGCTGCCGCAGCGCTCGCAGTGCCCGTCGATGACCTGCTCGTTGGCGAGCACGGTCTGGTCGACCGGGCACCACTGCACCTGTGCCTCGTCCCGGTACGCAAGGCCGCGCTCGAGGAGCTTCAGGAAGATCCACTGGGTCCAGCGGTAGTACGACGGCTCGTGCGAGGAGAGCTCGCGAGCCCAGTCGAACGAGAAGCCCAGGCGATCGAACGCCCTCTTGTATGCCTCGATTGATCGCTCGGTCGCGACCCGCGGGGGCTCACCGGTCTTGATCGCGTTGTTCTCGGCCGGAAGCCCGAAGGCGTCGAAGCCCATCGGGTGAACGACCTGGAACCCGTTGCGACGCCGGTAATGGGCGATCGCGTCGCCGATCGCGTAGTTCTTCAGGTGTCCGACGTGCGGGTCGCCGGAGGGATACGGCAGCATCTCGAGCACGTAGCACTTCGGCGCCGAGTCGTTGAACCCGGGCTGGCCGGGGTTCGGCACCTCCCAGGTGTGCTCCTCGTCCCAGACGCGCCGCCAGCGCGCTTCGATCCCCCCAGGTTCATAGCGGTCCATAGGTGCTGGCGATATTACGGCGAGCGTATATTCAGCCGTGGAAGCGACGTGAGGAGGAGCAATGGGTCGGCTGATCAGGTTGGATCGCACCGGGCACACGACGGTGGCCGATTGGAGCGTCGAGGAGGCGGAGTCGCATGAGGCCGCATCGGCGGCGTTGCGGCGGGAGCTGGAGGCGGGGATGCTCGCGAGCGTGCCCCGGTCGGACGGGAGCGCCGAGGTAGTTCGCGCGCTTCCGGTCGACGCAGAGCTGGTGGTGCTCCGCCGTCCCATCGCCGGCGGCTGAGCAGCGGAGCGCGCGTGGCGCAGACCCGGACGTGGAAGCCCGCCGCACCGCCGGGACTAGTGCGGCGGCCGGGCCTCGAGGAGGCGGCGGCGCTCTGGTGGCGAGAGGAGGCGAGCGAGGAGACGCTGCGCGGCGACGGGCGGCGGTGGACGGCGTGGACGGTCGCGGTGGCCATCGCCTTCACCGCACCGGGCATCGGGCTTCTGCTGCTGTCACCGTGGACGCTGCCGGTGGCGCTCGGATGCTTCGCGCACGCCTGGATCGTTCCGTGGCTGCAGGCGCGACGCGGCGCTCGCTCGGTCGTGCCGCTCGGGAGCGAGCGAAGCGCGGCGCGCGGTAGCGAACGGGATCAGACGGCCGAGGGCGTTGCGCTCGGGCTGCTGGGGGACCTGGTCGGGCACCGGGAGCGGGAGCTCCTGCGCCGCTGTGGCGTCGCCTTCCATTCGGGGGCGCTGGGCGTCTGGCTCGTGGGAGAGCGGGGCGCGCTGATGGTGCGGCCCGGTGGCCGCCGGATCGACTGCTGGTGCGTTCGGGTTGCGGAGGCCGGCGACCTGCCCGCGGCGGACCGCGTGGCGCACCTGCTGCTCGCGTTACGGGAGGACGAGGCCGGGTTCGCGATGGTGGCCAACCTGGGCTTCTCGGGGGCGTCGTGGCGGGTCCGGCGAGGGTTGCCGGGATGGGTGCGGCCGGCACTCGATGCGGCCCGGCGGCGTGCGCGGGATCGCGGGCTCTAGGCCGGCAGGCCCTCGACGAACTCGACGAACTTGCGCGTGTCGCGGACCGGGGCGCCGTGTCCGAAGAGGACGAGCTTCGGCTCGAGCGTCGCCAGGCGCTTCGCCGAGCGGCGGTTCTCGACCGGGTCGGGGGTCAGGTACGGCTTCGGCTCGTGGAGCCCCGGAACGCCGGTCAGCTGATCGATGTTCGCGAGGACGTCGCCGAGGATCAGTACGCGGTCCGATTCGCGCCAGAAGGCGACGTGGCCGGCGGAATGGCCGGGAACGTCCAGGATTTTGAAGCCGGCGATCTCGTCGCCCTCGTTCAGGTGGCGGTCGACCGGACGGCCCGGGCCGATGAAGATGTTGAGGTAGAAGCGGGCCACTGGGTGATTGGGCTGGCGCCGGCGGATGAGCTCGGGGTTCTCGGCGGCGTCAGCGTCGCGCTCGCTGACCCAGAAGGGGATGTCGAGGGTGGTGCAGATCTCCCGAGATGCGCCCTGGTGATCCGGATGGGCGTGGGTGAGGGCGTGCGCGGTGACCTTGTGCGATCCAACTTGCCGGAGGATCTTGCCGGCCGAGTGGCGGGTCCCGGCGTCGATGAGGACGTCCTCGACCAGGTAGGCGTTGATCGAGTTCGGCAGGAAGAAGGTGTCGAGGTGCCACACCCCGTCGGCGACCTGCTTCACGACGCGGGAGCCTATACCGGGGGTTGTGTGGGCCGGCGGTCTGGCAGGATGCCGGCGGATTGTGATCCCGGACCTGAAGGAAAGGATTCGCGACATCCCCGACTTTCCCCAGCCGGGGGTCGTGTTCAAGGATGCGACGCCCCTGTTCGCGAGCGCGCCGGACCTCGACCGGGCGATCGAGGCGCTGTCGGACCACGCGCGGTCACTGCGGCCGGATTTCGTCGTCGCGCCGGAGGCGCGCGGTTTCATCCTCGGGGCAGCGGTCGCGCGGGCGTGCGGTGCCGGGTTCATCCCCGTTCGAAAGCCCGGGAAGCTGCCGTCAAAGACGGCGTCGGTGTCCTATGAGCTCGAGTACGGGATCGACGAGCTGCACATGCACGTTGACGCGCTCACGCCGGGCTCGCGCGTTCTGCTGCACGATGATCTGCTCGCGACGGGCGGAACGATGGCGGCGATCGAGGAGCTCGTCGGGCAGGCGGGCGCCGGGGTCGTGGGGATCTCGTTCCTCGTCGAGCTTCAGTTCTTGGACGGCCGGGCGCGCCTTCGCAGCCCGGAGGTCTTCAGCCTGATTCAGTTCGAGGCGCCCTGAGGGCCACGGGCGGTCGCGGTCGCGGCGCCGGCTTAGTAGCCGCCCCCGCCGCCGCCGAAGTGCCGCGTCGGTGAGACGTCGGGCCTGCAGACGAAGATCGTGCCCGCGGCGCCCTCCTTCCGGCGCGTGACCTTGGCGTAGAAGTTTCCGTTCGGTGTCGCCGGGATCGACCACTTGCCGTCGTTGCCCGTGGTCGTCGAGTCGTAGAGGCCGTCCGGGCCGTGCCGCTTCTTGAAGACCTTGACGGTGCGGGCCTGCTCGCAGCCGCTGTTCGGCGAGCTGACGTGGCCGTGGAACGGGTTCTTCTTCGCGAGCGTCACCGTCGAGTCGATGCGCTTGACGATGGCTCCGAGAGCGCTGGCGACGACCAGCGATGCCACGGCGGCCGTGATCACGAGGACGAGGGGGATCCGGAATCTGGGCATCTTGCCTCCTCCCTGGTTGACTGCGGCCGATCCTACCGCGACTCAGGGGCCCAGAAACTTCGCGGCGATCTCCTGGATCATGCCCTTTGTGCGCCGGGTGTTCTCGCCGACCAGGGTGTCGAGGAGGCGGAGGTCGAGGTCGGTCTGCATCGTCGGGCCACTGGGGAGCCAGTAGAGCTCCCGGCCCGAGACCGCGAGGGGGTCGGCGTCGGTGGCCAGCGCGAGCACCTCCTCACGCGCGCCCTTGGGCAGCGGCGTTTCGAGGAGAGCGACCTGGAGCTTGCCCTTGGATGCCGCCAGCACCTTGGGAGTGAACGGTTCGAACGCGGCAATGGCGCGGACCTGGGCGCCGGTGCGGAGGAAGCTGCGGACCTCGAAGCCGAGGGCGCCGGTCAGCGCGTCGTCGACGCGCTTCGTGAGCGCGGACGCGGATGCTCGGGCCGCGTCGAAGATCAGGTTGCCGCTGGCGCGGAACGCGGTGACGTTCTCCAACCCCGCGCCTTCGAGCGCGGTGATCAGCTGCTTGCTGCTGGCGCGGCGACCGCCGATGTTGATGGCCCGGAGGAAGGCGACATGGCGCGGCACGGCCGGATCGTATTCACGGTTCCGCCGAACCGCCGGTACGCTCGCCTCCGTTCCGCGCGAGCTGCTCCCGGGCCGGAAGAAGCCGGACGTACGACTTGCCGCGACGCGTGATGAGGAACTCCTCGCCCGCCGCCGAGCGCTGCATGTACCAGCCGAAGCGACGGCGGAAGTCGTGAGCTCCGACAACCGCCTGCTCGATCCCAATGGAAGAGTGGAGCT
>DATAOX010000086.1:0-11748 GCA_036265555.1 Solirubrobacterales bacterium
GTCCGGGGGCAGTACGAGGGCTACAAGAAGATAAAGGGGGTCGCCAGGGGCTCCACGACCGAGACCTATGCCGCGCTGCGCCTCGAGATCGACAACTGGCGCTGGACCGGAGTCCCCTTCTTCATCCGCACCGGAAAGCTCATGCCGGTCACTCAATGGGAGATGCGGGTGATCTTCACGGAGCCGCCACGAATGGGCTACGCGCCGCGCTGGCGCCGGCCGGCGCCTCCTCAGCTCATCGTGAAGCTCCACCCGAGTACGGGGATCAGGCTGCTCGTCGATGCGCAACGGAGCGACTCCGCCGACCCGGAGCAGATCAACCTCGACATGGAGTTCGCCGAGGAGGGTGGTGAGGGTCCAACGCCCTATGAGGTACTCCTGCACGCCGCGATGGTGGGGGACAGCAAGCGGTTCACCCGTCAGGACAACATCGAGGAGACGTGGCGGATCATGGCCCCGCTCCTCAAGAAACCCCCGAAGGTCCACCCGTACAAGCCCGGCTCGTGGGGGCCGAAGGCGGCGGACAAGCTCGTCGCGGACCACGGCGGCTGGCACGGGCCATGGGTCGCAACGTGAGCCCTGCGAAGCCGAAGGGCAAGTCCAAGGCGCGCTCGAGTGCCAAGGCCGCGGCGAAGGGAGACCACAAGGCTCCGGGAACCGCCGCCGAGGAGACAATGCCGCAGAGCGCGGCGATGCCCTCTCCGTTCCCTCCGATCGCCGACTACGCCTTCCTCTCCAATTGCCATACCGGTGCCCTAGTGGCTCCCGACGGAGGGGTCGGCTGGCTCTGTGTGCCGCGCTTCGACTCCCCGAGCGTCTTCGGAACCCTGCTCGATCGCGAGGCCGGTGCCTTCAGGCTGGGCCCGTTCGGGATCAACGTTCCCTCGGCGCGGATCTACGAGCCCGGCACCAACGTCCTCACGACCACCTGGAAGACCCCGACCGGCTGGGCGGTCGTCTTCGACGCCCTGACCATGGGGCCGTCCGAGGCAGAGGACTCCGTTACGCCCCACACCAGGCCCCCGATCGACGACGACGGCGAGCACATGCTCGTGCGCACAGTGCTCTGCCTCAGCGGAACGGTCGAGATCGAGCTGATCTGCGAGCCCGTGTTCGACTACGGACGAACGCCGGCCGAGTGGGAGCTCGACGGCGATCGCCACACGGCCGATGCGAGCGGCGCCGGAACGACGATCCGCCTGCGAACCGACATGGCGCTCGGCATCGAGGGCGACTGGGTCCGGGCGCGCCACGAGCTCACGCAGGGGGAGCAGCTCTACTGCTCGCTCTCGTGGGCCGAGGGGCTGGCCTCGCCCAGGGACGCCGACGACGCCAACGCGCGGATCGCCGCCACGCGGCGCTTTTGGCGGGACTGGCTGGGGCGCGCGACGATCCCCGACCATCGCTTCCGCGATCCGATCCAGCGTTCGGCGCTGGCGATCAAGGGCCTCACCTACATGCCGACCGGGGCGACGGTCGCGGCAGGCACGACGTCGTTGCCCGAGACACCCGGCGGCGAACGAAACTGGGACTACAGGTTCACCTGGATTCGCGACTCCACCTTCACGCTGCAGGCCCTTCACTACCTCGACCTCGATTGGGAGGCCGAGGAGTTCATGCAGTTCGTCGCCGACCTGGAGCCCAACGAGGACGGGGCGCTTCAGATCATGTATGGGATCGACGGCCGGCGCGACCTCACCGAGTCGACCCGCGATGACCTCTCCGGCTACGGGGGGGCGAGCCCGGTGCGGGTGGGCAATGGCGCCTTCGACCAGCGCCAGAACGACGTCTTCGGCGGGGCGCTGGACTCGATCCTGCTCCACACCCGCCGGTCCAAGCGCCTGCCGAGGCGCCTGTGGCCGATCGTGCAGGCCCAGACCAAGTGCGCGACCGCGGTCTGGAAGAAGCCGGACCAGGGCATCTGGGAGGCCCGGGGCAAACCCCAGCACTACGTGTCCTCGAAGCTGATGTGCTGGGTCGCCCTCGACCGGGCGGCGAAGCTGGCGGGAATCCGTGGCGACGCGAAGCTCGAGCCCACCTGGCAGGCGACCGCGGGCGAGATCAAGGAAGACATCCTGGCGCACGGTGTTCGGGATGGCGTCCTGCGTCAGCACTACGACACCGATGCCCTCGACGCGTCGACGCTCCTGGCGACCATCTTCGGCTTCCTGCCGCCGAATGATGAGCGCCTTCGCAACTCGGTCGAGGCGATCGCCGACGACCTGACCGAGGACGGCTTCGTCCTGCGCTACCGCACGGGCGAGACCGATGACGGCTTGTCGGGCAAGGAAGGAAGCTTCCTGATCTGTTCCTTCTGGCTCGTCTCGGCGCTGGCGATAGTCGGCGAGCACCAACGGGCTCGCGATCTGATGGAGCGCCTCCTGAGGGTCGGGTCGCCGCTCGGCCTCTACGCGGAGGAGTTCGACCCGGATACCGGCCGTCACCTCGGCAACTTCCCGCAGGCGTTCTCTCACCTGGCGTTGATCGAGGCGGCGGGGCGGATCATCATCGCCGAGCGACTCGAGGAGATTTCATGATGGCCGAGCACCACGACGTGATCGTGATCGGGAGCGGCGCCGGTGGCGGCACCCTCGCGCACCGGCTCGCACCCTCCGGCAAGCGGATCCTCCTGCTCGAGCGAGGCGACTGGCTGCCTCGAGAGCCCCAGAACTGGCTCGCCCAGGACGTCTTCGTCGATGGACGCTACGTCTCGCCCGAAACCTGGTACGACGAGCGGGGTAAGGCGTTCCAGCCGCAGGTCCACTACTTCGTCGGCGGCGCGACGAAGCTCTACGGCGCCGCGCTCTACCGCCTGCGAGCCGAGGACTTCGGCGAGCTTCGACACCATGACGGCGTCTCACCGGCCTGGCCCATTTCTTACGACGAGCTCGAGCCCTATTACACGCAGGCCGAGCAGCTCTACCAGGTGCACGGCGACCGGGGTGAGGATCCCACCGAGCCTCCGGCCAGCGCCCCGTATCCATTCCCGGCCGTCTCGCACGAACCCCGGATCCAGCAGCTCTCCGATGACCTCGCCGCCGCCGGCCATCACCCCTTCCACGCCCCCTGCGGGATCATGCTCGACGAGGGCAACATGCCCTACAGCCGGTGCGTCCGCTGCCCGGATTGCGACGGCTTCCCATGCCTGGTCCACGCCAAGGCGGACGCCGAAGTGCTGGCCGTGCGGCCGGCGCTCGAGCACTCGAACGTGACCTTGCTCAGGAACGCAAAGGCGGTCAGGCTCGACACGAACGAGTCGGGCACCGCGGTCACCGAGGTCGTGGTCGAGCGCGATGGGGAGACCGAGCGGTTCGGCGGCGACATCGTGGTCGTCTCCTGCGGGGCCGCCAACTCGGCGAAGCTGCTCCAGCTTTCGGCGAGCGAGAAGCATCCCAGCGGCCTCGCCAACGGCTCCGATCAGGTGGGCCGCAACTTCATGTTCCACGAGAGCACCGCGGTGCTGGCGCTCTCCGAGGAGGAGAACCCGACGATCTTCCAGAAGACCCTCGGCCTGAACGACTTCTACTTTCGAAGCGACGAGTTCGACTACCCGCTGGGAAACATCCAGATGGTGGGGAAGTCCCAGGCGCCCATGTTCCGCGGCGAGAAGCCCACCGAGACGAAGCTGGCGCCCCAGTGGACGCTCGAGCGGATCGCCCGCCACGCCGTCGATTTCTGGCTTTCGACCGAGGACCTGCCCAGCCCCGACAACCGGGCGGTCGTGGACCGAGAGGGAAAGCTCACTGTGAGCTATACGGCGAGCAATCCCACCGCGAGGAAGCAGCTCTACGACAAGCTCAGGTCGATGCTCGGAAGCCTGGGCATGCACTCGGACCATCTGTTCACAAAGCACGCCTACATGAAGACCGATATCCCCGTGGCCGGCTGCGCCCACCAGGCCGGCACTTGCCGATTCGGCACCGACCCCGGCGACTCAGTGCTCGACACCAGCTGCAAGGCCCACGAACTCGACAACCTGTACGTCGTCGACGCCAGCATCTTTCCCGCCATCGGCGCAGTGAACCCAGCGCTAACTGTGATGGCGAATGCGCTGCGGGTCGGCGACCACCTCCTGGGGCGACTCGGTGCTCCGGCCGCTCAGCCGGAGAGAGCCGGTGCCGCCTGATCCCCGGGACCGACGCCGCCGCGTCGTCGTCATCGGCGGTGGCTTCGGCGGACTGACCGTCGCGCGCGAGCTGCGCCGCGCGGACGCCGACGTCACGCTCGTCGACCGCACCAACCACCACCTGTTCCAGCCACTGCTGTACCAGGTGGCCGCGGGCGCTCTATCCGAGGGCGAGTGCGCCTCGGCTATCCGCGGGCACTTGAGGGACCACGCGAACGCCAGCGTGCTGATGGCGGAGGTGACCGACATCGACGTCGACGGGCGCCGGGTGATCCTCGATGCGGGCGAGCCGCTCGAGTACGACAGCCTCGTCGCAGCCTGCGGCGCGGAGACGTCTTACTTCGGCCACGACGAATGGGCGGATGTCTCCTTCGGCCTGAAGAGCCTCGACGATGCGGTCGCCCTACGGGACCAGATCGTCTCCGTCTTCGAGGAGGCGGAGCGGACCACGGACGAGGCCGCCCGCGAGGAGCTGATGACCTTCGTCGTCGTAGGCGGCGGGCCCACCGGCGTTGAGATCGCCGGCCAGCTGGCGATCCTCTCGCGCTACACCCTGGGGCGCGAGTTCTCCCGGATCGACACAGCCGACGCCCGCGTGATCCTGGTCGACGCCGGAGACCGCGTCGTGCCGACGTTCACCAAGAGGCTGTCGTCCAAGGCCGCAAAAGCTCTTGCGGAGCTCGGCGTCACCGTGCGCGAGGGGGCGCTGGCGACCGGGATCGACAAACGCGGGTTGACGATAAAGGTCGGCGACGGCGAGGAGCGGATCGCCGCCCGGACCGTGATCTGGGCGGCGGGCGTGCGTGCCGCAGGGTTGACGGCGGCGCTCGGGCGCGCCACCGGCGGCGAGACGGACCGTGCGGGGCGGATCCAGGTGAATCCAGACTGCACGGTTCCAGGGCATCCAGAGATCTCGGCGATCGGCGACATGGCGGCCCACCCGGATGGCGACGGCAAGATCCTGCCCGGGCTCGCGACCACGGCGATCCAGCAGGCCCATCACGTGGCCCACGCGATTCGCCGCGGTGACCCGGGGCCATCAACCCCGTTCAAGTACCTCGATAAGGGAGCGCTTGCCGTGATCGGGCGCGGGAACGCCGTCTGCCAGGTCCGCGGAGTAGAGCTCTCGGGCCGGCCGGCCTTCTGGATGTACCTGGGGGTGCACCTCACCTACCTCAGCGGCGTTCGCGGGCGACGGCTTCGAGTGCTGAACGCATGGGCGGCGGCCCGCTTCGGCACCAGGGAGAACTGGGTCCTCGAGGGCACTCTGCCCAAACAGAATCAGCCGCGAACCGACAAGGCGGCCGAGGCCGCGGAGCTGCCACCTCGCTGACGCAAGCCCTGACAACGCTCGCCGCCTCATCCGAGCTCGCGCCCGCTCGCAGCCAGATGGCGTTCACGCTCGGCTTCCACATCATCCTCGCGTCGCTGGGCGTCGCCTTCCCGGCGATGATGCTGATCGCCAACTACATCGGCCTGCGCCGCAACGACCCCGATGCGCTGCGGCTCGCCGAGCGGTGGTCCAAGGTCGCGGCGGTGACGTTCGCCGTCGGCGCCGTCACAGGGACCGTCCTCTCGTTCGAGTTCGGCCTGCTGTGGCCGGAGTTCACAGGCCGCTTCGGCGGCGTGTTCGGGATCCTGTTCGCGATTGAGGGGATCTTCTTCTTCACCGAGGCGATCTTCATTGCGATCTACATCTACGGGTGGAAGCGCCTGTCCGGCTGGGCTCACTTCTGGACCGGGGTGCCGGTAGTGATCGCGGGCATCGGCGGCGCGTACTCGGTCGTCGCCGTGAACTCGTGGATGAACCGCCCGGGGGGCTTTGAGCTGGCGGCGGACGGGTCCGCCAAGTCGATCGACCTCGTGAAGGTGATCTTCAACGGCGCCGTCCCATACGAGGTGCCGCACATGATCCTTGCCGCCTACCTGGTCACTGGTTTTCTAATCGCCTCGGTCTACGCGGTCGGGATGCTCCGCGGCCGCCGCGACCGCCACCACCGCCTCGGCCTACTGATCCCGCTGACCGTGGCATGCATAGCCGCGCCGATCCAGTTCGCCGTGGGCGACACGGCCGCCCGTGCGATCGCCGACGACCAGCCCATCAAGTTCGCGGGGATGGAGTGCGTTCAGCACACCCACACCCACGTCACCGAGTACATCTACGGCGTCTGCACGGACGACGGGGTGAAGGGCGGCATCGGGATCCCGGGCTTCGACTCGTTTCTGGTCGGATTCAACACCGACACCAAGGTCACGGGGCTCGACTCGGTGGCTGCGAACGACCGACCGCCGTTCAACACGCTGCTGCACTGGTGCTTCGACACCATGGTCGGCATCTGCACAATGATGATCGCGCTCGGCCTGTGGTTCGCCTGGGCGTGGTGGCGCCGGCGCGACATCCCCCGCACGCCGTGGTTCCTGCGCGCGGTGGCGATCTCGGGGATCGCTGCGATCGTCGCGCTGGAGTGCGGCTGGATCGTGACCGAGGTCGGGCGCCAGCCCTGGGTCGTCTACAACGTGATGCGCACCGAGGACGCAGTCACCGGCGCCAGCGGTGTCTGGGTGACCTTCGGCGCCGTGCTCGCGATCTACGCCGTGCTGGGAACCGCGACTGTGCTGATCCTGCGCACCATGAGCCGGCGCTGGCGCGAGGCGGGCGAGGTCGAGGTGCCGTACGGCCCCAGCGGGCCGGCGCCGCCGCCGGCGGAGGCGGGCGGATGAGCACGGCCGACGCGGTCGCGGGCGTGCTGTGGATCGGCGCGACGCTCTACGCCGTCTTCGCCGGCGCCGATTTCGGCGCCGGGCTCTGGACGCTGCTGGCGGGAACCTCGGAGCGGGGCCGGCGCGCACGCGCCCTCGTGGACTGGGCGATCGGGCCAGTCTGGGAAGCCAACCACGTGTGGTTGATCTTCGTGCTCGTGGTCCTGTGGACGGCCTTCTCGGTGGCCTTCGAGTCGGTGATGTCGACGCTCTTCATCCCGCTCAGCATCGCCGCCCTGGGGATCGTGCTGCGGGGTTCCGGCTTTGCCTTCCACAAGCAGGCTCGCAGGCTGCGATACCGCCGCTTCGCCCAGCGCCTCTTCGACGTCTCATCCCTCTTGACGCCGTTCTTCATGGGCACGGTCGTGGGGGCGATCGCATCGGGCCAGGTTCCGGTCGGAAACGCCGCGGGCGATCCCGTGTCCAGCTGGACGGGACCGGCGCCAATCCTCACGGGCGCCCTGTTCGTCGCGACCGGCGCCTATCTCTCGGCGGTGTTCCTCGTCAGCGACGCGCGGCGGGCAGGGGATGCGAACCTCGAGCGGTACTTCGCGGATCGGGCGCTGGTCGCGGCTGTCGTGACCGGTGGTCTCGCCGTCGCCGGACTGATCGTCTATCACGCCGACGCCAGGTACATATACGACGGCCTGGTGGGCGATGCGCTCCCGCTCGTGATCCTGTCGGCGGTGTGCGGCGCCGCGGTCCTGGCGATCCTGTGGCGCGGGGGGCGACGCGGGACGCGGCCGCTCGCGATCGGGGCGGTGGTCGCGGTCGTGTGGGGTTGGGGGGTGGCCCAGCATCCGTATCTGCTCCCGAAATCGCTCACCATCTCCGAGGGCGCCGGTGCGCAGACGACGCTGGAGGCCGTCCTGATCGTGTTTGCGGTCGCGGTGCTGGTCGTTCTCCCGTCGCTCGGCTTCCTGTACACGCTCGCTCAGCGAGGCGTCGTCGAGGAGGAACCAACGCCCCCCGGCCCCGCCGCCGGCGCCGGCGACACGCGGGCGTGATCCGGGAGCGGACCATCGATGGGCTGGACGCGATGGCGCTCGCGTCGCCCGACGCGGAGCTCGAGGCGGTCTTCGTTCCCGAGGCCGGGATGGTCGGCTGCTCTCTGCTTCATCGGGGGGAGGAGCTCCTGGGCCAGCGTGGGGGCCTCGCCAGCTACGTCGCCGAGCGCTCGACGATGGGGATCCCGCTGCTACACCCGTGGGCGAACCGGCTCGGTGCATGGCGGTTCGAGTTGTCGGGCCGCGAGGCCGACCTCGAGGTCGCCGACCCGCCGCCGAGCACGGATCCGAACGGACTGCCGATCCACGGGCTACTGGCGGCCGCGCGGGGCTGGCATGTGGTGGAGCGCGAATCGAGCGACGAGGGCGGCGCGATCGCGGCCCGCTTCGAGTTCGCCCGGGAGGGGCTCCTGGGCGCATTTCCCTTCCCGCATGAGCTCCGCATCGATGTGACGCTCGCCGGGGCCACGCTCACCATCTCCACGTCCGTCGTCGCTACGGATGACGTCCCGGTGCCGGTCTCGTTCGGCTTCCACCCCTACTTCCAGCTCCCCGCCGTGGACCGAGCCGACTGGGAGGTGGAGGCCCCGGTTCGCGAGCGGCTGCTCCTCGACGATCGGATGCTCCCCACCGGCGGCCGTGAGGCGGTCGAGGTTGAGAGCGGCCGGCTGGACTCGCGCACCTTCGACGATGCCTACGTCTCGCCGCCCGCCGGGCATGGCTTCTCGGTCGCGGGCGGGGGGCGGAGGATCGAGGTGGCGTTCGGGCCCGGCTTTCCCTTCGCCCAGATCTATGCGCCGACCGACGACGACGTGATCGCGATCGAGCCGATGACAGCGCCGACCAATGCGCTGGTCGTGGGCGGTGAGGAGTTGCCCAGCGTGGAGCCGGGCACGCCGTTCAGCGCGGCTTTCTCCGTGACCGTCGCCGACCGCAACGGGTGAGCTCGCGATGCGGGTCGCCGTCGTGGGACACGTCGAGTGGGTCGAGCTCGCGGTGGTCGATCGGGTGCCCCAGGCGGGCGAGATCGTCCACGCGAGCGATTCGTGGCAGGAGCCGGCCGGCGGCGGGGCGGTCGCGGCGGTTCAGCTGGCGCGCCTGGCGGGCGAGTGCCTGTTCATCACGGCGTTGGGCGACGACGAGCTCGGACGGCGGGCAAAGCGCGAGCTCGAGCGTCTCGGCGTGCGGGTGGAGGCGGCATGGCGCCACGAACCTCAGCGCCGCGCGTTCGTTCACGTGGACTCGCGGGCCGAGCGGACCATCACGGTCCTCGGCGACCGGATGGGGCCGCATGGCGCGGACGACCTGCCCTGGGCGGAGCTCGAGGATGCCGACGGCGCCTACTTCACCGCGGGCGACCCGGCGGCGGTTCGCCGCGCACGGGCCGCCGGAAAGCTCGTCGCGACGCCCAGGGCAATGGCGGCCCTGGCCGGCGCCCACGTAGCCGTCGACCTGCTCGTCGCGTCAGCCAAGGACGCGGGCGAGCCTTACGCTCCGGGCGACCTCGATCCTCCGCCGCGCCTGGTGGCGCGAACCGGTGGCGCTGCCGGCGGATCGCTGGAAACAGTTGACGGGGAGGTGCTCCGCTGGGAGGCGGCACCGCTCCCCGGCCCAGCCGTCGACGCCTATGGCGCCGGCGACTGCTTCGCCGCCGGACTCACCTACGGCCTCGCGGACGGCCGATCGCCCGCGGACGCACTCGCGCTGGGCGCCCGTTGCGGCGCCGCCTGCGTGACCGGGCGCGGCCCCTACGAGGGGCAGCTCCGTGACCCGGTCTGACTAGGGCGCCGACTTCAGCGCGGCGGTCGCCTTGTTCGCGGCCTTTTGACAAGCCTTCAGGGCAGCGTCGCGCGCGCTGCCCTCGGGTGCGTTCGACGCCTGCGTGGTGCACTGCTCGAATGCGTCGCGCGCCTTTGCGCAGGCGCTCTGGCCGGCCTGCTCGGCCACGGTGCCCTGGACCGCATCGAGGCAGGACTGATAGACGTCCTCCGGGGTCGCCTGCCCTGACGCCGCGGTGGTCGTCGTGGAGCTCGTCGTGTCCTCGCCGGCCGTGACCGTGGTGCTGCCTCCGCCGCCGCAGCCCGCGACGACCGCCGCCGCCAGCATCGCGAGGCACGCGGCCAGCCACCTGTCGCTCTTCATGAACCCCCCGATCGATTGCGGGTAATCGGAGGCCCGATCCTATCCCCGATCCGGGGGGTGTCAGATCAGGCCGTCGATTCGGCGGGGCTGGCGGCCCCGACGTCCGACCGCTCCCTGCGCTCCCGGCTTCGGTCCGGCCACAGCACGTAGATGGCCATCGGCACGGCGTAGAGCAGGTACGCGGCCACCTCGAGCACGGTGGGCTCGGGCTGCAGTCCCAGCATCCCAGTCAGCAGCGAGCCGCTGACCGCGTCCGGCTTCACCAGCCAGGAGAGGTCGACGGCCTGCGCCTGCAGCCCCGTGATCCAGCCGGCCTCGTGAGCGGTATGGAGCGAGGTCGCCAACAGCCCGGCGGCGACGAGCACGAGGATGAACCCGGTCACGCGGAAGAAGCGGGCGAGGTTGATCCTGGTGCCGCCCCGGTAGATCGCGATGCCGAGCAGGACGGCCGCCGCCAGGCCGATGACGGCCCCGGCCCCCGCAGCGACCGGGTCCGAGGAGTCCTGGAAGGCGGCGAGCATGAAGACGGCCGTCTCGAAGCCCTCCCGCAGAACCGCGAGGAACGCCATACCGACGAGCGCGGCGGTCGAGCCCACCGCGAGAGCGGTGCGGGCGTGGCCCTCGAGGGCCGCCTTCAGGCCGCGCGCGTTGCGCCGCATCCAGACGATCATGTAGGTGATCGCGCCGACCGCGATCAGGCCGATGACCGTCTCCAGCATCTCCTGCTCGCGCTCGGGCAGCTCCTCGCCGATGATTCGCAGCGCGACCGCAACCGATACGCACAGAGCAATGGCAAGCGCGATGCCGAGCCACATCGGGCGCAGCGCATCGCGGCGCCCCTCCTTGACGCAGAAGGCCGCGACGATCCCCACTATCAACGACGCCTCGAGTCCCTCTCTGAGGGCGATGACGAGCGTCGGGACCATGTGGGTTCGTGCGCCTCCTGTGCGGTTTCGGATCAGCGGCTCCCAGACGAGTTAGGGCGCCCTAATCGGTGGAGGCGAAAACCTAGCAGAACGCTCGGGATCGCCTCTCGCCGGCCGGGGCAGGACATATGCATCGAGTGAGCGATTTGGGGCCTATATGGCCCCCAATCACTCACTCGACAGGTTTGGCTGGTTAGGCGCTCTCCGAGTAGGCGGGCTCGCCGTCGGAGCGAGCCCCCTCCTCGCCCTCGACCGGCTGCGGCTTTCCGTCGCCCTGGAGGACCGTGAGCCCGACGACGAGCGCCGCGACGACCAGGATCGCTCCGACCAGGAACGCCAGGTGGAACCCACTCACGAGTGCGTTGGCCGTCGACTGTCCGCTCGCGATCAGGTCGTTGCTCCGGGACGTCGACAACGTCGCCAGGACCGCCAGCCCCAGCGCGCCGCCGACCTGCGCCGTCGTGTTGACGAGACCGGACGCGAGCCCGGCGTCCTCGCGGGTGGCTCCGGACATCGCGAGCGACATGAGCGACGGGAACGAGACGCCGATCCCGAAGCCGAGCACGACCATCGCCGGGAGCACATCGGAGACGTAGCTGCCGTCGACAGGAGCACGCGTGAACAGGGCCAGCCCGACCGCGACGAACACCAGCCCCGCTAGCAGCGCCCGGCGAGCGCCGAATCGGCTGATCAGCGGCTCCGTATACCGGAAGGACAGCACCCCCATGATCAGGGTCGCCGGCAGGAAGGCGAGACCGATCTCCAGCGGGTCGTAGCCGAGGACCTG
>DATAOX010000087.1:0-18412 GCA_036265555.1 Solirubrobacterales bacterium
CCTGGAGCAGTCGGGCGGTCGCCTCGGGCGCCGTGAGCTCGTCGTGGATGTGGAAGCGGCTGATATCGGTCTTGACGGTCATTTGGGGGTGTGCTCTCTCTTCGCGTCACGCCGGCGCGCGGGTTTACGCGCCGTTGACTCCGCCTTTACTTCACTTTTAGCTGGTTACTTACTCGACGTAAGTTATAGCGCGGCGAAGGCCGAATAGCAATACCTCCGACGCTGAATACGTTCGGCACGGTCGCCGCGGTTCACCCGGCGGCGCCGCCGATATGGTTCGGCCCCCTCAGGGGCCCGCCACCAGCATCACGCCAGACACGGAGGACCGAGATGGCCGAAACCGCGAACGCCGTGCGAACCCAGACCCCCGACGACGTGAAGAAGGTCGTGGAGGACCGCGACGTTCGCTTCATCCGGCTGTGGTTCACCGACGTCCTCGGACAGCTCAAGTCGTTCTCGATCAACGCAGCGGAGCTCGATGACGCCTTCGAGGGCGGGATGGGCTTCGACGGGTCGTCGATCACGGGGTTCAACCCCATCGAGGAGTCCGACATGATCGCGATGCCCGACCCCTCGACGTTCGCGATCCTCCCGTGGCGGCCGGCGGAGAAGGCGACCGGCAGGATGTTCTGCGACATCCAGGTTCCCGGCGGCGAGCCGTACGAGGGGGATCCGCGCTGGATCCTGCGCCGGGCGCTCAAGCGAGCCTCCGACATGGGGTTCGACGCCTACAACATCGGGCCGGAGCTCGAGTACTTCTACTTCCGGTCCGCCAGGCCGCAGGAGGGCCCGCCGGAGATCCTCGACGAGGGCGGGTACTTCGACCTGACCACACTCGATGCCGGCTCCGACGTGCGGCGGGAGACGATCCTCGCGCTGGAGCAGCTGGGAATCCACGTCGAGTACGCCCACCATGAGGTCGGGCCGTCGCAGCACGAGGTCGACATGCGCTACAAGGACGCCCTCGCGATGTCCGACGACTGCATGACGTACCGGATCGTCGTCAAGGAGTACGCGATGAAGTACGGGTGGCACGCGACCTTCATGCCGAAGCCGCTATACGGCGAGAACGGGTCCGGCATGCACGTCCACCAGTCGGTGTCGCGGGACGGGAAGAACGCCTTCTTCGATGCCGATGATCAGTTCTACCTGTCGTCGACGGCCAAGGCGTTCATCGCCGGGCAGCTGAAGCACGCACGCGAGATCGCACCGCTCTTTGCCCAATGGGTCAACTCCTACAAGCGGCTGGTGCCCGGCTACGAGGCGCCGACGTATCTCGCGTGGTCGCGTCGCAACCGCTCGGCACTGATCAGGGTTCCTCTCTATCACCCCGGGAAGGAGCAGGCGACGCGCGCGGAGCTGCGATGCCCGGACCCCGCGTGTAACCCGTACCTGTGCTTCGCCGGGATGTTGCACGCCGGCCTCGAGGGGATCGAGAAGGGGTACGAGCTCCCGGAGCCCATGGAGCAGAACCTGTACCACCTGACGCCGGAGGAGCGCGAGAAGCGCGGGATCGAGGAGCTTCCCGAGACGCTGGGTGAGGCGATCGAG
Organism: Solirubrobacterales bacterium; assembly: GCA_036265555.1. Taxonomy (GTDB): domain Bacteria; phylum Actinomycetota; class Thermoleophilia; order Solirubrobacterales; family 70-9; genus AC-56. Next base: position 1,552 of record DATAOX010000087.1, read on the forward strand.
ATCGCCGCGCACTCGGAGCTCGTCCTCCGGATCCTCGGCGAGCACACGTTCAACCGCTTCATCGAGATCAAACGACAGGAGTGGGCCGACTACCGGGTCCAGGTGACCCCGTGGGAGGTCCACAGGTTCCTGCCGATCCTCTGATGCCACGCGGCCTCGGGTACGGAGGGCTGCAGTCGCGGGGCCTGATCAGGGCTGGTCTCGTGCTGCTCGCGATCCCGTCGGCCCTGATCGCCGCGTGGTCGCTCATCTCGCCCCGCGGCTTCTACCAAAACTTCCCCGGGGCGGGGCGACACTGGGTCTCCGCCCTGCCCCCCTTCAACGAGCACCTGATCCGCGACTTCGGCGCCACGAACCTGACCATTGCGATCGTGCTGCTCGGCGCCGCGCTGTTCTGCGAGCGGCGACTGGTGCAGGTGGCCGTGGTCGCGTTCTTCCTCGGTGTCGTCCCGCACTTCATCTACCACCTGACGACCACCGACACCCTGTCCACGAGCGACAACGTCTGGAGCCTCGGTGGCTTCATCGTCGAGATGGCGATCGCCGCCGGCGTCTGGATGCTCACCGTCCGGGCGCCGCGACGGCACGAGCCCCGCTCGGCGCCGCTGTTTCAGCGCTGAGCCCTACCGGGCGACCCTGGTCAGCGCGTCCGGCCGCCGTGCGGTCTCCCTGCCGCTCTTCTCGCTGCGCACGAGGTAGCGCGGATCGTCCTTGGACGCGGCAACGATCTGACCGCCAATCTCGGTACGCGATGTGAGCCGCTTGCGCACGCGGCCGACGACCTTCCTCCCACGGAAATTCCACTCGACGCGATCCCCGCGCCGGAACTCTTGCGACATGCTCCTTCCTCTCGCTCGGGTCTACCGCAGATAACAACCCCGGGCTGGGTGGAGTGAGTGGCCTCAGGAGAGGCTTGGCGACGGCTCAATCGCCCAGACTTGCGGCCAGTGCCCCCGGCTCCGTCACGGGGCGCCGGCAGGCGAAGTGCTCGCAGACGTAGGCCGCAGCCTGGCCGTCGACCGGGTCTCGGTCCCTCAGGAGCTCGGGGCGCTCGGTTCCCTCCGAGCCTCCCGCGAGGACGACGTGCGGCCGGAACTTGGCCCGGACCACCGCGGCGAGCTCGCCGAGCCCGTCGCCGGCGGCCGGCGCGACCAGCGCGACCTCCTTCACGGATGCGAAGTAGAAGTCCATCGCGCACAGTAGGTGCGCCAGCGCCTGCGGGTGGCGGGCGGCGGCCTGCTGGAGCAGGCGGAAGACACCCACCGCGCGGCGCTCATACTCACGTTCGCCGGTGAGCGCCGCGAGGCGGAGCAGGCAGAACGCCGCCGCCGAGTTGCCGGAAGGAATCGGGTGGTCGTCGAGGTCCTTGCGCCTCACGACCAGCTCCTCGTGATCGTGCGCCGTCGTGAAGAAGCCGCCGCGCTCGTCGTCGGCGAACAGCTCGATCATGAGATCGGCGGTCTCGCGCGCCCGGTCGAACCAGCGGACGTCAAACGTAGCCTCGTAGAGGGAGAGGAGCGCATCGACCACGTACGCGTAATCCTCGAGATAGGCGGCCAGGTGGGCGCGGCCGTCCTTGTAGGTGCGCAGCAGCCGGCCTCGCTCGTCGCGCAGGTCGCGCCAGATGAACTCGGCGCAGGTAACGGCGGCGTCCAGATAGTCGTCGCAGGGGAGCGCGGCGCCCGCCTCCGCCAGCGCGCTGACCATCAGCGCGTTCCAGGAGCACAGCCGCTTGTCGTCCTTGCCCGGCCAGACGCGGCGCGACCGGTAGGTGTACATCGCACGCCGGGCCACGTCCAGCTCCGCCGGCGCCTCGGCGCCGGCGCCCGCCGGTACGCGCAGGATGTTCCGCCCCTCGAAGTTCCCCGTCTCGGTGACGCCGAAGTGGGCGATCACCTCATCGGCAAGTTCGGCCGGCCCGGTCTCATTGAGCGCCTCGCGGATCTCGTCCGGCGTCCAGAGATAGAAGCGACCCTCCTCACCCTCCGAGTCGGCATCTAGCGCCGAGTGAAAGCCGCCCTCCGAACCGCGCATCTCCCGCAGGGCCCAGACGAGCGTCTCCTCGCAGACGCGCCGATAGCGCTCGTGTCCCAGCCGCTGCCAGCCGTGAAGGTACGAGCGCGCCAATAGCGCGTTGTCATAGAGCATCTTCTCGAAGTGAGGGACGAGCCAGACGTCGTCGACCGAGTACCGCGCGAATCCGCCGCCGATCTGGTCGTAGATGCCACCATGAGCCATCGCGTCGAGCGTGACCTCGACCGCGTCGGTCACCCCGCGCGCGAGCAGCAACTCCAGCGCCGATGCGGGCGGGAACTTGGGCGCGGGCCCGAAGCCGCCGTGATGCATGTCGGCCATCGCGCGGAGCGTGGAGGTCGCCTCGTTGAGCAGGTCGGGCGCCAGTTCCTGGTCGACGGCCTCGATCCGGCCGACCGCCCCGAGCTGCTGCCGGATCCGGTCGGCCGAGGCCCGGATCCGTTCGCGCTGGGTCGCCCAGGACTCGACGACCGCCTCCATCACCATCCGGAAGCTCGGCATGCCCTGGCGCGGCTCGGGCGGGAAGTACGTGCCGCCGTAGAACGGGACGCCCTCGGGATCGACGAACGCGGTCAGCGGCCAGCCGCCGTGGCCCGTCATCCCCTGAACCGCCTCCATGTAGATCGAATCGACGTCGGGGCGCTCCTCGCGATCGACCTTGATCGGGACGAAGTGCTCGTTCATGTACCGCGCCGTCTCGGCGTCCTCGAACGACTCCCGCTCCATGACGTGGCACCAGTGGCAGGCGGAATAGCCGATCGAGAGCAGGATCGGCCGGTCGGTCTCACGCGCGCGCTGGAGCGCCTCGGGCCCCCACGCGTACCAATCGACCGGGTTGTCCTTGTGCTGGAGGAGATAGGGGCTGGTCTCGCCGGCCAGACGGTTCGCCATGTCCGTTAGGCCGACGCCGTAGGGCGCCGGAACTCGCGTGTGCCGTTCATGATCCTGAGGCTACCCAGCGGCGCCGAGCATCACCCCGGCGCTGGAAAACACGGACATCGAGCTCGGCGAGGCGGAAGGGCACGCCCGCTGATATACCCCTCGGCGGGAGGACGAGGATGGCCAAGAACCTCACCGTGGTGCTTCAGGACCGCCCGGGCGAGCTCGCCCGCTTGGGCGAGGCCACCGGCCGCGCCGGCGTGAGCATCCAGGGCATGTGCGCCCTCACCGGCGAGGGCCACGGTGTGATCCACCTGCTCTTCGACGACTCCGTCGCTCCCGCCGCGCGCAGTGCCCTCGAGGAGGTCGGGTTGGGTATCGCCGACGAGCGCGAGGTCATGGTGATCGATGTGGCACAGCGTCCGGGAAGCCTCGGCGGCCTCGCGCGTGCCCTCGGCGAGGCGAACGTGAACATCGAGCTCGCCTACACCACGTTCGGTGGAATCAAGCTCGTCATCGCGACGGACGACATGGACAGCGCCCGAGCCGCGCTCGACGCTGCCTGAAGCGATCGGCAGGTATTCCGGTGAGGGGCGTCAGCCCCCGAAACTGGCTGGTGCCGTTGCTGATGTGACGTCGCGCGCGAACATCTCGAACGCGTTCACGTAGCGCTCGACGTGCTCGTCGGAATGGGCGATCGAAAGGGTCCACTCCTCCTCGACCCCCGGCGTCATGAAGATCCCGTGGTTCATGTGGTAGAGCCACGCGAGCTTCGAAAGCTCGGCGTCCACCTTCGTCAGGTAGTCGCGGTACTCCCGTAGAGGCTCCGGGGCGAAGACCACGCATCCCTTGGCTCCCATGCCCTCGGTGTAGGCGGGCAGGCCATAGCGGTCGATGATCTCCTGGCAGGCGGACTTGAGCCGCTCGTTCGTCTTCTCCAGGCCCGGATATGCGTCCTCCGTGAGCACCTCGGTCAACACGGCCTGGGACGCCGCCATCACGAGCGGATTGCCGTTGAAGGTGCCGTACTGGTGCACCACACCGCTCGCCACGAGCTCGGCCATGTCGCCGGTCATCCCCACGGCGCCGCCGGGGTATCCCCCACACACGGCCTTCGCCAGGGTGATGAGATCGGGCGTGACGCCGAAGCGCTTCGTGGCCCCACCGTAGGAGATCGTGGCGCCGGTCTTGACCTCGTCGAAGATCAGCTTCACGCCGTGCTGCGAGGTGAGCTCGCGGACGCGCTCGAGGTACCCCTCGACCGGCGGGATGATGTTGATGTTCATCATCGCCGGCTCCATGATCAGCCCGGCGACCCGTCCCTCGAGCTTTTCCAGCACCGACGCCAGGGCGTCCGCATCGTTGAACGGGACCGCGCGCGTCAGGTCGGTGACCGCACGCGGATAGCCGGCGCCCTCGGGCACCGAGCGGGGGTCGTCGCGCTCACCGAGCGCCTCGAGCTCCGGGTACACCGACACCATCACGGCATCGTGGTGGCCGTGGTAGGAGCCCTCGATCTTCAGGATCGTGTCGCGGCCGGTCGCGCCGCGCGCGAGATGCACCGCGTCCATGGTGGACTCGGTCCCCGAGTTGGTGAAGCGCCACTGGGGCAGGGCGAAGCGGCGCTCGAGCTCCTCGGCGACGACGATCGACCCGTCCGTAGGCGCCGCGAAGTGGGTTCCCAGGTCGACGCGTGCCTTCACCGCCGCGCCCACCCGCGGGTTCGCGTGGCCGATGCACATCACCCCGAAGCCGTTGTGGAAGTCGATGTACTCATTGCCGTCGACGTCCCAGACGCGGGCCCCCTCGCCCCGCTCGACGTAGGTGGGCCACGGGTCGTTCTGCTGGAAGGAGGAGGGAACGCCCCCCGGCATGACCTTGACGGCGCGCTCGAAGCGCTCCTTCGAGGCGGGCGTCCGCTCCACGAACTTCGCCTTCTCGGATTCGGTGAGTTCGGCGACTCGTGTGCGGTCGATGGCCTTCCCGGCGCCGGTTCTCGTCGTCTCGACGGTCATGAGTTCTCCCTCATCGGTTGCGGGGCACGAGACTACAGGCGACCGAGCCGTGGCTTCGTCAAAGCCGATTGTGGACGGTTGGACAACCCGGCGGCGGTCGGGTGGCTATCTTCAATGGGGATGCGGCTGGAGGGGATACACCACGTGACCGCGATCACGGGGGAGGCGCAGCCCAACGTCGACTTCTACGCGGGCGTTCTCGGGCTCCGCATGGTGAAGAAGACGGTCAACCAGGACAACCCGACCGTCTACCACCTCTTCTACGCCGATGAGAAGGGCGATCCGGGATCGGACATCACCTTCTTCGAATACCCGGGAATCGGCCCCGGGCGGGCCGGCGACGGGATGGTGCACCGCGTCGTCTGGCGGGTGGCATCGAGCGACACCCTCGAGTTCTGGGCCCGCAGGCTCGCAGATCACGACGTGAGGACCGAGACGGCCGACGATCGGCTGCGCTTTCGGGATCCGGAGGGGCTCGAGCACGAGCTGCTCGTTCCGAAAGTCCCGGATGAACCCCTGACCGCCGAGCATCCGGAGATCCCGGCCGAGCATGCGTTTCAGGGCTTCGACGGCGTATGCGCCTACGCGTCGAACCCCGACGCGAGCCGCTCACTCCTGGAGGAGACGCTCGGGTTCGAGCGCCGCGACGACCTGCTCTGGGAGGCGCGAGGCGAGAGCCGCGGCGGCCTGTACGCCTACCACGATGCTCCGCAGGAGCGAGGCATCCAGGGGGCGGGCTCCGTCCACCACGTCGCGTGGGCCTCTCCCGCCGAGGAGCACGAGGCCTGGCGTGAGCGGGTGCTGGCGGCCGGCATGCACGCGACCCCGGTGATCGACCGCCACTACTTCCGGTCGGTCTACTTCCGGGAGCCGAGCGGGGTCCTGTTCGAGCTCGCCACGCTCGGCGGGCCGGGGTTCGCGATCGATGAGCCAATCGAGCGCCTCGGCGAGAAGCTCTCGCTCCCGCCGTTCATCGAGCATCTGCGCCCCGAGATCGAGGCGACGGTCCGCCCGATCACGAACCCACGCCAGGTCACCGCCTGAGCGTCGGTCCCCGCCGCGTCAGTCCGCGGCGCCGGCGAGCTTTCGCAGCAGGACGCGAAGCTCATCGACCTCGTCCGCCGTCAACGGCGCGAGGATCTCCTTCGTCGTCTTCACGGCGACGGTCTGCGCGCGCTCGAGCATCCGCGTCCCGTCGGCGGTGAGGTGGATCGCGTGCTTGCGGCGATCCGCGGGGTGGGGTTGGCGCTCGGCGTAGCCCAGCTCCTCGAGCTCGTCGACCACGGCCACCATGGAGCTGGGATCGATCAGCGAGCGGCGCGCGAGCTCCTGCTGCGTCAGCCCCGGATCAGCATCGATCAGGCGCAGGACGCCGAAATGGGGTGGGCGTAGCCCGAGCGGCTCGAGCGCTTCGGCGAACAGGGTCGCCGTTCGTCGCCCATTCCACGACAGAAGGAATCCGGGTGCGCTCGCGAGCGGCTCTGGAGGCGGACGGTCGAATCGCATCGGACTGGCGGGCACGGGCCGCGATTACTTTCGGGGTGCTCCTGGGTCAGGAATACGAAGATCGGCGTTGCGGATGTGAGCCTCGTCACGCACGGTGGAATCATCCTACGGCAGCCGGATCATTTCTGATACACATAGTCCAATTCCTCAACGAGCTCCTACGGAGGTAGCCGTGTCGCACATCACCCGTTGGGTTCTGGCCCACAAGCGCATCGTCGTCCTGTCCTGGGTTGTCCTCACCGTCGTGGGGATCGCGACCGTGAACAAGGCCACCCAGGCGATGGACCAGAAGTTCTCGGTTCCCGGCAAGGAGGGCTGGGAGACCAACGTGGCCATCTCGGAGCACTTCCACGGTACCGGAGGCGACGTGGCCCCCATCGTGCCCGTCGTCACGCTTCCCCAGGGCAAGACGGTCCACTCGCCCGGCGTCGACGCCCAGCTCAACCGCGTGGACGGGGAGCTCCACCAGGGGCTGCCGGGTTCGCGGATCGCCTCCTACGCCTCGACCGGCGACCGCGCTTTCGTCTCCAAGGACGGACGGACCACCTTCGCGATCGTCTACCCGAAACCGGATCCGAACGCCGCGTTCGGAGAGAACCCGGACGCCGCCAAGGACGCGCGCGCGGCGATGAACGGCGTCACCGTCGCGGGTGCGCCCGTTCACGTCAGCGGCTTCGATGCGCTGCAGAACGAGTCCGGGGGAGACAGCGGCACGGGTGTCCTCCTCGAGTCGGTGCTGGGAGGCGCCGGCGCGCTGATCGTCCTCGCGTTCGTCTTCGCATCGCTACTCGCGTTGCTGCCGATGGCGATGGCGATCGTCTCGATCATGACCACATTCCTGCTGGTCTGGGGCTTGACGGCCTTCACCGATGTCTCGCCCGTGGTCCAGTTCCTGATCGCGCTGGTCGGGCTCGGGATCGCGATCGACTACTCGCTGCTCATCGCCTCGCGGTGGCGTGAAGAGAGGGCCCATGGACGGCAGGGCGACGAAGCGGTGCAGCGCGCCATGGAGACCGCCGGGCGCGCGGTGGTGTTCAGCGGGACGACCGTGGCCATCGGGTTGTTGGCGATGGTTGCGTTGCCGGTCCCGTTCCTGCGGAGCATCGGCTACGGGGGCCTGCTGATCCCCCTCGTCAGCACGCTGGTCGCCATCACCCTGCTCCCGGTCCTGCTCTCGAAGTTCGGCCACAAGCTGGACTGGCCGCACCGGCGCACCGATGACCGCGCCAGCCGTGCGTGGACCCGCTGGGCGGAGCTCGTGGTCCGGCACCGGGTGATCGCCGCGGGCGCAGCGGTCGCGATCCTCGCAGCCCTCATCATCGCCGCGACCGGCCTCACGCTCGGCGATTCGAGCCCCAACACGATCGCCAAGCAGGGGGACGCGAAGGAGGGCCTCGTGGCGCTCGAGGATTCCGGGATCGGATCGGGTGCCCTGCTGCCCTACGAGATCCTCACCCAGGGCACCAATCCCGACAAGGTGGCCGCCGACGTGCGCGCCGTTCCAGGCGTCCATGGCGCGGTGGCGCCAAACGATTCGCAGTGGCGTAGCGGTGGCGTAGCGGAGGTGCTTGCCATTCCAACCGCCGACGACTCCACCTCGACCGGTCGGGCGACGCTCGACCACGTGCGAAACGCCGCGCACGCGGCGGGTCCCGACGTCCGCGTGGGCGGGCTGCCGGCGCAGAACGACGACTTCATCAACGCCGTCTACGGGAACTTCCCGCTGATGATCGCGCTGATCGGAATCGTCACCTTCATCCTCCTGGCGCGGGCGTTCCGCTCGCTGCTCCTGCCGCTGAAGGCGGTCATCCTGAACGTCGCGAGCGTCGCCGCGACCTGGGGCGTCCTCGCGATCGTGTGGCAGAACGGCCACGGATCGGATCTGCTCTGGGGGATCGAGGCGACCGGGTCCGTGCCGGCGTGGATCCCGCTGATGATCTTCGCCTTCCTGTTCGGGCTCTCGATGGACTACGAGGTGTTCATCCTCAGCCGGATGCGCGAGGAGTACGACTCATCTGGGGATACACACACGGCGGTGGTGCGCGGCATCGGGCGCACCGGACGGCTCGTCACGAGCGCCGCGCTGATCCTCTTCCTGGCGTTCGTGTCGCTCGCCTCCGGGCCGGGCACCGACCTGAAGATGTTCGCGACCGGCCTCGCGGCGGGGGTCCTGCTCGATGCGACGGTGATCCGGGCCCTGCTCGTCCCGGCGGCCGTCTCGCTGTTCGGCCGGTGGAACTGGGTCCTGCCGCGAATGCCGGCACGCCTACTCCGGGTCGAGCCCTCGGTCCCGCCACGAGCGGCCACCGGCGAGGGCGAAGCGGGATAGCGCCACGCTTCGCCGAACGAGGGCCAGGAGGTGCAGGAGGATGGTGGGGAGGAGGGGGAGGTAGCCCTAGGCGACGGTCCAGGTGTCACCGGAACGCAGGAGCTCATCGAGCTCGTCCGCTCCGAGCCCCTTCCGCGCGGCCTCGAGCTCGCGGCCCATGGCCTCGCCGTAGAGGGGCCGCTCGGCGGCGCGGAAGACGCCGATCGGGGTCGGGCCGCTCGGCCGGGACGCGAGGTGTGCGAGGGTGAACGCCTGGCTGGGGTTCGGGTCGTGCGCGTCGTGGACCAGCAGCGCGTCTTCGCCCACCTCGGCGACGTCCGCGATGCGAAGCGCGCCGTTCTCGCCCCGCACGACGCCGCGCTCGCCGTCCCCTCCGAACCGGATGGGCTGGCCGTGCTCGAGGCGGATCTGGTTCGCCTCCCTGCCCTTGGCCCGGACGGCGTCGAAGGCGCCGTCGTTGAAGACGTTGCAGTTCTGGTAGATCTCGATCAGTGCCGAGCCCTTGTGGGAAGCGGCGGCACGGAGCACGTCGGCCTCGTGCGCGCGGTCGGTGTCAACCGTCCTCGCCACGAAGCTCGCCTCGGCGCCCAAGGCCAGCGCGATGGGGTTGAACGGGTGGTCGAGCGAGCCGAACGGCGTTGACTTCGTGACCTTGCCCTCCTCGCTCGTGGGGGAGTACTGGCCCTTCGTGAGCCCGTAGATCTGATTGTTGAACAGCAGGATCTTGACCGGGACGTTGCGCCGGAGCGCGTGGATCAGGTGGTTACCGCCGATCGAGAGCGCATCGCCGTCGCCACTGACCACCCAGATCGACAGATCCGGGCGGGAGAGAGCGAGCCCGGTGGCGAGCGCCGGCGCGCGGCCATGGATGCCGTGGACGCCGTAGGTGTTCATGTAGTAGGCGAAGCGCCCGGCGCAACCGATCCCGGCGACGAACACGATCCGCTCCGGCGGCAGCCCGAGCTCCGGCAGGAACTGCTGCACCGTCGCCAGGATCGCGTAGTCCCCGCAGCCGGGGCACCAGCGAGTCTCCTGGTCCGATGCGAAGTCCTTCTTCGTGAGGCCCAGCGGGCCCGTGCCGTTGCCGTTGGTGCCGCTCATAGCCTCTCCGTGATCACCTCGTCGAGCTCCTCGGCGAATATCGGGAGCCCCTGGACCTTGGTGTAGCTCTGCGCGTCGACCAGGAACTCTCCCCGGACGATCTGGGAGAGCTGGCCCGTGTTGGTCTCGGGGATCAGGACCTTGGGGTACGCGCGCACGACCTCGCCGGTGTTCCGTGGGAGCGGGTTCAGGTTGTGGAGGTGAGCCCGTGCGACACGCTTCCCGCGAAGCCTCACCCTTCGCACGGCTCCCTTGATGGCCCCGTACGTCGAGCCCCAGCCGAGAACGAGCATCTCGGCTCCGTCGGGGTCGTCAACCTCGAGCTCCGGCACGTCGCCGGCGATGCCGGCCACCTTCTCCGCGCGCAGTCGAGTCATCAGCCCATGGTTCTCCGGCTCGTAGCTGATGTGGCCCGTGCCCGCCTCCTTCTCGAGACCGCCGACCACGTGCTGGAGCCCCTTCGTCCCCGGCACGGCCCACGGACGCGCGAGCCTGTCGTCCCGCAGGTAGGGCCAGAACTCGCCGTCGCGATTGGGACGGGTGGCGAGGCGCGGATCGATCTCCGGCAGGTCGGCCGCGTCAGGCACCATCCAGGGCTCGGACGAATTCGCCAGGAATGTGTCGCTCAGCAGGATCACCGGCGTCCGGTAGGTGATGGCGATACGGGCCGCATCGAGCACCGCCTCGAAGCACTGCGCCGGCGTGGCGGCCGCGATGACCGGGAGCGGGGATTCGCCATGTCGCCCGTGGATCGCCATCAGGAGGTCCGCGGCCTCCGTCTTCGTCGGCATGCCGGTGGAGGGTCCTGCCCGCTGCACGTCGATGACGAGCAGCGGCAGCTCCAGGGCGACGGCGAGGCCGATCGTCTCCTGCTTCAGGTCCATGCCGGGGCCGCTCGAGGCCGTCACGCCGAGGTGGCCGCCGAATGAGGCTCCGAGCGCCATGTTCGCGGCGGCGATCTCGTCCTCGGCCTGGACGGTTCGCACGCCGAAGCGCTTGTGTCGCGAGAGCTCGTGGAGCAGCTCCGACGCGGGGGTGATCGGATAGCTCGCGAGGAACAGCGGCAGCCCGCTTTGGACGCTCGCCGCGATCAAACCGAGGGCCGTGGCCGTCGTGCCGTTGACGCTGCGGTAGGTGCCGGGCTGGGCGGGGGCGGCCTTGACCTCGTAATGGACGTGAAGGAGCTCCGCCGTCTCGCCGAAGTTGTAGCCCGCGCGGAAAGCGGCCAGGTTCGCGCGCATCACCGGCTCGACCTTGCCGAACTTCTGCTCGATCCACTCGATCGTGACGTCGGTCGGGCGGCTGTACATCCACGAGACCAGGCCGAGCGCGAAGAAGTTCTTCGAGCGGGCGGCGTCCCGAGCGCTGATCCCGTCGATGCCCTCGGTCGCGCGCACGGTCATCGAGGTCATCGGGACCCGGAAGACGCGGTACTCGTCGAGGGTCCCGTCCTCGAGGGGATTGGACGCGTACTCCGCCTTGCGCAGGTTGTGGTCGCCGAAGCCGTCCTCGTTCACGATCACGATGCCGCCGCGCTCCAGCTCGGGAAGGTTCGTCTTGAGCGCCGCCGGGTTCATGGCGACGAGGACGTTCGGCTGGCCGCCCGGCGTGAGGATGTCGCGCGAGGCGAAGTGGATCTGGAACGCCGACACGCCCGCCAGGGTCCCGGCCGGCGCGCGAATCTCAGCCGGGAAGTCCGGCAGCGTGACGAGGTCGTTCCCGATCAGCGCCGTCGCGGCGGCAAAGCGATTGCCGGCGAGCTGTATCCCGTCGCCCGAATCACCGGCGAATCGGACGACGACCCGCTCTTTCTCTTCTACAGGTACTGCCTTGGTCAAGCCTCTGGATGCCTCCCGGCGCGTCGCGTTCGATTGTACGCAGCGGGTCGGCCGGGCCTCTGCTCTCGTCCGGCGTATGTGCGAACATCTGTTCGTGCGGTGGGATAACCTCACGATCGAGAACGAGCGGGACGCGACGCTGCCCGGCTTCAAGGAGCCCGCGGTTGTGCGGACGTTCGATGCCCCCGAGGCGCTGGGCACCCGCTTCTACGAGGTCCGGGCGCGCTCCGCGATCAACGAAGTGCCGAAGCGCTCGCGAATGCCGTTCAGGTACACGATCAATCCATACAGGGGATGCAGCCATGCCTGTGCCTATTGCTTCGCCCGTCCGACCCACACTTACCTGGACTTCAATGCTCGTGAGGACTTCGAGCGGGAGATCGTCGTCAAGGTCAACGTGCCCGAGCTCCTGCGCGTCGAGCTGGCGCGGCCGTCGTGGAAGGGCGACCACGTGGCCCTGGGCACCAACACGGACCCGTACCAGTGGGTCGAGGGCCGCTACCGCCTCCTCCGCGGGATCTGGGAGGCGATGCGCGACTTCGCCAATCCGTGCTCGGTGCTGACGAAGTCGCCGCTGCTGCTGCGCGATCTCGACCTGATGAAGGAGATCGCAGAGCGAACGGACTTCACCGCGAACCTCTCGATCCCGACGCTCGACGAGAAGGCGTGGCGCGACACCGAGCCGCACACGCCGCACCCCCGCAAGCGGATCGATGCGGTGGCCGAGCTGAAGCGCGCCGGGATTCGCACCGGGGTCCTGATCGCGCCGCTGATCCCCGGGGTCAACGATGCGCCGGAGAAGGTCGAGCCGCTCCTCGAGCTGTTGGACGAGGCCGGGCCCGACTCGATCGGCGGGGTCGCCCTTCACCTCCGCGGCGAGGTGCGCGACATCTGGTTTGACTGGCTTCGCGAGCGCCGGCCCGATCTGTTGCCTCGCTACGAGGAGCTCTATGAGCGCGGGGCGTATATGCGAAAGGAGGAGGCGAACCGGCTGTCGGCGCTGGTGAGGCGCCCGGGTCGAACGGGGCCGCGCCGCGAGATGGTCCAGGACGAGACCGGGGAGGAGGACGGCGAGACCATCCCGCCGCCGGAGCGGGAGCAGCCGAGCCTGTTCTGAGTTGTATCGAGCCGTTCGGTGGCGCTGCGAGGCCCGATGGCGCCTCGCTATGTTGAGCTGGAAGCGTGCTCGCGATCGAGGCTTCCGATCTCGTCAAGTCGTTCGGGTCGACCAGGGCGGTCGACGGAGTGAACCTGGCCGTCCGCTCCGGCGCCGTCTACGGAATGCTCGGTCCAAACGGGGCCGGCAAGACGACGACGATCAGGATGCTGGCGACGTTGCTGCGGCCTGACTCCGGCACGGCTCGCGTCCTGGGACGCGACATCGTCTCCGAGGCGGACGCGGTTCGAGGGCTCGTAAGCCTGACCGGGCAGCTGGCCTCCGTCGACGAGGACCTGACGGGCCGGGAGAACCTGGTGTTGATCGGCCGGCTCCTCGGATACTCGCGGGCACAGGCGAAGGCACGCGCGCTCGAGCTGCTGGAGGCCTTTGGGCTCGATAACGCCGCCGGACGTCAGGTGAAGAGCTACTCCGGCGGTATGCGGCGCCGACTCGACATCGCGGCCAGCATCGTCGTCACGCCGGAGCTCATGTTCCTGGACGAGCCCACCACGGGGCTCGATCCCCGGTCTCGCAACCAGGTCTGGGACATCGTGCGAGCGCTCGCGGCACAGGGCACCACAGTCCTGCTCTGCACGCAGTACCTCGACGAGGCCGACCAGCTCGCCGACGGGATCGCGGTGATCGATCGCGGCAAGGTGATCGCCGAGGGTACGCCGAGCCAGCTCAAGGCCTCGGTCGGTCGCGGTGCCCTCCGCATTCGCCTCCTCGACCCGGAGCAACGACCGCGGGCCGAGGACGTTCTCGCCCGCGCGCTCGGCGCGGGCGTTCGCCTCGAGGCCGACCCGGCCGCGCTCTCCGCCGCCTGCCCGCCTGATCCCCAGCGGGCGGCCGAGGCCATCGCCGAGCTCTCGCGGAGCGGAATCGCGGTCGCCGACTTTGCGCTCGGGCAGCCTAGTCTCGACGAGGTGTTTCTCGCGCTCACGGGCCACCCGGCCGAGGAGGAGGCCGTCGCGGAGCCCGCCGTTTCCGAGGAGGAGGAGGAGGAGGAGGAGGTCGCCGCGTGAGCGCCGTCCCGACAGCACCGGCCCGATCCGGACCGCTTGCCGATCAGGCCATCGGAGCCGCGCTCTCGTCGACGCCCCGTCCGGCGCGTCCGAGCGCCCTCTCGGCCTGTCTCGCGTTCGGCTGGCGGGGCATCCTGAAGATCAAGCACGTGCCCGAACAGCTCCTCGACGTGACCCTTACGCCCGTCCTGTTCCTACTCATGTTCACCTACCTGTTCGGAGGCGCGATCGCGGGCTCCACCGGCGAGTACCTGCACTTCATCCTTCCGGGAATCCTCGTGATGTCGGTCCTGTTCACCACCGTCTACTCCGGTGTGACGCTGAACACCGACATGACCCGAGGGGTCACGGACCGCTTCCGCTCGCTGCCGATTTGGCGTCCGGCACCGCTCGTCGGCGCGGTCTTGGGCGACAGCGTCCGGTACCTCGTCGGAGCCACGGTCGTGGTCGTGCTCGGCTTGGCGCTTGGCTTTCGGCCGCAATCGGTTCCAGGCGTCCTCGCGGCGATCCTGCTCGTGGTCGTCTTCTCGTTCTCGCTCGCGTGGGTCTTCACGACCGTGGGGCTGCTGCTGCGCGCGCCGAACGCCGTCATGAACGCGGGCTTCATGGCCCTCTTTCCGATCACGTTTCTCAGCAACGTCTTCGTGCAGCCGGACACGCTGCCGGGGTGGCTGAAGGCGTTCGTCGACGTCAATCCGATCTCCCATCTCGTCACCGCGTCGCGCGGACTGATGGACGGCACGGTGCACGCCGGCGACATCGGGATCGCGCTCGGGGTGGGCGCAGCGCTGACGGCCGTGTTCGCGCCGCTGACGACGCACCTCTACCGCACCAGGGCCTGAGGTCTCACCCGGTCGCGGGCGCCGGAAGCGTGCGCAGCCTTCTGAGCGTGCTCGCGACCACGATCGCTCCGACGGCACATGCCGCCGCCAGCCAGAAGGCGGCCGAGTAGCCGCCGAGCGACGCGGCCAGCCCGGTGAGCGGCCCACCGAGCAGAAACCCCAGGTCGAAGAACGCCGTGAAGGTGCCCAGCGCCGCGCCACGGCGGGAGTCCGCGACGCTGTTGACGACGACCAGGGACAGCGACGGATAGATCAGCGCGAATGCCAGGCCCATGCAGATCGCGCCGGCGAGGGCGATGGCGAGCGACTCAGCGAGGGCGATGAGAACCAGGCCGACCGCCGAGACCGCCGCCGCGCCCGCGGCGCAGCGGATGGGCCCCATGCGGTCCGGCAGGTCGCCCCCGGCGAGTCGGGTGAGGACGACTGTCACTGCGAAGGCTGCGAACGCGGCGGCGCCGTGGCCGATGTGCTTTGAGCCCAGGTCGAGCACGATGAACGAGGCCATGGCGGCGTACCCGACCGTCGCGAGGGCGAGCGCGATCCCGGGGTGGACCGACTCGCGCACGATCAGCCGGCGACGGGGCACAGGCGCCACCGGGCGCGACGTCTCGTGGACGAACAGGGCCACGAGCGCCCCGAGCAGGGGAGAGATGGCGCAGAAGGCCCAAACCGCGTGGAAGTCCGCGCTGTGGAAGAGCGCCGATCCGATCAGCGGCCCGGTGCTCAGGCCGCCCCAGACGGCGAGGCCGTAGAGGCCGATGACCCGCGCCCGCCGCTCGCGCGGCGCCAGGTCGACGACCCAGGTCGCGCCCGCGGTGAACACCGTGCCCTCACCGGCGCCGAGGACGAGGCGAGCGATGATCACGCCGGGCAGCCCCGCCGGGACGAAGTGAAGGACACCGGCGACGGCCGCGAGGATCGCGCCGGTCGCCACGACCGGGCGCCGGCCGCGCGCATCGGCGATGCGGCCGGCGAGCGGTCGGCTGGCGACCGCGGTGAAGCCGAAGGCGCCGATCGTGAACCCAACCGCCAGGCTCCCGTAGCCAAGCGGCCCCTTCACGTAATGCGGAAGCACCGGCAGGTACGCGCCCACGGCCATCAACGTGAGGAGCGTCGCGGCGAAGATCCCCGCGAACGCGCGGTAAGGAGAGCGTGACACGGCTACGTGGTGCCGTCCCGGCGGAGCTCGGCGCGCTTGATCTTGCCGCTCGCGGTCTTCGGGAGCTCATCGGCGAACTCGACGATCCGCGGATACTTGTAGGGGGCGGTGATCCGCTTCACGTGGTCCTGGAGCTTCTCGGCCAGGCCGGGCGATGGGTCGCCCTGGCGCAGCACGACGATCGCCCTGACGACCGACCCGCGCTCAGGGTCAGGGGCCGGGACGGCGGCGGCCTCGGCGACGGATGGGTGGCTGACGAGCGCGGACTCGACCTCGTAGGGCCCGATGCGGTACCCGGCCGACACGATGATGTCGTCGCCTCGTCCCTCGAACCACAGCGTTCCGTCCTCGTCCTCGCGAACGTAGTCGCCGGTCGGCCACCACACGCCGTCGATCAGCTCGGGCCGTCGGTCGGAATCCAAATAGCCGCCGAAGAAGGTGGGGCAGCTCGTGGCCCGGAGTTGGAGCTCGCCATCGGCGATCCGGAGCTCGATGCCCGGGAGGGCCCGTCCCATCGATCCGGGCTTCACTTCGTCCCCCGGCTGAACGCCCGTGAGCGCCCCGGTCTCGGTCTGCCCGTAGCCATCGCAGATCTCGAGCCCCGCGCGGCCACGGAACTCGTCGATGATCTCCGGGTTGAGGGCCTCACCGGCGGAGACCAGGCGCCGGATCGAGGAGAGCGGGCGCACGCCGGCGCGCTTGGCGATCATCCGATACTCGGTCGGAGCCTGGCAGAGCACGTTGACGCGCTCCCGCTCGATCAGTTCGAGGCGCTCAACGGGATCGAAGCGCCCGTCGTGCACCAGGGCGGCGGCGCCGGTGAGCCAAGGGGCCACGAACGAGTTGCGCGACGACTTGGACCACCCCGTGGCCGCTGTGCACCACGCGAGCTCGCCCTCCTGCGCTCCGAACCAGTGCACGGCCTGGGTCCGCTGCCCCGGCAGGTAGCGCTGCGCGTGGAGAGCTCCTCGCGG
>DATAOX010000088.1:0-8526 GCA_036265555.1 Solirubrobacterales bacterium
CTCGACCCGCTGCCGCTCGACCCGCTGCCGCTCGACCCGCTGCCGCTCGACCCGCTGCCGTCATCGCCGCTCCCGCTCGATCCCGCGTGGCCGTCACCGCCGGAGCCCGACCCCTCCCCGGAGGAGTCTTGACCGGAGCCCCCTCCCGAGCCCGGGCCGCTCGAGGAGCCTGGCCCGCTCGAAGAGCCCGGGCCGCTGTTCTCGCCGCCGCCGCCCGAGCCTGATCGCGAGCCACCGCGCTCGGTGTCGGCGGCGAGGAGTGAGCGTCCACCGCCCGCGCGCGCCGAACCGGGTCCCGCCGCGAGGGCGCCCGAGCGAGCGGGACCGGCGCCCGCGGCCTGTGTCTCATCGGATCTCGAGCCTCGGTGCTCGATCGCGATTCCTGATCCGACGGCGATGATCGCGACACCGAGGGTCGCTCCGGCCTTCATCGCGACTCCACCGCCCCCTGCAGCGAGGCCGGCTGCGGCCGCTCCTCCAGCCCCCGCCGCCTCGGAACCGACTGGTCCTGAGCCGAGCACCGCTCGGAGCACCGGCAGCGGGATCAGGAGGCCGACGCCGTCCCGGAGCGCGGTCCGCGCCCTGTAGATCAGCCCGCGCACGGCTCCAGGGCTGGTGCCGAGGGAGGCGGCGATCTCATCATGGCTTCGCCCTTCCAACTCGCGCTTCAGGATCGCCTCCCGCTGGGGGCCGGGCAGGCTCCGGACGCCGGCGATCAACGCGGCCAGCGCCTCGCGTCGCGCCGCCACCTCGGGCGGTTGCGGCACGCCGTCGAAGTTCTCGTCGAGATGGTCGTGGACGGGCTCGTCCCGCAGGGCGTTGAGGGCTCGATTGCGAACGATGGTGTACAGCCACGGCCTGAGATTGATCTCCGCTTGACCACGTCCGAGCGCACCGTGCGCCTTGGTCAGGGCCTCCTGGACGACATCCTCGGCGCCGTCGCGTGGCACGATCGCGCCGGCGAAGGCCACGAGCGAGGACCGGTAGCGCCGCACGATCTCCTCGAACGCCAGCTCATGCCCCTCCCTGACCAAGCCGACCAGCCGTGAATCCGGCTGACTGCACATTGCCACAGCTACCAGGCGATTACGTCCGTTGGTCGCGCTGCCCCTCATCCATCCCCGCTTGTTGTTCGTCGGCCGTTGCGCTGAGGTCACCGAGCGCCTCCAGCGGGCACCCGACGATGACTCTCACCTTGGGGATACGGACGAGCGCCCGCTCCCGTTCAAGCCCTGGACGCCTGTCGATGCACCGGCGGGCGATCAGTAGGATCGCGCCGATGGACCGCGGGCTCGCCGTCGTGCTGACCGCCATCGTGGGAGGCATCCTCGCCCTGCAGGCTCCCATCAACGCAGGCCTCGGGCGTGCGACAGGCAGCATCGCGGCGGCGCTCGTCTCGTTCACCATCGGCACGCTGGCGCTGGCGGTGGTCGTCGCGGCGAGCGGCGAGGCCGGCGGCCTCGCATCCACATTCGACGTGCGCTGGTATTACCTGGTCGGAGGCGTGCTCGGCGCCGTATACGTCACCACGGCGCTGATCACGGTCCGCTCGATCGGCGCGGGCGGGGTCGCGGCCGCGACGATCACCGGCCAGCTGGCGGTGTCGGTCCTCATCGACCGCCTTGGCGTGCTGGGGCTGGAGCGGACTCCGCTGAGCGCCTCTCGGGTCGCGGGAGTCGTGCTCCTGATGGCTGGGACGTATCTCGTCGTCCGCTGAGCGCGAGCGCATACGCGGGGTGGGCGATCCGCAGGTAGTGGGTGAACGACCAGCGGACGAATGCGTCGAGGGTCATGGCGCGAAGCGCCGCCCCGAGTATGCGCGGCGGCACCCTGGGGATCAGCCGCTGGACGCGCAGGAGCCACGTGAAGTGCCATAGGTGGCGGTCCGAGAACGCGCCGTATCGCTCGAGCGCTTCGCGTCGCGTGGCGCGGCCGGCGAGCGCGCGCCGCACCTCGCGCCCGCAGGCGATGCCGAAGTAGAAGGCGGTCCGGATCCCCTCCGCGGTGAGCGGTAGGCAGTGCCCGGCCGAGTCTCCGACGAAGAAGACGCCGTCCTCGGTCGCCCGGCGGAGGCGGTGCGGGATCCAGTTGCCCTGGTACCTGACCGCATGGCGCTCGAGATCGTCGGCGAGGCGGACGGTCGGCTCCTTGACGTGGAATCTCGGCTCGAACGACCCGACGCCAACGCGAACCTCCTCGCTCGCGGGAAAGCTCCAGGCGTAGCCGGCCGGTACGTAGCCGCGATCGATCCAGATCTCGAGGTCGTCGGAGGCGCCGCCGGGATGTACCTCGAGGCCGCGCGAGAGCGGTGCGTCCGGAGGCTGGTACCCGGACGAGCCGAGAACCCGCCGCCAGCCCAGGCAGTCGACCACGAAGGGGGCGCACAGGTCGCCGCGGTCCGTGTGGACGGTCGTCGCTGTGCGTCCGTGGACCGTCGCGGTCTCGAAGCCGGCATCGGACTGCTCGAACATCAAGGCACAGAGCGTCCGGTAGTCGAACGTCGAGAAGGTCCACGGCAGCGCCATGCGGGTGGTGATGTGGGGCGTATGGATGACCAGCTCGGGGAACGTCTGGCGGATCGCCGCGGCGGTGCCCATCGCCTCCAGCCACCCGGTCGGCGCGGCGCATGCGGACGTCTGGCGCTCCCCGATGTCGTAGCGGTCGAGGATCAGGACGCTCGCGCCCGCACCGGCGAGCTCGCGAGCGACCGCGAGCCCCGCGAAGCTCGCCCCGCAGACGAGGACGTCGGCGTCGCCGCCCAGAGGCGTTCGCCGAGGCCCGCGCTTGGTGCTTCGCTGCGCCACTGGGTTCGAGAGTACTAGGGGTCCGGCGGGCGTTTCTCGACGGACCTCGGGCCAGTCGTCTCTATGATTAGCCGCCGTGTCCGCGACCGATACGACGACCGAGCCTGCCGCAAGCCCGGCCACCGAGGCACCGCCCGCGGGCGATAACAACCTGATGATCGAGGTCGACGGGAAGCTGGTTCCCAACTACGACGCCACGATCAAGCCCTTCGAGGAGGGCGATGTCGTGAGCGGCGAGGTCGTCCGCATCGACAAGGACGAGGTCCTGGTCGACATCGGCTACAAGTCCGAGGGCGTCATCCCGTCGACCGAGCTGTCGATCCGCCGCTCCGTCGACCCCGCCGAGGAGGTAGCTCTGGGCGAGCACGTCGACGCCCTCGTGCTCACCAAGGAGGACCAGGAGGGGCGCCTCGTCCTGTCGAAGAAGCGCGCGAGGTTCGAGAAGGCTTGGCGCAAGATCGAAGCAGCGGCCGAATCCGGCGAGCCGGTCGAGGGGACCGTGATCGAGGTGGTCAAGGGCGGGCTGATCCTCGACCTCGGCGTGCGCGGCTTTCTGCCGGCATCCCTGGTGGACATCCGCCGCGTCCACAATCTGGACGAGTTCAAGGGGCAGGCCCTCGAGACCAAGGTGATCGAGCTCAACCGCAGTCGCAACAATGTCGTGCTCTCCCGCCGTGCCGTGCTGGAGGAGGAGCGCAAGGAGGTCCGGGAGCAGATTCTGGGCCGCCTGCAGCCCGGCATGGTGGTCGAGGGCAAGATCTCCAACATCGTCGACTTCGGTGCGTTCGTCGATCTCGAGGGAATCGACGGTCTGATCCACATCTCCGAGCTCTCCTGGAGCCATGTCAATCACCCGTCCGAAGTGCTGTCCGTCGGGGAGACCGTGCGGGTCAAGGTGCTCGACATCGACCGCGAGCGGCAGCGCATCTCACTCGGCCTCAAGCAGACGCAGGAGGACCCGTGGCGCCGGGTGTTGGACGAATACAAGCCCGGCGATGCGCTCGAGGGGAAGGTGACCAAGGTCGTCGCGTTCGGCGCCTTCGTCGAGATCGTCCCGGGCGTCGAGGGCCTGGTCCACATCTCCGAGCTCGCCGAGCATCACGTCGAGAATCCGAGCGAGGTCGTCTCGCCCGGGGATCAGGTTTGGGTGCGGATCCTGGAGATCGACGAGAGCCGGCGGCGCATATCGCTCTCCATCAAGCGCGCGGAGTCGCAGAACCTCCCGTTGCGCGACCTCATGCCTCCCGAGTTGACCGGCGAGGCGACCCAGGAGGCAGCCCCCGAGGACGTTCCGGATCTGGACGTCTCCGAGGAGGTCTTCCCCGAGGCGCCGCCCGAGGCCGAGGGCGAATCCCAGCCCGGGCCCGCCGAGGACGAGGCCGGCAGGGAGTAGTCATCGCCGCCCCCCCGGAACGGCACCAGCCAGTTTCGGGGGCCGACGCCCCCTCATCAAAGAACCCGCAACGGCACCAGCCAGCTTCGGGGGCTGACGCCCCCTCACCACCAACATTTGTCGGACTGACGGGAGGAATCGCCGCCGGAAAGTCGGAGGCGCTCGCAGCATTCGGCCGGCTCAGTGCCGCGACGCTCTCGAGTGACACCGTCGTCCACGAGCTGCTGGAGGATCCGCAGGTCCGCGACCAGTTGCTCGAGCGCTGGGGCGAGGAGGTGGTTGCGGCGGGCACCGTCGATCGCGGCCAGGTCGGCGCGATCGTCTTCGACTCAACCGAGGAGTTGGCGTGGCTCGAGTCACTCCTGCATCCGTTGGTCGGCGAGCGGGTCGGGGAGTGGCGCACGGCTCTGGAGCCGGGGGTCGAGCTCGCGGTCGTGGAGGTTCCGCTTCTCTTCGAGACTTCCATGGAGGATGCGTTCGATGCCACGGTGGCGGTCGTCGCCGACGATGAGACGAGGGCCGCCCGGGCCGGTCTGCGGGGGACGGAGATGCTCGAGGCGCGAACCGGCCGCCAGCTTCCCCAGATCGAGAAGGCCTCCCGAGCGGACTATGTCATCGCCAACGACGGGTCGCTCGAGGAGCTCGAGCGCCAGGTATCGGCGCTGACGGAACTTCTCAGGCGACCATCCGGCGCGCCGCGATGAGCCCGGCGAGGTCGGCAACTCGCCCCCGCCGCCGTCCGGCGCGAGGGCAGAGCCGTCGCCGGCGTTGGGGCTGGATCGCCGTCGCGGCCCTTCTCGGCGTTGGTCTCGCGATCGGCATCAGCCGCATCGACGTCCAGAAGGCGATCCGAGAGCTCACGCTGCCGCTTCAGCATGACGACATCATCCGGCAGCAGGCCGCGGAGAAGAACCTGGATCCGGCCATGATCGCCGCCGTCATCTACGCGGAGTCGCGGTTCCGAGACCAGGAGTCTCACGCGGGGGCGCTCGGACTCATGCAGATCACGCCGGAGACCGCGCAGGTGATCGAGCACCTGAGCGGCGGGACCAGCTTCGTCACCTCCGATCTCTCGGACCCCGAGATCAACATCCGCTACGGCTCCTACTACCTGCGGTATCTGCTCGATCGCTACGACGGCAACGAGGTAGCGGCACTCGCGGCCTACAACGCGGGGACGGGAAACGTCGACCGATGGGGAGCGTCCGGTCTGGCACTCGACGACATCCGGTTTCCAGAGACGCGCGCCTACGTCGAGGAGGTGCTCGACAAACGCCAGGAGTATCGCGACCAGTACGCCCAGGATCTGGGGCTAGCCAACCGATGAAGCCCCACCGTGGGGGCTGGGGCGGCCGCCCCCGTTGACGCTCTTCATCACCTGGTTCCTGTTCCCCCTGGTCCTGACGGTACTGGCGCTGGGCTGCGGGCTGCTGGTCGAGCGGATCTCTGGGATCGACCTTCCGGGCGTGCTCGTCCCCGCCACCGGTCTCGCGCTGATCATCGTCGTGGACCAGTTCCTGACGCTGGACGGGGGCCTCGCCGAGCTGACGACACCGGTGACGCTCGCGCTCGCGGTGCTGGGGTTCGGGCTCTCGATTCCGGCACTCGATCGAGCGTTCGCCTGGTGGGCGATCGCCGCCGCGGTGGCCGTCTTCGCGATGTACGCGGCACCGATCGTGCTCTCGGGGCAGGCGACGTTCGCGGGCTACATCAAGCTCGACGACACGGCCACCTGGATGGCGTTGACCGACCGTGTCATGGACCACGGCCGCAGCCTGTCCGGGCTGCCTCCGTCGACCTACGAGGCGACCCTCGCGTTCAACCTCGGCGCGGGCTATCCGGTTGGGGTCTTCCTGCCGCTGGGCGTCGGCCGCGAGCTGGTCGGGCAGGACGTCGCCTGGGTGATCCAGCCGTACATGGCCTACATGGGCGCATTGCTGGCGCTTGGCGCCTGGTCGGTCGCGGAGCCGTTGGTCACCTCGCCCCGGCTTCGGGCGTTGGCCGCGTTCCTGGGGGCGCAGTCCGCGCTGTTGTTCGGCTACTACCTCTGGGGCGGCATCAAGGAGATGGCCGCCGCGGCGCTCGTCGTCTCCATCGCGGGGATGGCGGCGTTCGCCATCCGTGAATGGGACACGCCGCGCCCGCTGGTGCCGCTCGCGGTCATGAGCGCGGCATTGATCGCGGTCCTCAGCGGCGGCGGGGGAGTCTGGCTGGCGCCGCTGCTGGCCGTGGTCCTCGTCGTCTTCGCCCGCGTGATGGATGGGCGGAAGGTGGCGATTCGCGCTGGACTCTTCGCTGCGGCGGTCGTCGTCATGTGCCTACCCGTGATCATCCCGGGCGGGCTCGTGCCGCCGACGTCGTCCCCGCTGACCAGCGAGACCGCACTCGGGAACCTCTTCCATCCGCTCAGTGTCCTGCAGCTGTTCGGTGTCTGGCCGACCGGTGACTTCCGCGTCGACCCGGGCGCCCTGACGACGACGTACATCCTGATCGCCGTGGTGGGGATCGCGGCGCTCACCGGCGTGGTGCTCGCGATCAGGGCCCGCTCCTGGGCGCTGCTCGTGTACGGGGGCGGTGCCGTCGCGGCCTCGCTCGCGATCTTCATCATCGGTTCTCCATGGGTCGGCGGGAAGGCGCTGGCCACGGCGTCGCCGGCGATCCCGCTGATCGCAGCCGCGGGAGGCGTCGCCCTGTTCGCCGGCGGACGTCGCGTGGCCGGCGGGGTTCTCGTCGCCGTCCTGGCCGTCGGCGTCCTCTGGTCGACCGCCCTCGCCTACCGGGACGTCAGCCTCGCACCGCGCGGCCAGCTCGCGGAGCTCGAGACGATCGGCGGCATCATCGGGAGCGAGGGGCCGACCCTGATGACCGAGTACCAGCCGTACGGCGTGCGTCACTTCCTGCGGAACGCCGCGCCGGAGGGAGTCTCCGAGCTCCGGCGCCGCAGGATCCCGCTGCTCAACGGGCACACCGTTCCCAAGGGCCAGACGGCGGACATCGACGAGTTCCAGCTCGACCCGATCCTGACCTACAGGACGCTCGTCCTGCGGCGCGGCCCCGGCGCAAGCCGGCCGCCGTCGCCCTACCACCTCCTCTACGAGGGCTCCTACTACGACGTCTGGCAGCGTCCGAAGACCTCGGAACGCTTCGTCATCGACCATCTCGGCCTCGGCACCGAGACGGACCCGGCCGGAGTGCCCCGATGCGCGGAGGTCGAGCGGCTGGCTCGCCGGGCCGGGCGCGGTGGGACGCTCGCCGCGGTGAGTCGCGACCCGGTGGTCGTGGTCCCGCTCACCGAGACCGATCACCCGGCCGCGTGGAACACCTCCCGGTACCAGTCCGCGCTGGTGCCGCGGACGCCGGGGACGCTGAGCGCCCGGGTCCAAATCCCGCACGCCGGCGACTATTCGGTCTACCTCGGTGGATCCGTGCGGCCCGAGGTTGACCTGTCGGTGGACGGCAGGCGCGTGGGCTCGGCGCGCCAGTTCCTGAACAACGCCGGCGAATATGTGCCCTTCGGCGATGTTGCTCTGAGCCGCGGCACGCACGACGTCGCGATCACGGTGCACGGCTTCGACCTCCACCCGGGCAGCGGTGGCGCCGCCCAGCCGATCGGCCCGCTTGCGCTCACGGACCAGGATGCCGCGGACACCCGGATCTCCTACCTCCCGGCAAGCCGAGCGCACCGGCTCTGCGGCAGGCGCTGGGACTGGATCGAAGCGGTCAGCGGGCCGGCTCGGGCGGACTAGCACCACGCGGTCCGCTGGATCCGCGGCCCGCGCGGCTATCGTCCTCCGGGTGACGCAGTTTCAGCTGAACCCCGCCTACACGCCTACGGCTGACCAGCCGCAGGCCATCGGATCGCTGGCGGAGGGCCTACGGGCTGATGAGCGATTCCTCACCCTGCTCGGAGCCACCGGCACCGGGAAGACGTTCACGATGGCGGGGGTGATCGAGCGGATGCAGCGCCCGGCGCTGGTGATCGCCCACAACAAGACGCTCGCGGCGCAGCTCTGCAACGAGTTCCGGGAGTTCTTTCCCGACAACGCCGTCGAGTACTTCGTCAGCTACTACGACTACTACCAGCCGGAGGCCTACGTCCCGGCGCAGGATCTCTACATCGAGAAGGACTCGTCGATCAACGACGAGATCGACCGGTTGCGCCACTCCGCGACGGCGGCGCTGCTCGCGCGCCGTGACGTCGTGATCGTGGCCTCCGTGTCGTGCATCTACGGCATCGGCTCGCCGGAGCTCTACCGGGAGCAGATGCAGCTGTTCAAGGTCGGGGAGTGGATCGACCGCGACGCGGTCCTCCGCAAGCTGATCGGAATG